>CAMAVB010000095.1 GCA_945861465.1 Candidatus Kuenenia stuttgartensis
GATGAAACTCCTGATCAAGCACGTCGAGATCTGTCAGACCGAAGTCAGAATAGTGTACAGAATCCCTTCCACCCCAACTCTCGCCAACTCCGCTGCCAACGACTTTTTACAACATCGATTGCAGAGTCACGGCGGAGCGTGACGGCTACTTTCAGAACTCCAGAAAGCCGCTGACACGTCCAACGGTGATTGTCGCAATCGTCAATTGGGCAATCAGCAACGCCAGCCAGGTCTTTTGTGAATTGATCGCGTCTGAATCAACGGCTTCCGCCGCGATAATGGCAACCCAAGGAGTCAGGAAACACCACAAACGAGCGGCTTCGCCCATGTTCTTCCCGGACAGCCAAAGCAATGTCCATGTCAACGCACATGCGATGGCAAACAGTCGGCCATTGGTCACACTTTTCGGGTTCGAGAAACGAATGCCTTTCATTGTTTGCACAAGCATCACGATGGCCATCGCCGCCATGGGGAGACCAACCGCCATCGCGAGTTCGAGCGGATTGACGGCGAACCACGCATACCATGTGCGAACGGACTGGGAGTAGAACCCTGCATGATTTGCCAGATTCATGCGCCACACATTGAACAGGTTGCAGCCCGTCCAGTGTTGCCACGCGACGCAGACGATCAGGAATGATGCGGCGGCTACGATTGTCGTTTCCAGTATCCCACCGAATCGGGCTTTCAAGTCAAGCAACACGAAACCCACCGCGAACATTGCCAGCATCACAAGCACCGGCACATGCGCCAGGCTCAACAGCAGACAGCAAAACAGCATGAATCCAGAGAGCAGGGAGAGGAGCCAGCGCTTGGCCCGCCGCTGCGTCAGGATCGCGGAGACAGCCGCCCATGCCAGAAACATGCCGCTGCAGGCGTAGAGCACATCTGAACGCGGAACGAATATCCCGATCGTCGGCACAGTGATCATCAACGCGGCAGCGCGCCATGCGGTCCTGGAATCTGTGAGTCGTCGAGTCAACCCAAACACCGGAATGACAGTCATCGCCGCAAACATTGTCGAAAACATTGACGAGAGATGTAACGCCGCGAATTCCGTTGCCGACAATGGCCGAGCAATCTGGCCTGCCGCTTCGACTGCGCGGAACATGCGGACCGATTCACCGTTCTGAACAGCTTGTGAAAACCGGACGACGGAAGGGTACTCGGCTGTCAGTTTCAGCAACCCGCGATTCAGCAGCAACAATCCCGGCGGGTGCGTGCCTGCGTGCAGCACGTCACCTTTTGCCATCCGTGATTCATAGTCCACCAGCATCTGTTGCGTCGATGCCACATTGAACGTCGCTTCAAAGAAATACCCGGAGACATACTTATCGTACAGAATCCAGACGGGCCGAAGTTCGCGATGTGGCGATGGTGCAGCCTGTCGCGCAGCGTTCAGCCAGAGAAAACTGAGTCCCGTCAGTCCCACCAGCAAAAGTCCTCGGTGCATGGAGCCGACACTGGCAATCCGTCGCAGCCCTGCGGCACAGAAGGCGACGATCAAACTCCCGCAGATCAGCGGCCAGATGAGTCGGTCCAGCGACTCAACGAAATTCGTGGGCAGTGTGTGCCGCGGCCACACCCATTCGCCGGCAACTCCCAGTGGCGGCCACGGTGCCAGCAACAACCCCGCTCCAATCACAGTCGTGAAGAGTATGATGAGACGGCAAGGCATCAGAAAGCACCGCATTAAGGCGAGCGGCAGGATAGAACTTACCATCCGCAATTTGTACGACGGACTTCCAGTCCGTCGAGTAGCACCAGGCGACGGACTGGAAGTCCGTCGTACCGGTAAATTCATTTCTGCCACTCGCCTAAGACAGATGCCGGAGAGTTCCAGACACCTTTGACAACCATGCCGCTCCGCTTGCCGGACGCAATTCTCCCCGCGTGCAGACTACGATTTAACCATGTGTGGTAGACTCTCTGCCTACCTGACTGATGTGACCTGCAACTCAGGACGCATTTGCTGACGGCGGGCCTCGACGATTGCGGCAGCTGCGGCAACGGCCTGTTCGGCAGTGGTGAGTTCGCCTGTCGTCGTCGTCACGATAACCTCAATTGCCGGGACTTCTGCCGTCAGGGCCTGCATCGACTTTTCAGTTGCCTGCAGCGTCTCGGTTGCGGTAGCGATTGTCTTGACAGAGAGTTCCATTTCTGTTTTGGCAGCCGCCATGGCCTTATCCATCACGGCAATCGCTTCGGTCATCACAACAATGGATTTTTCGTGGCGGTCAGCCACTGCGGCCAGACTTTCAGTTGAGGACTTGATCTCAGCATTCTCGGGCAATGCAGCCAAGGCTGCAGTGGCCTGAACCAAGGCGGCTTTGAGCAGTGGGACAGCGGTCTGAGTCTTTGTCATGACATCTAACTGGACGACCTTCTGAGCTTCCATCGTCGCGACCGCAGTCGTCAGATCTTTCACTTTCTGGTCATTTGCGGTCACGATCCCCTGAGCCTCCTGCATGGCGGTTTGGGCCGCTGCAATCTGCTGCTGTTTCTCCTGCAGAGCAGCCTGGGCTTCCAGCGATGTCAACTGCACTTCGTCGCGTTTGGCTTTGGCCGCGTCGAGCGCTGCCAGTTCATCTCGCAGGGCAATGTAATGCTGCCAACGAGTGACCATCGCGTTTGCTCGATTGACTTCCTGCTGCACTGCAGCCAACGCCTGCTCTTTCGCAGCGGATGCTGCCTGAAACGGTGGCAGCGCGGCGGTTTCAGTATCGACGACGACTTTGGCTGCGACCATCGCCTGGTCATCGACTGTGAGCTGCTGCTTCTGTGCAGCGACATTATTGGTGATGGTAATCACGTTAGTTTTAGTCTGGGCGAGTTCGGTTTCCGATGTCTTGAGTTCTGCGTCACGGGCCACAACCTGTGCGTTGAGCTGCTCCACGACCTTCTTGAGTTCCTCATCGGTCGGCGTCATTGCTAAAGCCGCAGCCGATTTTTCTGCGGCGACCTTCAGATCCGGAAGCGCTTTCTGCAACGCCGCGACGCTGACAGTGAGCGACTGATCTTTGGTCTGCTCAGCGACCAGCTTCAGTTCGTCGGCGGTGATGACGGCTTGCTGATCGGTGAACTTCTTCTGCGCCAGGGTGTAGGCAACATTTGCCGCATCAATCTTCTGTGTTTGAGCTGTCTGAGCGGCAACGGTCGCATCACGTTCAACGGTTGCGGCAGTGACTTTCTCGACCGTCGGTGCCACCTGTGCCTGTGCAGTTGCCAAACGTGATTCCAGCGTCGGCGGATTCGATGTCAGCTGGCCAATGCGGGCTCCGTCAGCAGCATTCCACACGCGAATTTCGCCCGTCCAGTCACCTGCAATGACGCGGTCAGTTTCGTCGCAATGCGTTGTCTGCAGGGCCAAATCGTTGAACGCTTCGAAGTCCTTTAACGCGACTCCACTACCGTCCCATAATTTTGTGACTTTGTCACGCCCGGTTGAGACGATGCGTCCATCGCGGCAGTATTCGACAGAAAATACTCCACCACCATGCGCTCCCCATGACTTAATCTGACCACCGTTTTCCATTTCCCAAAGTCGAATGGTGGTGTCTTCACTCGCAGATGCCAGCACGTTGCCATCGATTCGCCATGAAACCGAAGTCACTGCTGCCGTGTGTCCGGAGAGCACCAGATACTCACGACCTGTGTGGGCTTCCCATACCATTAGTCCGCCGTTGCGATCCGAAGTGGCCAGCAGCACGCCGTCCGGGCTGAACTCGACGGAGTAAATCCAATCAGTGTGCTTCCTGCATTCGTAGGCGAGTTCGCCAGTGGACGTGTTATAGACGCGGACGATTTTTCCCGGGCCGCCGAGTGCGATCAGTGACTGATCGGCACTGATGTCCGCAGCGCGTACTTCATCCAGTTCGTCGCCGACCGTCATGATGCGTTCGCCAGTCCTGATGTCCCACACGACACACAGTCCCCTGGCAGCTCCGTGGCCACCGCCCGCGAGCAGCAAAGCGCCGTTGCGGCTGAATTTCAGGACTCGAGGAACACCTTCGGGAAACGGAAGTACGCCGAGCGGTTCGAGTGTCTCTGTGTGATACAGCACCACCTGCTTCTGGCCTGCTACAGCGACTAGTTTCGCCCACGGACTTGTCGCGATCGCCGAGACTGCCGTTGTCGCGGACGTGTGAACCACCGGTTCGACGTTCAAAACGTCCGGCATCGGCGGTGCACCTTCAGGTCGAGCGCCTGCCGCCACGTTTACTGTCATCGCGGCATTTTTTTTCTTTGGCAGCGATACTTTGCTGGATGACGTTTCCGGCGCACCTCCATCAATCCACTTCTTGATCAGGTCGAGCGATGCATCGGGAAGCTTGTCTGCCTCCGGCGGCATGAACGGTTCGCTCTGATGCGATACCAGACTGTAGAGATAGCTGGCACCGGAATCGCCCACTTCAATAGACGCACCAGCAGCCCCACCCTGCATGAGCGACGAGTACGACGAAAGGTCCAGGTCGGATGTCTTCTTGTTCGTGTTGTGACAAGTCAGACACTTTTCACGCAGAATCGGCTTGATATGGTCTTCGAAAGTCACCTTGTCATCTGCCATACTGACGGAAGCCACGACCTGCATCGCAAAAGCAGCAAGGCCAGCGGAAAAACAAGGCAAGAATGATTTACGCTGATTCATATTGAAACTCCTGAGGACAAAACGTCAAAGTCGCTCATCCGATCCCTCATATTTTTCGAGGCCCACTGAATTCAATCCAAGCTGTCTATCATGAGACTATGCCGCACAACTCAGCCCGCACTGCCCCCGTATATCCAAAACTCTGATCATCCTTCGCGATCGGAACGGTAAAATCCCGACAATCGACATGATCAATGGTTGAACAGGAATTCGCTCGAATTCAGCAGAGACCAGAAAATATCTTCCAGAGCTTCCTTCTTGTTTTCCTGTTCCGCCACGATGGCCATCAGCGAAGTAACTTCTTCTGCGATCGGTTTTCGCGAAAAGCAGCGAATATACATTTCTGAGATGATCTCTTCCGGCATTTTCCCTTCTTCAAGCCGTTTGGCCACAAGGCCGCCCTGCTGGATCTTTGCATTGGAAGTGTCGCCATTGATCAAGTGGAGCGCCTGCGACAGGTTCGGTTCCATCCTCACTTCACACGAGCATACCGTCTCGCGTTTCGCGCGACCAAACGTTGTCAGGAAGTACGTGGCCGTATTGCCGTCAGCGATCTGCACGGCGCGGGCTCCGACAGGCAAGCCCGGAAACTTATCCTGAGTGCTGGTGACCTCGCTGATGCAGTCCAGCATGACTTCCGAACGGATACGTCGCAGTTCGGCATGAGCGAAATTGCGATGATCAGCTTCGTTGGATTCATTGGCCTTGGTTGACAACTGATATGTACGTGATGTGCAGATATCTCGCACGAGTTTACGGAAGTCATAGTTGTATTCAGTGAACCGTTTGCCAAGCTCATCAAGCAGCTCTGCATTCACAGCTGGATTACTGACGCGCACGTCATCCACTTCATTAATAATTCCGCGCCCAAGAAAATGGGACCACACGATGTTGGCAAGGTTTTTTGCAAAGTAAGGATTCTCCGGAGACGCAAGCCATTCGGCCAGCACCTGGCGACGATCACGTCCGGCCAGATCCGGTTCAATTCCACCCAGAAACTTAGGCTTCATCACAACGCCGCCAACAAGGTGCGTCACTTCGCCACCACCGGAATTGAAGATAATCGTTTCGCGAGGATCTTCTCCCGGTTTCCGACCAATCTGCGCGAAAAACGCTGCAAAGCTGTAATAATCGTTCATCGTCCAGCGATCAAACGGATGATTGTGGCACTGAGTACACTGGATTCGCATGCCCATGAAAACCTGCGCCACATTCTCGGCAGTCTTCAGTGTTTCGGTCTCCGTCTGGTAATAGTTTGTCGCAGGATTCGCGAATGATCCGCCGCTTGATCCCAAAATCTCCCGGACCATCTGATCAGTCGGTGTGTTACTGGCGATCTTTTCTCTCAGCCAGTTAAAGTACGCCAGCATTGGCTTGGTTTCCACGCGATTTGCGATTGTCCGCACTTGCAGGATCTCAGACCATTTCATCACCCAGATATCCACAAACTCTTTGCGCTGCAGAAGTTCGTCCACAAGTCTTTCGCGTTTTAGAGGGGCGGTATCGACAACGAATTTCTCATAGTCGTCTACGGTTGGCAGTGTCCCCGTGATGTCCACGGAAACTCGCCGCATGAATTCTTCGTCGGTGCATAATTCAGATGGAAAAATCCGCAATTTACGCAGCTTACTGTGAACAAGCGTGTCGATGTAGTTGAACTCAGGCGTCTTCGGATCTTCGTACTGCAAGCCTTTTGGCAGCACAATGAACTGCGAACCCACGGTGTGCGTGTCGAAGCGTGCCATGATGAAGGCTTCGCCGCGCGCGTGTGCCGTGACAAGGCCTGTCTGAGCAATCTCCGCACTGGTTTCATTGTTCGAACTGAAGAAGGCCAGATTCGTCACGTCACGGTCAGTGCCGTCGGAGTACTTTGCCCGCACAGTCAATCGTTGAGTCGTGCCCTCGCCGTCCATCACTGCATTCTTTGGATACAGTTCAACAGACACGACGCTCGGCACGGCACCGGGATCGTTTGGAGCCCCGGCTTCCAGCCATCTCAGCACGGTACTGTAATGTTCGCTGCCGACCTCAAATCGCTTTCCACCGGTATGTGGCACCTGGCCACTCGATTTTTCCATCAACAAGCTCTCCGCTGGCAATGCAAGGTTGATGCGCCGACCCGGGATTTCGCGAGTGAGACGATAGTGGTCGCCTTCCGGATCGAAGCCAAACAATGACAGGCGAAATCCATCTTTTCCGCGTGCAGCCCCGTGACAGCTTCCGTTGTTACAGCTGGACTTCATCCAGACCGGCATCACATCCTGACGAAAACTAATCGGAGGATCCACCAGCGAGTTCTGGACCAAGACAGGGACTTCCACCGCGTGGCCGCCATAGGTGACCGTGATTTTTGTCGCGCCATCGCCGACGGGATAGAACGTCGCGCCATCCCGGCGTACGAACGCTTCGTTTTCAACCGTCAGCGTTGCCTGATCAGTCACATCAGAAGTGAGGCCGTTCGCCATCACAGCCTGGACGATCATCCCCTGTCGATCTCGCACCGCAGACAAATGAATGTCTAATGGAGCGACGCTGATCGAGGCAGGTGCCACATCATCCGCCGGCGATGACGAACTCACCGTCAGCAAAATGGCAACAACAACTGAAACGAATGCAAACGATTTCATCGAAACTTATCCAATCGCTTAAGACGCCTCGCCGCAGATTGCGGTGAAGTCGATATCCGGATTTCTGATACAGCACAACCGCTGCTCTTGATCATTCCAAAAGTCATTGTCACTACGGCTGCGATTCATGTAGCTTGGACATTCATGTCCGAGGTCTCGCCAAAGATCTCTCCGCAGATGAAAAACTCCTGATGCACAGGGGCCTTCGTTTCGACAGCGTTTCACGTAAACCCGACGGACATGAATGTCCCATCCTACATCAAAAAAAACTCAATTCTTGAACGGTCCTCACTGACCTGCAGTCTTTTTCTGAGACTCCAATCGCAATTTCTCCAGTCGTGTCAATCTCTTCTCCACCGGTGGAGCAACCGGCACCGGAGCTGCCACCACCGCTGCCACCGGCATCGGTTCAGGCATCGGAGCGGCGGTCGGCATCGGCAGCGGCTTATCAATCCGCAATTCCGAATCACCCACTCGCGCATGCACGATACTTTCATTATTTTCCGTCACTGTCACCTGACAGAAAATATTCTTATGAGTTCCTTCAGGACTATCCACTGCGGTCTTCACTTTGAAGACAAGTTCTTTGGTTTCCGCAGTGACCTGCAATGGTTCTGCTGTCACTTTATGCGGCAGACCAACCAGAGTCACAACGGCCGGTGCTTTCAGTTCCTTCAGGATCTGTACATCAACCACAACGTCGGTTTCTTTCCCTTGTTCGACAGACGAGCGTTGCACTGTCATGCCGACGTAGGGATCCGCAACTTCCAGCGACGCCATCTGAGTCGATGCCCAACTCGCTCCGTTGATATTAGCATAGCCAAGGGCATACATTGGCCATTTGCCAAGAGCTGCATTGCCGTCAGCGTTGATCTGATACAAACCTTCAGTCTGGCCCTTGGCAATCACAATCTCACTGCTCGCGCCGACACCAGGCGAGCGGAACGGAAACTGGATTCGGATTTCTTCGTCCCAGCCCTCTTTTTTGGCCGCGACGATCTTGAGCATCATCATTCCGTTGCGCACGATCGGCACGTTCGGCTGAATCAACTCCAGCTTGAATGGCAATTCATCGATCGTCGCCACAGGCAGGCGATTGACATCTTTCCAGACGTACAAAGACTGCCCCGGTCCAGCGATCACAAAGTCGGCACGATTCGAAAACCGACCGCTGACATTCAGAGCCGGGTCAGTCGTCTTCATGCGAAAATCCACCAACGCACCGGCCAATGGCGCGTCAGCAGCTGATTCGAATACAACTGGCATTGTGTTCAGGTTTGCCGACATCGGCAAAGCCGTCATTGTCACTCCGGGGGGCAATTCGATTCCGTCGATCGTCAGTTCGCCACCGAAATTCACCCGTTCGGCGGAGATAATTGTTCCAAAGCGATTCCCGCGGGGAATGTAAATCTGTTGGCGCGACTGTGAATAGCGTGCCACGCGGGGAATACCGGCGATCAGCGTCGGTATGACTTCCTGAAACTCGACGCGATATACGAATTCGGGACCGCCACGATTCAAATGGTCGGCAATCCGAATCGCATACTCACCGTCCGCAGGAACCTGCCAGCGGAAATAGCTGTCCGGCCCGCGTGAATCGTCGTTGCCTGTGATACCTTCACCGTTGGCCTTGTAAAGATTCATCACAGGATCGATCGCCGACCGAATACGGCGACCGTAGCATTCGACTTCATACACTTTTCCGGCAGTTGCTGTGAACTTGTAGATATCAACATCGCCAGGTTCCTGCAGAATTCCGTTGAACGATGATGGAAACTGTGCAACCGGAGTCGCGTTTTCAAAGCCGTTGTTCGGTTCCAGTTCCAGCGAATTTGGCACGGAAGAGATCCGCATCACATGACCCGAAGGCGCAATGCCCGTGGCATCTTCAGCAAAAATCAATGTCTCAGCAGAGCCGTCGTTTGGGAGTGTGACGGGTTTCGCAATCGGACCGTTTGCATCCCCGATCAGCGTGACTTCCAACGCTTCGCCGGCTTTGCCGCCAGCCGGAAACACAGACATGGGACGCGGAAAGTTGCCCACGTGCAAACGATAGCGGCACTCGCCATTGCCGCCATATCCGCTGTCTCGCATTTCAATTATGTACTTGCCGTCTTCAGGTACAACGATCGAAGTCGCAGCATCCTGCTTCAGCAGCGGAGAATCATCTTCCGCGGACAATTCAAATCGCTTGTCATTCAGAATTGCGACGTACGGGTCAAACAAGGTCTGACCGAATCTCATGCCTTCAACTTCGACCGAAAGCCGTTCACCCTTCTTTGCCTCGACCAAAAAATAATCGACATCCTCGTTCTGGACCGTTCCCACCACGGTACTGTTGATCGGGATCGGCTGCGGCAGAGCAAAGTCTGTGTTCGGTTCTACTTCGTCAACCGCCGGGAGGGCACCGACGAAGAACGTGCGATACTCGGAAATTCCTGTCTTTGTTCGCACCTGAGCCGTATGTTCTCCCAGTGCGCAATCAGCAGCGATCCGGATCTTTACATCAATGTTGTTGGCGTCGGCGGGCTTGATTTCAAGAACCTCAAAGCCCGGTTCGTAGAAGAAAATTTCCTGTGCGTCGTCCAGGCGAGCCCCGGCAAATCGGATGACTTGCTCGGTCCCGCGTTGTACGCCGCGGGGCACGATGATTGACAACGCCGGATCGGCTGCGGACAAATAATGAGGCGTCAGCAGCGACACCGCGACAGACAATGTGATGGCCCACGAAAAACGCATGGCGAGATCTCTTCCAGTGAAAGACATCGGGAATCCTTCCCGTAAACGCACCCCCCGGCTTCCATGTCAGGGCATTTTAAAGTCTACCTGCACAACAACGCTGCGAATCCAATTTATGGGCGATCCGCAGCGCTGCATGAAGTTGTGAAATTCAGACCAGCAGTTCGGAGCGAACTTTACCGCCGTCTACAATTTCGATCGGTCGATCGCCAGGAGCCATCAGTTCTTTGTCTGCAGTGATGCCCAGGCAATGATAGATCGTCGTAGCCCAGTCCTCGACATTCAATGGCTTTTCTTCCGGTTCGCTGGCCGTTGAATTTGACGAGCCGTAAACCAGTCCACCCTTGATTCCGCCGCCAGCCATGACAACGCTGAATACTTTCGGCCAGTGGTCGCGACCGGCCGTACCGTTGATTTTTGGCGTACGACCAAATTCACTGGCGATGCACACCATCGTATCTTTCAGGCGCCCTCGTTCGTCAAGGTCCCGAATCAGGCGTGCGTAAGCCTGATCAAACGGCGGAACCTGGCCGTTCATGCCACCTGCGATATTGTCGTGCATGTCCCAGCCGCCATAAGTCAACGTCACAAAGCGAGAACCCGCTTCGACCAGGCGACGAGCCATCAACATTCGCGCTCCAGCCTGATTGCGACCGTATTCATCGCGGAGAGCATCCGTTTCTTTGCTGAGATCAAATGCTTCGCGGGCCTGCGGTGAACTGATCATGCCGTAAGCACGCTGATAAAAAGTATCGACGGCATCCAGTGAGTCCGCTTTTTCTTTGTTCACGAAGTGATGATTCACCGCATCCAGTGCGCGGCGGCGGCGTGTAAATCGCTCGTCCGTCACACCACCCGGGAGTTGCAGGTCACGCACCGTGAATCCGCCATCGGCCGGATCAGAACCAAGACTGAACGGGGCAAACGAAGAACTCAGATACCCCGTCCCTGCAAACTCATTCGGCTGGCCAGGAATACAAATGTAAGGCGGAATGTTGTTGCGTGGTTCAAACTCATGACTAACAACACTTCCCATGCTCGGAAAAGCCAGAGCAGGACTCGGGCGATAACCAGTAAACATGTTGTGTGTGCCACGTTCGTGGGCCGCTTCACCGTGAGTCATGCTGCGGCAGATAGCGATCTTGTCCATCACCTTCGCGGTCTGCACCCAGCGCTCGTTGATGAACACGCCCGGCACGTTGGTCTCGATCGAACTCATCGGTCCGCGATATTCGATCGGAGCGTATGGTTTTGGGTCAAAGCTCTCCTGATGCGCCATCCCGCCCGGCAGGAAGATAAAGATCACCGACTTGGCGGTGCCTTCTTTGGTTTCGTAATTCTTGATATCCGCCTGAGCCGACTGCAGCTTCAGATATTGAGCCAACGTCAGGCCAATCCCGGCGCAGAAACCAACGTGTAAAAAATTTCTCCGTGAACTTGCACGAACCATTTCGAATCTCCTGGGGAAAATGAACAGCCTGCCTGCTAATCCAACGTCAGCCGACAGTTGATCTTTGAAAGTGTTATCGTTTACGCCAGTGCTGAAGCACTTCAATCGGGTGGGATTTAAGGTGGGTTGCTTCAGGAAAATAAATCCTGAACGCAGTTAGTGTTAAGCCGTCATATCGACTTGTCAACGATTTCAATCAAATTTAGCCGGTTGTGGATGGTAGTACTCCGATAGATGCGACGTTTCTCAGAATCAGCAGGACAAAACGTGCAGGTATCCCCGATTTTGACACGCCTCCCCTTCACGCGCCTGAACATCGGGACATTCGTAACAATTCCTGAACTGCGTTCATTTTCACAAGAACAGAGAATGTTCATTTTCACAAGAACAGAGAATCGCGGTGGACGTAAATTGGCTGTGCCGGGATGTGACTTACGGGATTTGTAGTCGACACATGTGACCTGTTTGGCCGACTCGATGTAGGCCGACCTCGCCGAAGTCGGCACAACTCGATGTAGGCCGAATTCGCCGAAGTCGGCACAGCTCGATGTAAGCCGACTTCGCCGAAGTCGGCGCAGCAGATTTCAGCGAAATCTCCTTCCTTGTTTCGGTTGCGGGCGAAGCCCACGCCAAGTTACCATCCATGCCTCGCACGAATTCAAAGGCCGCTTGAGTCTTCTCGCTGCGAGCGCTTCCGCTCAGGAATGTCCATCATCATGTCCGCGTCTTCTGTCTGTACACCTGCCCAAATGTCCTGGCACGAAATGGCGGATGCCGTACTGAACGACCAGACACTAATGCGTGACGACGCATTGCGAATTTTGCGGGCTGACGATGATGACGTGTTGGCAATTCTCGACGCCGCGTATCGCGTTCGACGACAGTATTTCGGAAAAACAGTCCAGCTGTATTATCTGAAGAATGCCAAGAGCGGGCTTTGTCCTGAAGACTGCACTTACTGCTCACAGTCGAAAATCTCCGAAGCTCCGATCGAAAAGTACGCCATGCTGAATGCGGAGCGCCTGCTGGACGGTGCCCGCAAGGCCGCTGAAAGCAAGTCACGCACGTACTGTATTGTTGCCAGCGGTCGCGGCCCGACAGATCGAGAAGTCGATCATGTCGCGAGTGTCGTGCGCCAGATCAAGGATCAGTACGGTCTGCACATCTGCTGTTGTCTGGGACTGCTGAAGCCCGAACAAGCGGTGAAACTCAAGGACGCAGGCGTAGATCGCGTCAATCACAATCTCAATACCAGCGAGCGCTTCCACGATGAAATCTGTACGACGCACACATTCAAGGATCGACTCGAAACGCTCGACGTCTGTCGCAACGCGGGACTGGAACTGTGCGCCGGAATGATTGTTGGCATGGGGGAAGTTCACGACGACGTCGTGGATGTGGCCATGAAGCTGGCGGAACTCCAGGTCGAATCGATTCCGATCAACTTCCTCAATTCGATCGACGGCACGCCACTGCAATCGGTCCATGAACTGGATCCGCGATTTTGCCTCAAGGTGCTGGCAATGTTCCGGCTGACAAATCCAAAAGCAGAACTACGGATTGCAGGCGGTCGTGAAGTCAACCTGCGTTCAATGCAGGCCATGGGCCTGTATGCCGCCAACTCGATGTTTGTGAGCGACTACCTGACAACACCTGGCCAGAAAGCGGAAGAAGATTTCCGGATGATTGCCGACCTGGGATTTGAAATCACCGCCGGCGACTACGAATCGTCTAAACTGCTGGATCTCTGGAATGCGTCGTAGCCTAATCAGCCGTTGATCCCTTCCGTTTCTAAGCACTGGTGCAGAAGATTTTTAGTTTAACGGCGAGCCGCAGGCGTAGGCGGAAGCAAGCAGCAATTGCCTACGCCTACGGCTCGCCGTTAAACGATTTGTGCAAACTTACTTGTGCTCCAGTGCTTACGTACCTTGGACATTCATGTCCGAGACCCGGCCAGTCAGCGTCCCACAACCGACTGACCATCGCGACACAATAGATTGTGTTTCAACTGCATTTCATGGCCACACGACGGACATGAATGTCCATCCTACACTCGGTGGCGTTCACCGTCTCCCGGACTGTGACGCCATTCGTTCCGCCAGCCAGTGGCCAAGGCCAATCTGCAGTGGTTCATTCGTGAGCAATCGGCGACTGTCGATGCCGATTGCACCGCATTCCTTTTTCAGCGTCGCGGCAAAGGCATTGTATTGCCGCAGATATTCCTTGCGCAGACGAGCTGGATCGACCAGCAATCGATCATCCGGGTTTTCCAGATTACGAAACTGTGTAGGTCGATCAAACGGAAACTCTTCTTCTTCCGGTGCGGCAATTCGAAAAATGACGACTTCATGACGATCGTGCCGACAACGCTGCAGCGCCTTGCACAGTTTTCCGATGTCGTCGAAGCAGTCGCTGATCAGGATCAGCATACTGCGTCGCCGAATGGTCGGCAGAATCGATTCCAGCACATCCGCCATTCCGGAATCAGAACCGGGAGACGTCGCTTCCAGGATTTCCGTAATGCGTCGAAATGTGTCGCGGTTACTCGAAGGCTTCACCTGTTCGCGGATCTTTGAATCAAACGTCACCATGCCGACGGAATCACGTTGACCGAGTAACAGCCATGCCAGTGACGCCGCCAGCATCCGGGCGTAATGAAACTTGCTGACGTGGCGACCGGCATACGACATACTTCCACTGACATCGACCAGCAGGTGTGCCCGCAAATTGGTTTCGTCTTCAAACTCCTTCACATAATAGCGCCCCGTTTTTCCATAGGCTCGCCAGTCGATGTGGCGAATTTCGTCACCCGGATAGTAGTCCCGATGCTCGACAAATTCGACGCTGGATCCCTTAAACGGACTGCGATGTCGCCCCATCATCAGTCCTTCGACCAACTGCCGAGCGATCAATTCCAGGCGTCCGAAACTTGCCAGTTCCGCCGGGTTCTCGGGAAGCGATGATTCGGACATAATGTTTCCGAGGTCCTGTAAATATTCCAGCACGGCACAGCGTTCACGTCGAATAGATGTACGCGCCGTCCACGATCAGGTTGCCGAGTTTTCGACCGCCGTATGTTGTTGCAAATTGATCGTCTGCATATTCGAGTGCTTCCTGTGCTATTGGATCAGTGTTACTAATGAGCCGTAGTTCATTACGCTGGAGCCAGGGAGTTCGTAATCTGCCGAGTTCGATGTTTACCTTTCGATACGCCATTGCCAGTCCCTCATCGTCAACAACAGGAGATGCGATGTAAAAATACCATCGCTGATTTTCAGTCGCGTAAGCCCAGAACGCGACAGTCACGGCGATCCCGGCACTCTTCAGACGTGCAAGCAACTCACTGCCAGCGTCCGTCTGATCGTTCACCAATGTCTCATTATCCATGGAAGAACTCCGACAGCAATTCGTCGATTTTGTGACTCCAGCACTTTTCAGCAAATCTCTTGTCAGTAAAAATCACTCCGGTCTCTTCGACGAATTTGAGGATACATGCCTGCAATGCTGTCTCAACCGCATATCCCACGAGATAGTACGCTGCTCCCCACCGACGATTTGCGAGGAGGATTTCGACGTCTGCAATGCGGTCTTTGGATAATTGCTTCAACTCTGTTCGATTCACGTCGTTCTCTCCGAAGCAAGGATCGTCGGCAACTCCTCAAGTCTACCATTGCATCACACAAATTGCGCCGGAAGGTTGCGGTTGATTCATTGTCCTGGATTTCTGCAGATTTGAGCAACTGAGAAGACAAAAATGGTCGGGAGAATTGATTTGAGATGTAATAACTTCAGCGAAGATGCCTGACAAGTCAGTGACCATGATACCTTGTTGAAGTGCGCATAATGCTTCCAGTTCATGGAGGTAGCGGTTAAGATCTCGGAAAAGTCCAGAACCATTCCATGCGGTGCCAGTATGAGTTCTTCAGCAATTTCTGACTTGAGCAGTTTTCGGGAATACCTCGACAATCGCATTGCAGGTGGCGATGCGGCGCTGTCTCCTGAGCAAGCGCTGAGTGACTGGCGAGATTTGCAGGAAACTTTGATGTCCATTCGTCGCGGCCTGGCTGATGCAGACGCCGGACGCATTCGTCCCGCCGGAGACGTTCTCGAAGAACTTCGCGCCAGGCTAACTCAATAATGAGCTTCGAAGTTGTCTTTACGGATGAAGCAAGCGTTCAGACAATGAAAATTCAGAACTGGATCGCCGAAAGGTCAGTCCAGGGTGCCATCGCGCGGCAGACGGCGTTGCAGCTCGCCGTTGGAAAGCTGCACGAACGAGGCAGTGGTTTCAGCCTGTCTGTTGAGTCTTCTCAGTTCTCAGAGCCACTTTATCAAGTCCTCTTCAAAACGCGTCGAGGCCTCACATACCGGGGTCTGTTCGTTGTGCGAGATCAAACGGTGTTCGTCGTGAGCGTTCGCGGATACGGCGAGGATCTGGTTTCGCCTTCGGACGTGGTATTGCCCGATTGACATCGAAATCCCAGGCCGAGCCGGGACAGCATGGCAGTTCTTGCGTAGTTGAATTCTGCACGCCGGACTCCGAAGAATTCATGCCGTCTGCTTGATTTCCTGTCATACTGACTCCGCTTCTCGTTCCCTCGCGTACAATGCAACGAGTGCGACGTCAATGCTTGATTTTGGGGTAGGCCGGACCAAGCGCAGCGCCGTTCCGGCAGGTGTCGGGCAATCGCCGGAACTGCGCTGCCCATGGTCCGGCCTACAGACTCAACCCAGATTCTGAGTTTTGACGACGCACAAGTGCGATAGCGGGAGCAGGATGATGGACACACTTCTGATTTTCCAAAACCTTGGCATTTCACTGATGCTGGGACTGCTGGTGGGCCTCCAGAGGCAACATGTGCATGCTCCGCTTGGAGGAATTCGCACGTTTCCACTGGTGACGGTCTTCGGGACCGTTTGCGCTCTTCTCGCGCAGGTCTATGGAGGCTGGATCGTTGCCGTTGGACTGGCAGGAGTCGTCGCGACCACCGTTGTCGGAAAAATGACGACTCCAGCTCGAGGCGATGTTCATAGGGGGCTGACGACGGCCTTCGCCATGCCTCTGATGTTTGCGGTCGGAGCCTATGTCCTGAATGGCAACTGGTCTGTGGCTGTGGCCGTCAGTGGAATGGTCGCCATTCTCCTCGAGCTGAAGCCGGAGCTGCACGGAATCGTCGCGCGTCTGGGTGATGCAGACATCAAAGCCATCATGCAGTTTGTCCTGATCTCATGCATCATCCTGCCAGTCCTGCCAAATCAGGTCTATGGCTGGTACGACGTTCTGAATCCGCGCGAGATCTGGTGGATGATCGTTCTGGTTGTCGGCATCAGCCTTGGAGGCTACGTCGTCTGGAAATTCTTTGGACAACAGGCCGGCATCGTTCTCGGCGGCATCCTAGGTGGCACAATTTCCAGTACCGCGACCGCCGTCAGTTTCGCGAAGCGTTCCCGCCTGGCTCCGTCATCAGTGCGCGCGGCCGCCGCAGTGATCATGATTTCCACGACCGTCAGCTTCATTCGTGTCACCATCGAAATGGCTGTGGTGGGACAGGATTTTCTGCTGAAGTGTGTTCTGCCGATGTCGGTGCTGGTCTCGGTGGCGTTTTTGCTGTGTGTAATCGGTTGGTATGGAACTCGCAAAGAGACCCAAGCGATGCCGGAACAGGCGAATCCCACGGAGCTGAAGTCGGCCCTCATTTTTGGAGCACTTTACGCACTCATCCTGTTTGCAGTCGCGGCGACGAGAGTCCAATTCGAAAACAGTGGCCTGTTTGTAGTGGCCGTGCTTTCCGGGCTGACGGATATGGATGCGATTACCCTTTCGACTTCTCGCATGGTGTCGGCAGGTCGGCTCACGGCAGAGACTGGCTGGAGGGTGATTGTCGCCGCCGCGATGGCAAATCTGATTTTCAAGGCGGGCCTCATTGCGATGCTCGGGCACCGGAAGCTGTTTCTGCGCATCGCCATTCTGTTCGGAATTCTCGTCTTCGTGGGCAGCGTTCTGATGGCAACACTGCCCTGACGTAAGAATTGCAGTCGGTCGCTTTCTGCCAGTGTTCAGTGTTCAGAAATCGTCGGGTGGCCCAGCTTCGGAGAAGCTGGGTGCCGAAGGCACAAGAAACTCAGAGTTGACCTTCAAACGGGAACGACGTCATTCTGTGATTCGTTGTTTGCTCTGAGTTTCTTGTGCTGCGCACCCAGCTTGATACAAGCTGGGCCACCCAGCGGCGAGGCGCGAAGTCCTGCCCGGCAGGCAGGACCTACCAAACACAGTCCTGCCCGGCAGGCAGGACCTACCAAAACTGCTGCCCGGTGGGCAAGAACCGGAATCCTTCAAGGTTCCGAAATAAACCACTATCCAACATCAAACGTCAGGCGCGGCAAAGTTAACAAGCATTTCCATATAGTTCGCCCGATCATAAGCTGGGCGATACGCTGCAAACCTGGCACACATGCTGCCTTTCATCTGCCGCACGGATTCGTACTCACGCTCTTCGAGCCACGATCGCAGTCCTGTGATAAGCTCTGAGACAACCTCGGGGCCCTTCTTGTACAGCACGCCGGCGATCATGGTCACGTCTGCGCCCACGAGCAGCATTTTGACGATATCGCTCGTCGTATTGATGCCGCTCGTTGCGGCAAGTGAGGCACTCAGCAATTCGCCTCGCAGAATTCCTATCCAGCGCAGCGGCACACGCATATCGTCACTGGTCGTCAAAGTCAGCTCCGTCGTGAACTCGCGCGTGTCGAGATTGATATCCGGGTACAGATAGCGATTAAAGATGACCATGCCGTCGGCTCCTGCATCGAATAACCGCGAGGCAAAGTTTGGCATCGAACTGAAGTAAGGGCCAATCTTGACCGACAGTGGAATCGAGATCGCCTCCTTCACCATCCGTACAAGTTCCAGATAGTGTCGTTCAATGTCGTCAGCCGTCTTCTGCGAATCCTGCGCGACCAGATACACGTTCAGTTCCAGCGCATCCGCACCGGCTTCCTGAAGTCGCGTTGCATACCGCACCCAGCCACCGGGCGTTGAGCCGTTGAGACTTGCAATCACAGGAATCGATACACTGGCCTTCGCCGCCTGGATGTGATCCAGATACTTGTCGAGACCACTGTTGTACTCATCCATTTCGGGAAAGTAAGTCATCGCTTCGGCAAACGCTTCAGCATATGTTTCCCGGAAGCGATGGTTTTCCATTTCATCGTGCTCGATTTGTTCTTCGAACAGCGATGGCAGGACCGCCGCAGCCACTCCGGCATCTTCCAGGCGGCGAAGCATATCCAGGTCGCCCGTCAGCGGACACGCGGCTGCGATGATCGGATGCGGCAACTGCAGGCCCATGTACGCGGTACTTAAATCAGCGGTCATGTGCATTTGTCTCCTGAACGACTTCTCGTTCGACTCCGGCCATCTGTTCGTAGAAATGCCATTGATCGTCGATGTCTCTCTGAGCCAGATCAAAGAGCTTCTCAGCTGTTTCCGGGTCAGACCGCATCAGCACTGCGAATCGTGCTTCCGTCATGGCGTAATCCCGGAACGACATGGTGGCCCGGCGACTATCGAGATGAAAAGGATGCTGTTGATCATGGGCGTCCCGCGGGTCGTAGCGGTACAGTGGCCAGAATGCACTGTTGACAGCGTCTTTCTGGTGACTCATCATGCGCGACATATCAATTCCATGCGCGATGCAGGGACTGAAAGCGATGATCAGCGACACGCCTGGGTACGATTCCGCTTCGCGAAATGCTTTCAGAGTCTGCAGGGGCTGAGCTCCCATCGCGACCTGTGCGACGTAGACATTGCCGTACTCCACTGCGATCATGCCCAGATCTTTGCGACGTGTCGTCTTGCCGCCCGCAGCAAACTTGGCGACCGCCGCACGGGGCGTTGCTTTGGACGCCTGTCCGCCCGTGTTGGAATAGACTTCCGTGTCCAGCACCAGAATGTTGACATTCCGACCCGATGAGAGTACGTGATCCAGTCCGCCGAACCCAATGTCGTATGCCCAGCCATCGCCGCCGATAATCCACAGACTGCGTTTGACCAGGATGTCGGCGAGACTCATCAGGTTCGCTGCATCCGAACCGCCAATTTCACCGAGGCGTTGTTTCAACTGCGTCATGCGTTCTCGCTGTTGCGCAATCTCTGCTTCGTTCGCTTGTGGACAGGACAGAATGGCTTCGACAAGACCTGTCCCGACATCGGATTCCATCCGTTTCAACAGAATCTGAGCATAATCCAGCTGCTGATCGAGCGCGAGACGCATGCCGAGGCCGAATTCCGCGTTGTCCTCAAAGAGCGAGTTTGACCATGCGGGACCGCGACCGTCGGCATTCACGGACCAGGGTGTTGTCGGAAGATTTCCCCCAAAAATAGACGAGCAGCCTGTCGCGTTCGCAATCACAGCTCGGTCGCCAAACAACTGACTCATCAGCTTGAGGTAAGGCGTTTCGCCACAGCCCGCACACGCTCCCGAAAACTCAAACAGGGGCTGCAGTAATTGCAGGCTCTTAATCTGCGGCTCACCGACCTGTACTCGATCATTGTCAGGCAGGCTGAGGAAAAAGTCGAAGTTGTCGCGTTCACGCTGCAGGTGATCGAGCTTCGGTTCCATGTTAATCGCCTTGTGACTGGCGATCTCTTTGCTGCGCGCCGGACAGACATCGACACACACGCCGCAGCCGGTGCAATCATCGGGTGCGACCTGAATCGTGAATAACTGCGAGGCAAAATCCTTGCCGGACCACGGTTTCGTGACAAAGCCCGTCGGCGCGTCGCTCAATCGACCCGGTTCCATGATTCTGGACCGAATGGCAGCATGCGGACAAACCAGCGTACACAGTCCGCATTCAATACAGATGGCTGCGTCCCAGATCGGAATCTCTTTCGCGATGCTGCGTCTTTCGAATTTCGCCGTGCCGGTTGGAAATGTTCCATCCACCGGCATCGCACTGACGGGCAACAGGTCACCTTTGCCTTCCAGCATCATACTGGTGACGCGTTTGACGAAGTCCGGCACACCATTGCTGACAACCGGCCGACGTATGATCGTCGCGGTCGCAGCGGTCGGAATCGTGACCTGATGCAGATTCTCCAGCGTACTATCGACAGCTGCGAAGTTCCGTTGCAGCACCGTCTCACCACGTTTGGCGTAGGACTTCCTGATCGAGAGCTTGATCTGGTTGATGGCTTCGTCACGCGGCAACACATCCGCAATCGCAAAAAAGCAAGTCTGCATGACGGTGTTAACGCGTCCGCCAAGACCTGCGTCGTCGGCGACTTTGTCAGCATCAATCACAAACATCCGCAGACGTTTTTCAATGATCTGCCGCTGCACTTCGATCGGCAACTTGTCCCAGATCACATCAGGACCATGCGGACTGTTCACCAGAAACGTCGCGCCTTCCTGTGCGATCGTCAGCATGTCCCGGCTTTCAAGGAAATGAAACTGATGGCACGCGACAAAGTTGGCCTGATCAATCAGGTACGTCGAACGGATCGGCCGACGACTGAAACGCAGATGCGAAACTGTCACCGAACCCGCTTTCTTCGAGTCGTACACGAAGTAGCCCTGAGCGAACATTGCCGTGTTCTCACCCAGAATCTTCACCGAGTTCTTGTTGGCTCCTACCGTGCCATCACTCCCCAGACCGTAGAAGACGGCACGATGCACGTCCTGCGGCTCCTTCCAGTCCTGTGGATTCCACTTCAGACTCAGATGCGTGACGTCATCGTGGATTCCAATTGTGAAGTGCCTTTTCGGCTTGCTCTGTTTGAGTTCATTCAGGACCGCCATCACCATGGCCGGTGTGAATTCCTTCGACGAGAGTCCATAACGACCGCCGATCACACGCGGGAGAAGACCCTCGGGAACGCGGCTTGTCCATTCCTCGGAGATGGCCGTCAGGACGTCCTGATAAAGCGGCTCGCCGATCGCACCGGGTTCTTTGGTTCGGTCGAGAACAGCGATCGATTGAGTTGTGACCGGCAGCGCGTGGATAAATGCGGCGCTGGCGAATGGGCGATATAACCGGACTTTCAATACGCCGACCTTTTCGTTGTTTGCGTTCAGACGTTCAACTGTCTCTTCGACGGCACCCGATCCTGATCCCATCAGCACGATGACCCGTGTCGCGTCGGGTGCGCCGACATATTCGAACAGACCGTAGTGGCGCCCGGTCAACTCGGCGAAACGATCCATTGTTCGCTGAACGATGGCCGGACAGTCATCATAGAACGGATTATTGGCTTCGCGAGCCTGAAAGAAAACATCGGGATTTTGGGCCGAGCCCCTGAGCACCGGTCGATCCGGGTTGAGTCCGCGTTCCCGATGCGCCTGCACCAGTCGTTCATCAATCATAGACCGGATGTCGTCGTGGGTGAGCCGTTCAATCTTGTTGATTTCATGCGAGGTTCGAAATCCATCAAAAAAATGCAGGAAGGGAATTCTCGATTCCAATGTGGCAGCCTGCGCAATCAGGGCGAAGTCATGCACTTCCTGAACGGATGCCGATGCGAGCATTGCCCAGCCCGTGGACCGGACCGCCATCACATCACTGTGATCTCCGAAGATCGATAACGCGTGGGTTGCGATCGACCGAGCGGCGATGTGAAAGACCGTCGAAGTCAGCTCGCCGGCGATCTTGAACATATTCGGAATCATCAGCAGCAGACCCTGCGATGCGGTAAATGTCGTTGTGAGCGCGCCTGCCTGCAAAGCACCATGCACAGCTCCGGCCGCTCCTGCTTCGCTCTGCATTTCAACGACCTGCGGTACGGTCCCGAAGATGTTCTTCTGACCCTGCGACGACCATGCATCGGCAAGTTCGCCCATCGTTGAGGCCGGCGTAATTGGATAGATCGCAATGACTTCGTTCGTGGCATGTGCAATCAGCGCGGCTGCTTCATTGCCGTCAACGGTCGTCTGTTCGCGTTCCATAGGATTGGGTACTCTGAGAACTGCGGTTTCGTGACAGGACTCGCTCTGTCAGCGATGGATTGTGTGCCACTGGCTCTGCCAGTGTTTCATGTCGATGGAGAACACTGGCAGAGCCAGTGGCACACATCAAAGCACGGCTGAAACTGTTCCAAGGTCATCTCCCAAAAAAGGCGACCGAGAATCCACTGCTGCGAAGGAGCAATTTCTGTGCCCGGCGAAGTCGCAGCGCAGCACCTGCTCTGTCCCGGCGTTTGCACGACCGTGGGCGGTGGTGTGCATCGGTCAGGACTTATTGTGTGCAACAGTCGCACACAGTGTGCAGTTCACTGACCAATCGCATCGCCGGAGCCATCTGTCCATTTCATGGCGTTTCGCATCGGTTCGATGCGGAGCACAATCACGCCGTCCTGAAAGACGCGGACAGTCCCGGTCGATTCGGAAACGGCAATCGCAATCGCCCCGGTCGCTTTTGAAATATCGGCTGCGGCCCAATGGCGCGAACCAAGGCCCTTGGACAACGTCAAACCATCCGCTGAAGCGCGCAGATGGCGTCCGGCGGAAATCGCAAGTCCATCAGACGAGATCACAAAGGCCCCGTCGATCTGAGCCAGCTCTTTGATACTCTCCCGCACACGTGGATTGCGAATTGCTCGTTCAGATTTTGGATAACCGCGAAATGGATCGTGAACCTGTTCCGTCGAAAGCTCCATCACCTTTCGATGGTTGCCGACGACGAATAAAGTGCCGACCGGTTTCCCTTCACGGCCTTCGCGGCCAATCTCGCAGGCGAGATCCACCACGGTGCGCAGTGTTTCGAGAGGCACCTTGGTTTCCAGCCGCTGCAGGTCACGCGACGTCAGTCGGGCCAGTTGCTCGGCAAGACGCACGACGCTGACGGTATCGCATCCATCCTTTTCATAGATCGAATAAACCACCACCGCCACATCGCCGGTCTGCAGCAGTTCATCTGCCATCGCCTCCAGCAGAATCTGAGAAACCTGGATCTGACGCGATTGCGGTTCCTGCTGGATTTCCACGAGATCGACATCGTCAAGTCGAATTGCGTCCTGGACGTCCTTCTTGTCCGATGCGACGATCAGCCTAAATCCCCTGGAATCACGCTTCATTGATGCGAAGTCGTAAGCGCGATCCGCCAGGATCAGCAATGCCGACGCGGTTACCTCTTCTGCAAGGTGAAACGCCGTTCTCAGGATCTTCTGAAATTCTGGAGTTATTTCATGTCGCTGCATGGCAAGAGTGTACGACTTTGCACAGGAAACGTTAAGAGTATTGCATTTCTGAGAAGAATTCAGGCGGCGAGATCAGGTGCCTGTCTGAATACGTTAGGCGGTTGACGATGGCACGATCGTTTAACCGCGTGGGCAACGCCCCGCGATTTGTATTTCAAATTTCAAATTTCAAATTTCAAATTTCAAATTTCAAATTGAACAATCGCGGCCCGCTGGCAGTCTGTTGATTTAGTGATTTTTATGGCTCATGGTCATACCAACCCGAAGCGCCAACGAGGAATTCAGCCATTTCGGCCTCGCTGGCGCTTCGGATTGGTATTAAATCAACACACCGCTGGGCACGCGGTTCGTCGAGCCAATGCGAACCGCGCGGAGTGTATCCCGCATTTCTTGTGATCAGAATTCAAAAATGGTCCGAATGGCCAGATCAGACGTCTTCTGGGAAGCGACTCGCCGACGGCGACGTCCTGCCCATGCCTTCCAAAATCCTCGCATAAGGCCACCTTCAATTTTCAATTTTCACGGCCTCCGTTGCGAAAGCTGGTCAGCCACTCGGCAACCCGACGACCGGTTTTCGATAGCGGGAGTTCTGCCAGTTCTGCCGTCGTGAACCACTGCGGGCCGTTGGCTTTTGACAATTTGGCTCCGGTGCCGTTGCACAGAAAACTCTTCAGGCAGACGCGATACCGTGTCACCGCATACGTGAATTCCGTCGCGGCGACAACCTCGCCCACTTTGGCTCCGATCTGATCGTGAACCTGCCGTCTGATCGTGTTCGGCAACTGGCTGCAAGGCTCGGCAAACAGGAGACGATCGGATGTGTTTCGTGTTTGCGAAGTGGTCTTTGGGAGAAACTCCAGTTCAGATGCATCCACTTCAAATCGCACAAAATCCCACATGCCAGCCCAGCGTTCTCCGTCCGTGCGTCGCCGCAGCAGAAATCTGTTCCCGCGACGGATGACCACGCAGATTTCATCAACGCCCGTGATTGGAACGCGAGGTTTCCGACGAGGCAACTCATGCTGCTGTCCCAGCGCAAGTGCTGCGCAGCATGTCCTTAGCGGGCATCGTTCGCAGTCCGGTTCCTGAGGACGACAGATCTGCGATCCGATGTCCATCAAAGCCTGATTGAAATCGCCAGGCCGCTTCTGCGGCACGATTGCCGCCGCAAAGTCCCACAAGGCGCGCTGACTGGCGGCAGAACGAACGTCGTCAGTGAGCGCCAGCAGACGCGCGTACAATCGTTCTGTATTCGCTTCCACAATCGGTGCGGGTTGATCATACGCAAACGAAGCAATCGCTCCTGCGGTGTAGCGACCAATTCCCGGCAATGCCTGCAGCGATTCTGCATCCGCCGGAAATACACCGCTGTGATGCTGCACAATCGCTAGCGCCGCTTTGTGCAGATTTCTCGCGCGACTGTAATAACCAAGTCCCTCCCACAGTCGCAACACGTCGTCCACATCCGCCGCCGCGAGCGAACCAACGTCCGGAAATTTTGCGGTGAAACGCTCAAAGTACGGAACGACGGCGGCAACAGTGGTCTGCTGCAGCATGATTTCGCTCAGCCAGATACGATAGGGATCGGCAGACGTTCTCCACGGCAACCGACGGCCGTGATGATCGTACCACTTGAGTACCGCTGATCGCAGCTTCCGTTTCAGAGCAGGGTCGATAGTAATGATCTCACCGCGATACGTTCAATTCCAGAATTTTTCACCGTGCCAATTGATTGGTGGATGTGTTTCAATTTCCACGTCGCCCGTCACTTTGGTTTGACAGGCAAGACGGACTTCTTTTTCCGGGTTGGAGAAGATCTTGAGACTTAGCAGCGGATTAAGCCACTTCCAGAGCCCTTCGAGAATTCCCTTTCTGGAAACGTTTTCTTTGCCTTTCGAAAGGACGACATTGCAACTGCAGCACATGCCCATGCCCATGCAATTCACAAGTCTGTGCGGACCTGAATACAGTTGCACCCCATTCCTGCGCGCCACCGTTCTCAGGTCTTCGCCAACAGGGGCATCGACGGTGATTTTCTCGTTGACAAACTTGATTTTGGGCATGATACCGGACTCTCGTCAACAGGCATTGGAAAAAGACTGCGAAGGCACCGGGAATGCTAGTTTGCCTGCGTCATATTTTCCAGAGCCTGCCAGATGTCCCCGACACTGAGAAGCAACAAGAATGTGATCGATTCAACGAAGATGTTTGCTTAATTGGACAGCTCCACTTTGCCCCCTCTCCCCCGATTTGTTTGCGGAGAGTGCGTGGTTTTTCTTTGCAGTGTGGTCGCAAACAAATTGGGGGAGAGGGCTGAGGTGAGGGGGCTTTTTTCGCAAGTTGACATCCTGGACAGGCCCCTCATCCGGCCTGTCGGCCACCTTCTCCCCCGATTTCGGGGGAGAAGGGAAGGTGGAAGGACGCAACGTTAATCTGAACAATATCTTATGGCGAATCGGACTCTCAAAGTGGCGCTGTCCAACTA
>CAMAVB010000096.1 GCA_945861465.1 Candidatus Kuenenia stuttgartensis
GCCTGTTCAGTGGCTTCGTCGGTATCGTCGATTTCCTGTTCGTACACGAGGTAGTAGATGTTGCTGGCGGCTTCTTCCAGGTAGTGCTTGATGTTTTCGCTCTGCACGCCCGCGATGAGTCGGTCGAGTGCTTCAACGGCGCGATCGACTTCTTCACTGCTGATTTCTTCGAATTCATCCGCAGTTGCGAGATGCTGCTGAGCGTTAAGGATATCGTTGTGTTCGTCCGTCATTGCAAATCCTCCACAGTCTTTTCAGCGGATTCGAAACTTCACTTTCGCTCAGCCCGGCGGATCAAGACGTGATTTGCCAGGTTCCGGGAAAGCAGACGAATGGTCAGTACCAGAAGGCTCCGGCACATGTCATTTGTCCCTGACTTGGTATCGGAATTCCCACAGGACCGGCTGAGACCGATTGTTTCCGGTCGTCAAAGTTCCCTGATCGTCATGCACGGACTTGAGAAGAATGGTAAAAGTCGTGGAGAAATGGGAGGTCGCTGATGCCGTTCTCTGGTAGTTTCTGCTGATCGTATGTTGTGCAACGCGACTCTGGCTGCATCGAGCGCTGTCGTTCGTGACAACAGCGAAGATTTACGAAAATGGCGAGACCAATTACGGGCGGTCGTTCGAGGGGCATGCGAAAATGAATTCGATCACTGAGTATCTGACTTTCACAATTCGACAGCGAATGGGGTTTCTGAATATCACCACGCAGGTCAACGACATTCTGCAGCGAAGCGGAATTCAGGAAGGACTCTGCCTGGTGAATGCGATGCACATCACCGCCAGTGTTTTTATCAACGACGATGAACCCGGACTACTGGACGATTACCGTCGCTGGCTGGAAGGACTGGCTCCGTTTGATCCGAGTCCGGAAAAATACCGGCACAACCGGACGGGAGAGGACAACGCTGACGCACACCACAAGCGTCAGATCATGGGCCGTGAAGTCGTCGTCGCAGTGACGAAAGGCCAGCTGGACTTCGGCCCGTGGGAACAGATCTTCTACGGTGAATTCGACGGCAACCGGGCAAAACGCGTGCTCGTAAAAATCATCGGGGAATAAAACGCAACCCGCAGTTGGACAGTCCAAACTGCTCAGAGACGGTCGATGTGGCCAGAGATGTCGATTGCAGCTTCTGAAATATCACGGTCCGTTTCCTGTCGCCGATTAGACTCTCTCAATATGCGAGGTTGCTTGACATCGGCATCCAGGCGTCCGATTGGAAACCATGCACGAGCTTGTTTTGAATCAGCAGGAGCCTGCCAGGCGATCGCATCAACGACGAATTTCAAATCACGCTGTCCGCCGTGCCGGATGGCGTTGCGCGCTGCCTTCGAAAAGTGCGAGCAATTCACAATGCATCTACGGCGTCTGCGTTATCTCCTGTGCCTGGCACCGAAATCTCATGGGCTGATTGGTTGCAGGCGGATTCCACTGCGATTCGGCCCCTGCCGGCTTTACGCCGGTAGAGCCCTGGTTTGACAACTAACACACGTCCCGATGCGTAACTCGGCCCCTGCCGGCCCTGTGCCGGTAGAGCCCCGGTTTGACAACTACCACACGTCTCGATGCGTAACTCGGCCCCTGCCGGCCCTGTGCCGGTAGAGCCCCGGTTTGACAACTACCACACGCCCCGATGTGTAACTCGGCCCCTGTCGGCTTTACGCCGGTAGAGCCCTGGTTTGACAACTTGGCCGCGAGAGATTTCAAACCCTCGTCCCCCCGGCGTGAAGCCGAGTGGGGACGAAGCACCGAGTCGGTTTCCGCTGTAGTTTCCAAACCCTCGTCCCCCCGGCGTGAAGCCGGGCGGGGATGAAGCACCGAGTTGGTTTCCGCTGTAGTTTCCAAACCTGGCTCATCCGGCGTAAAGCCGGGTGGGGCCACTGCGAGGCCGGCGTGTTCCAATGTTGTTTTCAAACCCTGGCAACACCAGCCATTCAAAACTCCGTGTCTTTGCCAGAGTTTCTTAAAAGATGTGGGTATTGACAAGGCCGGGAAACTCCGGCCAGGGCCTATTACGCCATTGACGCATCAGAGGTCGAGTTATCCCGTGGCCGGTTGCTCCCCGGCAGAGCCTGCATCCGTTTTCCCTGACGCTGGATTCCATCCGAAACCACTCCCGAATCCCGCCATTGGACATCGGAGAAATGCCTCAGAAAATCCCAGCGCTCTTCATTTGTCGTTGAACCGGAATTACTCGAACGGTCCTAAGTGCCTGCGAGACTCTGATGTCGCTGGCTGCCCGGTTCGGGAGAGAACCGAATATGGAACTGGCGATCTGCTGGCTTTTACTCAGCCGCC
Source organism: Candidatus Kuenenia stuttgartensis (assembly GCA_945861465.1). GTDB lineage: Bacteria > Planctomycetota > Planctomycetia > Planctomycetales > Planctomycetaceae > SXXK01. The sequence goes on from CAMAVB010000096.1 coordinate 2,305, forward strand.
ATTGTCGAGTAGATTGCAGCAGATGGAGGATTTTCCACCTCTCTACCCGTCAATCGTTTCACAAAATACTTTACGGAACAAGAACATGTTTCGCCCTCTCGTTTCTCTGTTAATGCTGTCCGGACTCATCATGCAGATTTCCAGTTTCGCCAAAGCCGATGAAGGCATGTGGCTGTTTAATGATCTGCCGACGAAGTTGCTGAAGGAACGATACGGGTTTGAACCGTCAAAGGAATGGGCCGAGCACCTGATGAAGTCCTGCGTGCGATTCAATGTGGGCGGGTCGGCGTCGTTTATCTCCAGCACCGGACTGGTCCTGACCAATCATCACGTCGGTTCCGATACGCTGTTCAAGCTGTCCACGCCGGAGCGAAATATCATGGACGTCGGCTTCCTCGCGAAAAGCCATAACCAGGAACTCAAAGCGCCGGATCTGGAACTCAATCAGCTGGTCAATATCAAAGACGTCACGGCGGAAATCAAGAGTTCAGTCACCGACGATATGACGACGGAGCAGGCCGTTGCGGCGCGGCGCGCCATCATTGCGAAAATGGAAAAGGCAGCATTGGATGAGACAGGGCTCAAAAGCACAGTGACCACGCTGTACGGTGGCGGTCGATACCATTTGTATCAATACAAGAAATACACGGACGTCCGGCTGGTGTGGGCTCCGGAAACGGCGATTGCTTTTTTTGGCGGCGATGCGGACAACTTTGAGTATCCACGATATTGTCTGGATGCCTGCATTTTTCGCGTTTACGAAAATGACAAGCCCGCGAAGATCGAACACTTTCTCAAGTGGTCTGAAACTGGTCCAAAGGAAAACGACGTGGTCTTCGTGTCCGGCAATCCCGGACGCACCAGTCGTATCTTCACGATGGACGCGATCAAATTTCAGCGCGACCTTTCTCTGCCGTATATTATGACCAACCTGCGTCGTCAGGAGATCCTGCTGCAGCAATACGGTCTGCGAGGCACAGAACAAGCGCGGCGCGCGCGGGATGATATGTTCGGTGTGCAAAATTCCCGCAAGGCACGGCTCGGGATGCTGGCGGGGTTGCAGGATCCGCAGGTACTGGCCGACAAGGCGGCCGCTGAAAAGGCGTTGCTCGCAGCCATCAATGCCGATCCGAAACTCAAACCGCTTGCGGCCGCATGGCAGACAATTTCCGAAACAACAGCAAAGCGTGCGGAACTGCTTGGCAAGGGCGTGGCGGTGAATTCGCAGCTGTTCGGAATCGCCCTGGAACTCGTGCAGATGGCCGAAGAAGATCAGAAGCCATCTGGAGAACGTCTGCCGCAGTTTTCTGACGCTGGGCGGGAATCGCTGTTGCAGCAACTGTATTCCGAGGCTCCGATCTATGCGGATCTCGATCATGTCCTGCTGGCGGATTCCATCGCAAAGACGCTTGAGCAGCGCGGCTTTGATGATCCGCTCAGCCAGGAAATCCTCGCGGGTAAACGCCCCGCCGGTCGTGCGACCGAGTTGATGGGCTACTCGGAAGTGATGAGCGTCGCGAGTCGCAAAAAGATCGCTGCCGGCGGAATCGATGCCATCAACAACAGCACCGACCTAATGATTCAGCTGGCGAAGATTATCAACCCGGAAGTCCGCCGCATCCGAACAATCACCGATCAACTGGATGAACAGGACAAACAGGCCTACGCAAAAATCGCTGAAGCGAGATTTGCTGTCGAAGGGACGTCATCGTATCCCGATGCCACGTTTACGCTGAGACTGGCGTTTGGTCCGGTCAAGGGCTACGAACAGGACGGCCAGCAGATTCCAGCATGGACAGATATCGGCGGTGCGTTTCAGCACGAGAAGAAACATCAGGGTCAGGCAGATTATGTGTTGCCAGCGTCCTGGAAAAAAGTGGAAGCCAGTCTGACGAAGGCAACACCATTCAACTTTGTGAGCACGGCAGATATTATCGGCGGTAACTCCGGAAGCCCGGTTGTCAATCGCGCTGGCGAACTGGTCGGTCTGATCTTCGACGGCAACGTGCAGTCGCTGTCCGGCAATTACATCTACACAGACAAACAATCCCGCTCCGTCTCTGTGCATTCCAGTGCGATCCGCGAAGCACTGCAGACTGTGTACGGAGCCGACGGGATCGTCCGGGAACTGGGGAAGTAGGACAATGACTCTCGACGAACTTCAGCAATTGATCGACCGCATGTATTCCCGCAAGGATGAGGCACGCGGGGTCGAGGGCACGTTCATGTGGCTGATGGAAGAAATCGGCGAACTCGCGGCGGCTCTCCGCGAATCACCGAAAGAGGACATCGCCAAAGAGTTTGCCGATGTTCTTGCCTGGCTGGCCACCATTGCCAACGTCGCTGGCATTAACCTCACCGAAGCCGTCCATGCGAAATATGGCAACGGCTGTCCGGGGTGTCAGCAGATGGTGTGTGTATGTTCGGACGCCGAAAAGCCGTAGCCTGATGCTCACAGGCCACGGCGATCCTTCGAATACCACGCAATGCGTACGACACTTTGGCGGAATTCACTGTCGCAAACGCTTGCTTGCCCTTGACGAATCATTAGACTGAATATGCCGTCAGCGGCGAACTCGCTTATACACAGTACCCAGACTTGACTATTTAATCCATGAGCGGTAACCCTTACGAAATTCCGAATTCCTTTTCCCAGCCTGGCGCTGGTGATAATTCAAAACTGCTGGGCGAAATTAAAGCCCAGGCGTTGACATCGCTGATCGTGGGCATCGTCAGCATTTTCTGCTGTGGAATTTTGCTGGGACCATTTGCAATTTATCGAGGTGCAAAAGCGAAGCGACTGATTGACGAAAGCGGAGTTGGTCAGGAGCATCGGGGTATGGCCACGGCCGGGTTTATCATTGGTATCGTGGCGATGGTGCTGAATGTGATTGGAATCGTGCTCTACGCGCTGGGCATCGCGTTGGTCATGGCCAATCAGGGGCGATGATTCTAGCGCAGTGTCAAAGTTTTGTTTTGGGGTGGCAGGGGTTGACATGTTGTCGGTGAGACATGTTGGCGGTGACAGGCACTAACTTGAGTGTTTTCGAATGGAATTCAATTGCGATCTGCCCAACAGGCTGGGTCTGAGTTGATTTTCTCCGCAGCGTTGTTTGTACCCCGCCTGTTCGAGTATCATCCGGGGTGCCTGTGTCTACTTTTCCCATGATCAAAGGAGAATGATATGTCTTCCAGCAACCGAAAATCGAATGCGTGCCCGGACTGCAATTCTGTCAATCGACGTACTTTTGTGAAGGCAGTAGCTGGCGCGTCGGCGTTGGCTCTGCTTTCCACACGTTCACTGAGTGCCGGGTTGTTTTCCGGCCCCTCCTTGAACAGCGCTTCGGAAACGGCGGTCAGCGAGTTCTTTAAGTCACTGACCGACGTCCAGAAAAAGACCCTCTGTTTTCCGTTCGAGCATGAACTACGACAACGCATCAGTGCAAACTGGCATGTGACCGAGCCGACGCTGGGTGAGACCTTCTATACTTCACCTCAGCGTGAGATGATCAGCCGCATCGTCAAGGGCCTGTGCAGCGAAGAGGGCCACACACGCATGCAGAAACAGATGGATGATGACGCAGGAGGGCTGCACGAATTCAGTGTTGCCATGTTCGGCGAACCAGGTGCCGGCCCCTTCGAATTTATGCTCACGGGTCGTCATTTGACGCTGCGTGCTGACGGGAACAGCGTGGACAAAGCTGCGTTCGGCGGGCCCATCGTGTACGGCCATGACCAGGTTGACAAAGATGCGTCGAAGAATATCTACTTCTACCAGACACAGCAGACGGACAAGGTCTTCAGGTCGCTGACAGAAGATCAGGCGGCCAGGGCATTGTTGACTTCGGCACCGAAAGAAACAGAAGTGCAGCTTCAGGGCGATTCCGGGAAATTCCTGGGGATCAAAGTGGCAGACCTGAAATCGGAGCAAAAGTCCGAGGTCGAGAAGACGCTCGGAATCCTGCTGGCACCGTACCGCAAAGAGGACGTCGAAGAAGTGATGGAGATTCTCAAGGATTCGGGCGGAGTCGATCATCTGCACATGGCATTCTTCCAGCAGGAAGACATCGGTGGCGACAAGACGTGGGACATCTGGCGCGTAGAAGGTCCGTCATTCGTATGGCATTTCCGCGGTGCGCCTCACGTGCATGCGTACATCAACATTGGTCATGTGAAAAAAGGATGAGGCAACGACAAACGGCGAGGGGACTGTCGTTTTAGTCTTCAATGTCGATATCTTCGTTTAACGGCGAGCCGCAGGCGTAGGCGAAACGTGGCACCGACGCCTGCGGCTTGCCGTTAAACTATTAAGACGACAGTCCACGAGTCACGATAGGACAGTCTCGCCGTTGGCTCGGGTTAAACGATGAAATCAACACGCCGCTTGCGGTCTGTTGATTTGATACCAACCCGAAACGCCAGCGAGGCTGAAATGGCTGAATTCCTCACTGGCGCTTCGGGTTGGTATGACCATGAGCCATAAAGACCACTAAATCAACAGACCGCCAGCACCGTGCCGCTCACCAGAATTTCGCAAAAAAAACAAAGGGCAAAGAATGCAACCAGACGACAAAGCTCGGCACCTTGGGATCAATCTTGAACCGCAAACACCCGGTTATCTGAATCTGTGCATTCGATCCGGACAGCAGCTGATCACGTCAGGTCATGTGAGTGACCTAAAAGGCGTGCTGGGAACCAGTCTGGAGGTTAATCAGGGCTACGAAGCGGCCAAAGATTGCGCTCAGAAAATTCTGCGTTCTGTTTACAACAGCCACGGCACACTCAACGGACTTCGCGTCATCAAGGTTCTCGGCTGTGTTTATTCCGCCGGGCACTTCACCGATCAGCATCTGGTGATCAACGGCTGTTCGGACCTGCTGCACGAAATCTTCGGCAAGTCAACCGACGGATTCCACGCCCGTAGCGCTTTAGGTTTCGCGGCGCTTCCGACGGGGGCGGCCGTGGAAGTCGAAGCGGTGTTTGAAATCAAGCAATGACGATTACTACGGCTGCGTTGACGCATCGACAGTCTTTAGCCTGAAGCAGCCAATGTCCCGCATTAAAACGCTGTTTGTCTGTGCTCGCAATCGCTGGCGAAGTCCCACGGCTGAGCGGGTATTTCGCAATGATATGAGGCTGTCGGTTCGTGCATGCGGGCTCAGTGCAAAATCGCCGAGGACATTGCGTTCAGATGATTTGATCTGGGCAGACGTGGTGTTTGTCATGGAGTCGAAACATGGCACCCGGATTCGCAGTGAATTTCGGGATGCGTTAGGCGGAACACCCCTGCATGTGCTTGAAATACCAGATGATTATGAATTCATGGACCCGGAACTTGTTGAATTGTTGACGGATCGAGTTGAACAGTATTTTCGAGATGGTTACACGCCCGACACACGATAGACCACGCCATTGTTTGATGAGGATAGTTCACAATGTGGCCGGAAGGTGATCAGACGCAAAATTTGCTGAAGGATGTCGAGAACGGAGATCCGTCGGCAGTGAATCGGCTGCTGGATCGACATCGGGAAGCTGTGCGCCGGATGGTTCAGATGCGACTTGATCAGGCGGTGGCGCGGCGTGTGGATGCCAGTGATGTCGTGCAGGATGTCCTGCTGGAAGCTTCGCAGCGCCTGTCGGACTATATCCGCAGTCCATCCATGCCCTTTCATCTTTGGCTGCGTCAACTGGCGAAAGATCGTATCATCGACATGCATCGTCGGCATCGCGCCGCGCAGCGCCGTTCCGTGGATCGCGAGCAGAACATCAGCAGCTTTGCTTCGGATGATCAATCCGCCGCCGATCTCACGGCGTTGTTGCGGGATGCGGAGCTGACGCCGGCTGCATCGGCCCTGCGTAAAGAAATGGAAGAACGCTTCGTACTGGCACTGGATCAGCTGGAGGAAAGCGAACGCGAGATTGTCATCATGCGACATTTCGAACATCTCGGCAACGGAGAAGTTGCGGAGGCTTTGGGGTTGAGTGCTCCCGCTGCGGGAATGCGATACATGCGTGCGATCCGCAAACTGAGAGAATTGCTGGGAACAGACGACGTATCGGTCGGAGGGTAGTTAAGAAACAGCGGATGCTGCGGTTCGTTTGCATGCGGAGGCATTCATCGGATTAACCCTTGGGTGCAGACTTGTGATCTGTCACGCATTCATTGATGGGTTGTGTGCCACTGGCTTTGCCAGTGCTCCACCATTTGCAGGAAGCACTGGCAGAGCCAGTGGCACACATCAAGACTCGATTGACAGAGCACTAGGCCGTAGAGGAAAACCAAATGTTCTGGCTGGGATGGATCGTCTTCGCATTGGTCGCACTCTGGACAATTCCTGCGATCATTGCATTGGCCGTAAAAAAGCTGCTGCCGCAAGAGCGGTGCCGTAGCACAGAAGAGTCGGTCAGGGATGCCGACGTCGCCCGAATTCCTCTGCCGAAAATCAGTGTGATTGTGCCCGCACGTAACGAAGAGGCACAGATTCGCAATGGACTCACGACGCTGCTGCAATCGACCGGTGTTGACCTTGAAATCATTGCTGTCGATGATCGATCCACGGATTCCACCGGGCGGATCATGGACGAAATCGCGGCGACCGATGCCAGACTGAAGGTCATTCACATCACGGAATTGCCGGAAGGCTGGCTCGGAAAGAATCATGCCATGCATGTCGCGTCAGAATTGGCGACAGGGGCGCTGTTGTTGTTCACGGATGGCGACATCATTTACGAACCGACCGCGATTGAGATTGCCGTCCGTCATTTCGAGCAAAAAAAACTGCAGCATCTTTGCCTGTTGCCACGCATGGTGCCCGGCAGCATCTTTGAAAATGCTGTCGTCGCATTTTTTGGCCTGGCATTCGCGATTGGAATGCAGTTGCATCTGATCAAAACCCGCTGGCCGTTGTCATACGCGGGCGTGGGAGCATTCAATCTCGTGGACACGCAGTTTTATCGTTCGATCGGCGGCCACAATCCCATTGCGATGGATATTCTGGATGACGTCAAACTGGGCAAACTCATCAAGAAGAACGGTGGTACGATCGATTTTCAGATGGCTCAGAAGCTGCTGTCTGTGCGCTGGCAGCCTTCGTTGTGGGGCGTTGTGACGGGGCTGGAAAAAAACGGCTTCGCATCGTTGAATTATTCAGTCCGGCAACTGCTCGTCGTGACGATGGTGTTCCTGCTGACGATGGTTTTTCCGTACGTGTCACCGCTGGTACTATCGCTGGAGAATGCATCAGGTTTTGTCGCGACGGCAATCCTGTGGCATCTGGTGTTCGCGTTTGTCGTGTTTCGTGCGCCAGGGGGACTCCTGTTGACTCCCTTATTTCCCGTCGGAGCGTGGCTGATGGCGTTTGCGTACTGGCGATCTGCTGTCATTACACTCCGCCAGGGCGGCGTCCGTTGGCGAGATTCGTTTTATCCGCTGGCACAACTCCGCAAACGCTTGTACGATTAGCTGGAAAGGGTATCTCCGTTGATTCAGCAAATGACGTGTCCGATCTGCAAAAAACCGCTGGAAGTCGAAGCTGCAGATTCCAAATCGTATCGACCGTTCTGTAGTGATCGTTGCCGGAAAGTGGATTTTCACCGCTGGTGGGACGGAAAGTATGCCATTGTCGAAGAGCTTGATCCGGACGCCATCAACCCGGATGCGCTGGATCTCGATACCGAGCAGGAATAGAATCGTGCTTCGGATGCAGTCGCAGATAATTGTTAAAGCAGGTCCCTTCTGCCGGAAAGGACTGTGTTTGGTAGGTCCTTTCTGCCGGAAAGGACTTTCGCCGTAAGGCGAACCGCCATGGGTGGCACATTCGCTCCACGTCGCCGCGTGGCCGTCCTTGCGAACGCAACTCGTCGCTGGTCGCGGCGTGGCCGCGAAGTCCTGCTCGGCAAGCAGGACCTACCGAAATCGGCGACTGTACTCTGGAGCTCGTGGGTGCATGCTCGCCAGTTCCATCTATCCTGCACAAAACTGAATCGCCGCGAGGCACGCGGCGGCGTAGATCCCCGCTACCACATCATCGGTGATGATGCCAAGGCCACCTGGCAGTTTTTCGAGTTGTCTCAGCGGCCATGGTTTCACGATATCAAAGAAGCGAAACAGCACGAAACCGACAATCAGCCACGTCCAGTTGAGCGTGGCAAATGCATAAACCATAGGAAATGCTGTGATCTCGTCCCAGACGACACTGCGGGGATCTTTGGACTTGCGCAACTCGGCAGCACGCTGGCAGATTGCAATGCCAGGCAGAAACAGCACGCCGCACAGCGCGATCCGTTCAACCGGCGAAGTTCCCAGTTGCCACAGACCCCAGCCAATCAGGATCCCCCACAGACTGCCAAAAGTTCCGGGGGCGACAGGAATTCGTCCGAGCCCGAATCCCTCCGCCAGCAGCAGCGTGAATCGATCAGCGAGCGTGAAACGCGGTGGGGATGTCTGTTCGGTCATCGGGGGTCTCCGTATGCCAACTGCGTGCAAAGGGTTCTGGGCCAAAGGCACACTATGTACTGCCCCTATCGAATTCTATGTGTCGTGATTTCCCGAACCATCGTTGGTTTTGAATACTCTGCCAAAACCTTTCTTCAGGCCCAACGGGCTGGTCCTATGTCAGCCTGGGGCAACGCCCCAGGTTTCATGCAAAACCATTTTCACATAGCCCCAACGGGGCGATCCTAGCCTGATATTCTTGTTAGTACCGCCCCTTTGGGGGCTCAATAACTCACTTGTGCTTCCGTCCTGGGGCGATGCCCCAGGCTGACATAGCACCGGCCCCTTGGGCCTGAATTCACCTTTACTCCTGGTTTTCTTGACTGCACATAGAGTCCGGTAGAGTCAGATAATGTGAACGCACTGGGAAGCGGCGAAACAAAAGGCCACAGCCCCAATAGGCAACGCCATGAGAGTTCTAAGGAAGTTGTTTCCCAGTTTTTCCACGCATTGGGAGGTTGTCCAGATCAAATGCTTCTTCCGCGGCCTCGCCGGAATCTTTGTAGCGCGGGCTGTTTGCCTGCGGTCTCAGGTCGCGGGGATAGCATTCGTCCTCGAAGCAGCGACCGTGTGTTCCGATGCTGCTGAACTGTTCTTCCACAAAGCGGATACCGTGAGTTTCAAGGATGGTGCCTGTCTGAAGTTCCAGAGAAGCAAGCTCCGTGTTGTATGCTGTCAGTGCCTGTGCTTCGGACGCAACGTTGTTTCCCCAGTCTGAAACAGCCTGTAGATAATTCAGGAAAATTTCACCATCTAAGCCGTATTCATATCGTGCGAGGCGAACCTCGATATTCTTCTTGGCAGCGTCTCGAGCGTCCCGGAACGCTTCATACTGCAGGAAGTTTTGATCGACAGAACGCAGCGATGTCGCCAGCAGATGTTCAATTCGATGCAGATTCTGCTGAATGTTGGCACGATCTTTTGCAATCAACAATTCCTGGTTTCGTACCCGAGCGCGGGACTGACGCAGACTGACCGGGACTGAGAAATTGACTCCGATCGTCCAGCTGCTGTTTTCATCAAGTCCAGAGGACAGGCGGTTGCCGTTCAGGATCCGGCCGTTCAGGCCATTCCATTGCTGCAAGGCAACTGCGTCGAGTTGCGGTTGTGCAAGATTTCGATTTTGCACTAGTCGTTTCTGGTCCGCCATCAGGATCAGATTCAGTTCAATCAGATCCGGGCGACGCGACTGCGCAGTCTGATTGATTTCTTCCCAGACAAACTGAATCTGATCGCGTGTGGGGGGCGTGGATGGTACGACCCGACCGTCATCCTCTGGCGGCAATCCGATCAGATTCCGGAGTGCCGCTTCGCGTTGTAATACGTTGGCCCGTGCTGCGATCACGTTGGCCCGGATGTTAGCATATGCCGCCGTAGCCTGTGCGGGGTCTCCTGCATTCGCCACCCCTTTTTTTCTACGAACTTCAGCATATTCTAAACCTTCAAGTAACTGTTTCTCCTGTTGTTCGCGTGCCCACAGTTCGGTGCGTGCCTGCACCAAAGACCAATAGGCAGCAATGGTACCGCGGACCAGCTCCTGCATGCCGTCCTTGAAGAAAAAGTAAGACTGTTCCTGCTGCAGTCTCGCAATCACGATCGGCGCGGTATTGGCGTCGCGTCCCAAGCCAGCCAGCAACGGCTGGGTGTAGCTGAGTGACGCCGTCGGCATGTTGCGGTCCAAAAACCCCGCGACCGTCCGATTGTCCCAGGCATTGTCAAATCCCATGTTGAATGTGCCGCCAAGTGTGTTCTTGTCACTCAGCAGAACGCCTGTGTCGTTGCCTCCGGTCTCACCACGAAGGATCGTTGTTCCCAGGCCATTGAGTCCCGGAAACTCGTTATGACGAAACGAACTGTTCGCTGAGAACACGGGGTCGAAGATCGCTTTCGCCTGATCGATCGGCGTGGTGGCGATCGCCGTGTCGTAAATTGTCTGACCGGAGGAAACAGCGGAAACGCCGGTGAGAACGCGGATGACTTCCGAATGCTGCAATGTCAGGCGAATGGCTTCGTCGAGCGTCATCAGCCGCTCAGACTGTTCGATCCCTTCCGTGGCAACCGTCACCGGTGCCGGGCCGGTACCGCGACGGAAGATCGAAACACTTTCGTCCTGATGCCAGCGAATGTGGCGTTCGTCATCCGGCAGGATTTGCGCGATGGCGACCGACGAGCTGACAGCCAATGCAGCCAGCGCGAACAGAACCATCCTTGGCGCTTGTTCGAGTTTGGTAATCATGCTGCATGGAATCGACGTCGGAACATCGATTGAATGAGTCATTCCGCCTGTTCTGGCTGTACCGCAGGTGTCTCCTGGTCCGATTGTATGGTTTCGAATGCGTGTAACGATTCGAAGGCGTCTTCGAATCGCGTTGTATCCATTTCAATCTTCCCATCCCGCATCACCAGAATTCTGCGGGCATGGCGGGCGACATTGAGGTCGTGCGTCACCAGAATGACCGTAATTTGCCGTTCTTCATTCAATTTCTTAAAGAGTCCGATGACTTCACGACTGGTTTTCGAATCCAGATTGCCGGTCGGTTCGTCACCCATCAGCATTGACGGATTTGTGACCAGCGACCGAGCAATGGCCACACGCTGCTGCTGACCGCCGGAAAGCTGCCCCGGATGATGATCCAGACGATCCTCAAGACCGACCATCGCCAGCATTTCCCGCGCCCGCTTCTTTCGGGCTCGCCCCGACATTCCAGTTCCATAAAGCAGTGGCAATTCCACGTTTTCCAACGCAGATGTCCGAGCCAAAAGATTAAAGTTCTGGAAGACGAAGCCAATGTGCCGGTTCCGAATCGTCGCTCGAGCGTTCCGGTTGAGCGTTGCGATTTCCTGACCGTCCAGCAGATAACTGCCGGTTGTCGGGCGATCCAGACAACCCAGCGTATTCATCAAAGTCGATTTTCCAGACCCTGACGGTCCCAGCAAAGCCACGTATTCCCCACGCTCAATGAACAGTTCCGTCTCGCGCAGTGCATGAACCTTGACTTCGCCGAGATCGTACGTCTTGGTGATATTTCGTAATTCAATCAGCGGCATGGGACTGTTTCAGATGCGGGCAAAGTGTTTAGTGACCATTCACGACTCAGTACGAAGCCTGTGCCAGTAACCACAGGTAAACACAGATTTACACAGATGGAAATCAAAAATCAATCTGTGTTCATCCGCGTCCATCTGTGGTTTAGACTGTCATTCTCGAAATGTCGTGAACGGCTACAGTATTTAAGCGAGCGGCAGAAATGAATTTACCGGTACGACGGACTTCCAGTCCGTCGCATGGTGCTACTCGACGGACTGGAAGTCCGTCGTACAAATTGCGAATGGTAAGTTCTATCCTGCCGCTCGCCTTAAGACGAAGCGCCGGGTTCAACCGTCCCGACCCCGGCGAGGCATCGCGACTTCGACGCACGCCGCCGACCGGTGGATTGTAGCTTGGACATTCGATCATTCCCTCAAAGCTTGATCGAAAAAACTGCCATTATCGGCACATGGCTAATAAAATGGCCATTATGGCGGCTGCATACATTATTTCAGTAGAAGCCATTATGGCACCGCATTGTTGGCTGCAAGTCGTTCGCGGATCGATTCCGGCATCGACAGTAATTCTGTAAGTTGTTTTTCAATAATTACTTACGTTCAAAATTCAATGAATGGAAACTGATTGGCATACCGCTTGCTAATGAGATAATTGGCACTGCAAGTTAAAGAAATTCGTCAGAGTGACGACCCTTGCAGGCGGAGAATCATTTCAAAAGGAACTTTGCCATGCATTGGAACACATCAATTCGGACAGCTCCGAGCCGTTACGCCGGTTCACGGCGCGACTCTGAGCGTCATCCGGGACTCGATTCTGCTTCCTCATTCGGGGCGATGACAGTACTGGAGTCTGCGGATCGTTGGACGGTGGAAGTTGATGTGCCGGGAGCATTGCTCGCGGACATCGACATTACGCTCACCGACGGATCACTGGTGATCGAAGGATTTCGGAAGCCTCACACCGAGGAAGGCGTCAAAGAAGTTTTCAACGATCGTGCGTTCAGCAAGTTTCGCCGCGAGTTGAAAGTCCGGGAAGGCATCGATCAAAGTCGGATCGAAGCAGACCTCCGCGACGGCGTGTTGACCTTAACCCTGTTCCGTTCCGCAGAATCCAGCCCGCAGAAGATCAACATTCGCAATGCGAATGCTTAGTGACTGAGACAGAAATAGGTGGGGCACGATTCCATCGTGCCGAGCACGTTAAAAACGTGCTCCGCACTATTGGTTCCTGACCCCTTTTCCAGACCCGTTTTCAGAATTTCCAAAATCAGATCAGGAGTTTGCTATGAATTGTACAAAAGAACGATGTCGTCCCGTGAACGTGTTTGAAGAACTGGACCGTGGGCTCAACCAGTTTGTGCGTGGAGTTCTGTCGGCAGAGACGCAGGCAAAGGGCAGTCCGCCCGTGACTCTGATTGAAACCGTAGACCGTTACCGCATGGAATGCGACATGCCCGGCGTGGCACTTGACGATATTTCTGTGTCGGTTGAAAACTACGTTCTGACAATCAGCGGGAAGCGAAAGACGACGGAGCTACAGGACTCGGCGAAAGTGGTGCTGAATGAACGCTCTGCTCGTGAGTTCTGCAGGAGCATTCAACTGGCAAAGAATGCTGACGTAAAGACGGTCGATGCCGAACTCTCCAACGGAGTGCTCGTCGTGACGATCATGAAACGCTCTGAAGTTCTGCCACAGAAGATCCAGATTCGTCGCAGCGGTTCAGAGTCGTAAGGCAGTCCACGACAATCAATGTTCAAATCTGAAGCCCGGCTTTTTCCAAAAGCCGGGCTTCCTCTTCGACTGTCCCGGGTTCGACCCCAACGGCCTCGTGCCGTTGATGAAGCAGATGGAGAGTAAAAATCGCCGGTCAAACTCCAACCATTTTTCCCGCATTGCCGCCTAAGGCCAATACCGTTGAAATAGACATAAGTCACAGCCCCCCCGCTATGTTACGGGCCGTCGTTTAGCGAACTACTGCCCAAACAGCAAGGAGGCTGTGACCGTGACTCAGGAAGAGAATTGTACGTTGTCTGAGGCCGATCCGAGTTTCGTTTTGGATCGTTTAGCGGGGTTGCAGAAGGTCATCTCAGATGAAGCTGTGCAGCAAGCGCTGGACGACACGGGCCGTGTTCAGCAACGCTCCTGCACTTTGACGCTGAACGTGACTCTTTGGATCGTGCTCGCCATGGGAGTTCTCACCGATCTTCCTCTCCGCCAGGTCTTCAAACATGCGCGTCGGATGCGAATGGGAGAGACGTCGCCGCATCGTTCCAGTCTGTGCATTGCGCGGCAGCGGTTGGGGGTGGCTCCGGCACGAGCATTGTTTAGAAGTACGGTGCGTCCACTCGCCCGGCCTGAGACGATCGGCGGGTTCTACAAGGGTTTTCGTTTGGTCGGGATCGACGGCGTGATCTACAACACACCCGACACGCCAGCCAACGAAAAAGCCTTTGGACGTCCCTCGGGCGGTGATCGTGGCATGAGCGTTTCCTCAGGTGCGAAAAGTGAGTCTCGTTGAGTTGGGCACGCACGTTGAAATCGCGATGGTGATTAAGCGTCTTGCCTGCGGCGAGACAACCGCCATGCAAGCGCTGTGGAAGCATGTTCCCTCCGATGCGCTGTTGTTGGAAGATCGCGGTTTTTTCAGTTATTCGCTGTGGAAACGCGCTCTTTCTGAAAATGTCGCGGTGCTCGCCCGCGTCAAGAGTAACTTGATTCTTGTACGTGGAATGGGCGAAGCTGTCCCACGGTGAGTGCCGGGAATCGATCGGCAAATCGCTGGAGACGATACTGATACCAGACAAACGTATCCGGAGCCCGATGTTGCTGAACCCAGCCAAGGAACTGATCAAACAGTTCTGTCAGTTTCAGGTCGGTTCCGCCGCCGGCATGGTTCTGGCGGACTTCCGCTGGCGTAGCCATGATCGCGTGATATCGCTGAAAAGCGGATTCGCGATCCTTTCCCAAATTGATTTGGCGACCGTCGACTTCGACGTACCAAGTATCACGGGATTTGCGGTAAAACGGTTTTGGGACGTGATAATGCATGAGCGAGTCTCCGGAAAGAGGGTTGCAACCGGAGCAGACCGGATGACTCGCAAATGGCCACAATGAGGGCCATTGATCTCTGACAAGCCACTTTTGTCAAAAGTGAATTTGACGTAAGTCCTTGTGGCTCTAAGTGCACTCGAATGGGCTCGAACCATTAACCTTCGGTTCCGTAGTTCGTTAGACCTTTCCTTACGCTTTCCTGATGCTCACGAAACCCCTGTTTTTACAGGGGTTTTGCTTTTACCTGTCTTCCACCAACCTTCGACCAAATGCAGATTTCGCGCATTAGTGGGGGGATAAGTGGGGGGAATGAATGCAACGAAAATTGCGTTCGCGAGGTTGCTCAATCTGCCGAGATGTCAGAAACGAGTCGTGCCGACTGTGCAACCTAAATCCCATGACTCCATCGAGACGGCACGCCCCGCTGCCGATACTCAACTCTCCGATCGTCGTTTTGACGTTCCGCGTCCAGAATTCAGGGCTTTTGCCCACCCAGATAATTTTCCAATGCCTGCGAAACCGTAACGTTGTCACGTTTTGAAATCTGAGTGAGTACCTTGTGGGCTTTGACTGAAATCGTAATGGTCTTCTTCTCATCACCTCGACGGCAGCGCTCACGGCGTTTGCGGACTGCAACTTTGGACTTTCCGCTGACGAGTAGAAGTCGGATTCCTGAAATCAAAGATCACCATTTCGTAATCTGTCGCCAAGGTAAATCGTGGCATGAATCTCGTCAACGGTTGTTATGGAATACTCTTCATGTGGCATCCGGAGTGGCCGTGCCGGATGCACGACTGGGTGTGCGGAAAAAGCAACGATTGACAATCGTTCGACGTGAAGCAATGCTGCTGGAATACATTTCTTCGGCGAACTTGAACTGAAGCTGCGGCAATCGCTTTTTCAACCGGTCGAACGAAGGCAGGAACGGATTCGAGGCTTGATCATCCCGTTACCATTTTCATCGGGGCATTCCAGTCCGCGGCGCCACGACTTCTGTGCATTCTCTTCTTCGTTCATCGCCGCGAAGGAGTTGCCGAGAAACAGGTAGTCTTCGGCAATTTCATGCCGTTCCAATGCCCAAATAACGAAACTGGCATTCCGTTCGCCCCAGCCGGGCAGGTCCATATCCAGATAGCGGGCGAACCATGCGATGGCTTCCCGCCACTGTCCTTTCAATATTGCCAGCCGTGCTTCACACATCAGCAGTAGCACGTCTCGGTTGTTGCTCTTGAGCCAACGGTCGCGCCGGAGTTCGTGGATAACGGCATCGGCCACCGCGATGTCCGCTTTGGAAAAGGCGATTTCAAATAAATGCAGATTTACGCTCATCAGCCAGCTCTCAGCCCGGTTGTGCGCACGGGAATCCAGCGCCGACACTTGCGCTATTCGATTGAAGACTTTCTGTGCCTCACCGAGCACGGCCTGGAAGTCCTCAGCCGTTTTCCGGTCGTCGAGAAATCGCACACGGAACTCCAAACACCGGCTGATCCACTCACCAATTTCGTCAGCGGCATCCTTCGCGTGCTGGGCACTCCGCTGGAAAAGGTCGATCGCACGCCGCAGATCTCCTAATCGCAGAAAAGTCGTCGCCATTTCGTACTCAAAAGTGGCGAGCGATTTGAGGTTCCCGACGGCCGCCAGGTGCTCGATGATGCCGGGGAGGTACTGTCTCGCCGCTGCAAGATCACCGCGTCGGCGGGATAGATTCGCGAAGAACCCCTGGCATTTGCGGACGAATGTGTGAGCGTCGGTGTCGGACGATGGCTGCCACATTCCGGTGGCAGCCTCTACAAGCAAATCCGTATAGAACTGTCGGCTGTACCGGTACGACATGCGTGAATCGAGGTAGTCCAGGGTGAACAGCATGCCCGGTGTACGCTCGCCCTGCGCTAGAAGGTCGAGATGACGTGCAAGGAACACCCGCGCCGATGATTCACTGCGTTCCTTGAGTGCGAGGTAAGCAGACTGCAGATTATCAAGCAACTCCTCCGCTAGGTTTGCATCGATCTTGGCCTCGATGAAATCGGGATCGGTCAGTACTCGCAACAGTGCAGCCTCGTCCACTCTGCGGATGGCTATTGCTGGCAGATCGCGCAGGCGAGCCATGCGATCATTAGCTGTACCCCCACGAATCCGGTCAGCGACTGTTTGCACCGTCGAAGTTGCCATCTTTCGAATCCTCGTCTAACTCGAAATCTTCCAAAAGTGGACGCAGTAGATCGTCGTCAATGCGATCAAATGATGCACCGGCAGCTTCGACGATGTCATGTCGGTGGAGAAAGTCGTAGAAGCTCTTGTGATAGATGCTGTAGCAGTCCTCGTGATCGTGAACATCGACACGGAGAAACTCTCTCCATTCGTTAAGAATCTCTTGAACTCGCAGCTCTTTCAGGCCTGCGGCGCGTGCGATGAGACGTCGCGGCCATGCGCTCGGTTGACGCGCCAAGCAATAAATTACGTGTATTTTGTCTTCAGGCAGAGGGGCTGCGTCCATCCCCATTCGCTTCCAGTGATTGTCATAGTAGGCCTCCAGCCCCCTCGGGAGAGTGTTGAGATCTTGATCTTCGTAGCCACCAGCCGCAATGTCAGAAAGTATGTGTTTCAGGTACATAAAATTGCTGGCACTCGACTCAAGGAGCTTGTCCGTGAAGCCAGCGAGTGGAAGTTTGTGTTTCAGCAACCATCCGAGCAGGCGAGATTCGGCAACGTTCTGAATGTACGTGGCAGCGTCTTTTTCGCAATCAATGGGATGGTCCCGGAAACGAAAGTGCTGTACTGGAGAATCGAAGACGCCGATGCTCTCTCGCTCCCGTGACGTGATGAGAAAGAAGACGCCGGGGGGAAGGAACGGCGGCAGGTAGAGGGTATTCGCACACGTCGATTGTGATCGACGATCGACCTCGTCGAGTGCATCAACTGCAATGACCAGACGACCGCCTGGTTCAAGACGAGAACTCGCTTCGTTCAGGAGGCGAGTGAGGAACGCGCCATTTTGATCAACATCCTTTGGCAGTTCCGCATACGGAAGCTCGAACCCAAGGATAATCTGCGCAGCAACACTCCGCAAATATTGCGATGTCAGGTTTATGCCGGTGGACTGACTATTGAAGTGGGCAACGCAACTGGTTTCGTTCACGTAATTGGCCATGAACGCACTCTTCCCGATCCCCGGCTCGCCGATCGCGACGAAGTATCCTGAAGATTGGTCCAAAAGGAACTTATCCACTGCGCACTTAACGAACTCGCGACCGACAAATGCTGCTGCGTGTCGCGCTATGGAATTATCGGCGGAGAAGATTTCGCCTAGCAGTGCCTTGCGATCAGCCCGTTGCGATGGTTGCGGAATCTGGCTGCAACTGGACGACGCGCTAAGGGAGTGAACTACCTCGATATTCCAAATGAACTTTTCTTTTTTCCTGCATTCAATATCTGCCGTTGAGGCTCCAAGCAACGTTCGCAAACGCGAGACAACGGAATCTACGTTGAGCGTTGTAGTGATGGCTCCGCCGACAATGTCTTGACGATTTACTTGTTTCTTTCTTATGAACAGGCAGAGCAAATCAAAGAATTGGCTAGTCCAGTTTTTCTCCTTGGTTGTCCTTCCGCGTTGCTTTTTCGTCTTGTTGACACTTCGAGGGAAGACGCACACACCGTCGCATTTGATTTCACGTGCAACTTCGTTCACCTCAAAATTCGAGGAGCCGACGTTGAATCCAGCCTGAATTTTCTCGGCCTCTCCCGGCATCTCTCATTCGCCTTTCCAGAACCCGCAGCAGGCTAATTCCAGAGATTCTTTTTACCAAAAGCCAATCGCAACAGCAACTTGCGGTGCCCAAGGAAGATGCAAGGTTGCGCCCCAAGACTAAACAAGGATTCAGCATCACGATTTGGCCGACCTATGGCACCTTGTCGTCGATTGCAGAACAAACCTGATTGGGGGGAAAATGAAACGCAAACTCGCTCTGGTTCTCGGTAACAGCAATGCAGATTACAGTCTCGACGAAGGAGCATTCGCGTCGTTTCATGAAAGAGTGTTGGTCGTTTCGAACCGCAGGGAGAGACAATTCAACATTGCACTGCCAAAAACACCGCAACGAGGAGAAAAAATCACGATCAACAAGATCACCGTGGAACGTATCCTAGCGTCGGGAGCATTTTCGAAATCCAAACCGGGGGGTTGCGGTTTCCATTTCGCTGCCAAACTCCGCCAGTTCTCCAGCAGTCAAGGCGTGGACCTGCAAATCATTTTTGCGGATTCGTCAGCGCCCTCGCCAGTCGTACGGGATTGGTGCAGTGATCTGGATGTCGAGTACGTTCCACTGTCCCAACATTCCGCGCAACGAAATTTTGTTGTGCAGGGCGAAGATAAGATTATTCTCCGCGAGGCCATCGCACTTACCGACACCAACGACATGCCCGATCTGCTCAGCCCGATTTCGAAGCGAGCGGACATCGTCGCTCTCGTTGCTCCAAAGTCAGTAGAACTTTGCAAACCCTTCGCCGATCGAGAAATCGACCTGGCCATGATCACTCCGAGTGTTCCACCGAGTGCAATTGAACTCATTGGAACGGCCAAGATTGTCATCGGCAACCTCTGCGAGCTTAGTGATGCTGGCTTTCGTCTCGGGCTAAATGTGGAATCGCGCGATGAGAACGCACCGGATGCCGTAGCTGCAGCGGTAAAACTTCTTTGTAGTCTTCGAGGCAAGAATTGTGCAGGTGTCGAGAGCGTTTGCACGCTCGGGAAACACGGCGCCGTCCTCTCACTTCAACAGCGCGATCGATCCGTCCATCTTCGTCCGTTATTTCCAGCCGTCCAGACTCGATCCGGCACCGGGGACGCTACTGCCGCCGCATTGCTGTTGCAGCGGATCACACAACCACATCGTTGTCCCGCAATGCGTACCGCTGTCGCGCTTGCCAACATCGCAGAATGGGTCGGCGCGCCGCATGACGACATCGAACTGTGCTGGCTGTGAGTACCGCATTGCCATGTATCCGGGCTGCGCACGGCCGTCACACAGTTATCCCGTCATCGCTGTCTTGTGATGAAAGTAAGATCCTGTTTTGGTGCGACTGAAAGGAGGTGAACCCAGAAAGGCTGCCGCAGTTTATTTTCGAGAGTTTAGTCTGAAACTTACTTCACTTGTTCAAAGGAGATCACGATGCACACCACTCGTCAGTCAAACCCGTTTTCGACTCCATCGTCGAAACTTGTCACTCACTGTTCCGTATTGAAGTTCGCGCCCGCGATCATTACAGCAATCATTGCGTTCATTGTTGTGGATCAAGCGTTCGCATTAACCGCAACTCAGGGGGCAACAATCGTCCAAATTGCGCGTTCAAAAATTGAAACGGCGTACAAACTGCCGCCTGACGGCTTCCCCAAGAATACCGATTGTTCACTTTTGACTCAGTTTTGCTATCAGCAAGCTGGGATAACAATTCCACGAACTGCAGCGCAGCAATACGGTTGGTGCACCAAATGCTCTAACCAACCGGGATCGCTGCTTTTCTTTTGGACGGATGACACGCGACCAGGGGTCGTCACGCATGTCGGCATCAACCTCGGAAACGGGAAGATGATCAATGCGAACTCGAAGCAAGGTAAAGTGGTCGAGGAACAGTGGCAAGGGAATGCGTACTGGCAAAGGCGCCTGGTCACATCTGGCACTCGATAGAGCATCATAGGGCAATCATCCGGTACTGGACGGGGTTCTTGGGCGGCGACCGACTCCTGGGAGCGGCCCAATCCCCTACCAGAAATTGATATCAAATGGATCCATTTCGCGACGGGCTTCCAATAGCGTGTCGCGGGTGTATTTCGGAGTGGCTGCGGAAGCCGCATCAACACTCCCCTTTCAGCATGCGAGCCATGGTGCCGATACTCAACGCTCCGATCGTCGTTTTGACGTTCCGCGTCCAGAATTCAGAGCTTTGCCAAGATAATTCTCCATCGCCTGTGAAAACGTGACGTTGTCACGTTTTGAAATCTGAGTGAGCACCCTGTGGGCTTTGGCTGAAATCGTGATGGTCTTCTGCTCATCACCTCGACGCCAGCGCTCACGGCGTTTGCGGACTGCGACTTTGAGCTTTCCGCTGTCGGCATCGGAAAGGTATTTCTTGCACCACAAATTCAGGGCGGCAATTCGAGCATGCGCCGTTTTTTTATCGACGGCGGTTTGGAAATCACTTTCCGCCGACGAGTAGAAGTCGGAGTCCTGAAATCTCAAATCACGATTGCGTAATCTGTCGCCAAGGTAAAACGTGGCATGAATCTCGTCATCGGCTGTTATGGAGTACTCTTCACGTGGCATGATGACACCTCAGCAGTCGGGAGTTTTTATTATTGAATCATAGCATCGGCTGAAAGCGTGACAATGTCACGTTATCGTTGGTGTGAAACGGAATCAGAAATTTATTCGTGCTTTCTGTGGAAGGGTGTCTGTCGCCGGAGCCACAATTAATGGAGGATGCTGAGCGCAGTCCCCTGCTCCAGTGTCCCGGTTTGGTTGTTCGACAATCAGGCTGCCAATTCACTCGCATTCCAATGGCTCGCGGCCTGCGAATCATGCCGGCTCCGTCAAGGTAGTCCTGCGGGCTCCACCTTGACGTTCGCCAGAGTTTCCAGTGGCCGCGAGGCCATTCTACATTCTTCCCCGTTTTCCTATGGGCACTTTTCAGAATCACTCCGTTACAGACGGAGGCACATCACCGGCTGTTGTTGAAGCTCCTCGGCTTTCGGTACTTGAAGCGCTCGAAGGCGCTATAAATTCTCTGGAGCAGTTTGCTACCGGCGGATGGATCTCAGACCCCGAGAGATTCAAGTCGATCCTGAACGAATACCGCAAGGTTGCCGTGCGGGCAAAACAGCGGAAGACCTTGTTCATCGTTACGGAAGACGACGTCCAATCCGTGGCAAAAGACAATGGACTGGACACGCCGCTCACGCCAGCTGAACTTGAAATGATCAAACGTGGTGTTGACGCGGGGTTGAGAACAGCCAGAGATGAGTGTCTCGAAGCGGCAGTCGGTTGCGTAATCGACGATCGAATCGCCAACCGCGGGCGCACCGAATAGCGCCGCAAAACCCGAGTTGCGGTTCCCCCTGTTGCCGACAGCATCCGACGTCAGGATTGCTGGCGCAGCCGAGATGTCACCCTGCTCCGCATTCATACATTGCCGTGATTTTCTGTGGCGGCGCAAGCGATTTATGGATCGTTCGAGAAGTCGCGTGTAATCCCCTCTCAGACGACATGCAAACGGCAACATCTCACGACATCTTTCCGGAAGGTTTTTGGTAAGGTTTCACGCTCGTCTCCAGTGGAGCCAGAGAACCCGCCAAACTGAACGCATTTTCCGGTTCATGGATCGGTATCGGATAGGTACCGAAACCTTGCCATGGAACCCGTCATGAAAGGGTCGCGAAAACCTACTGGAATCTTACCATCGGAGCCCTGCCGAACCTTGTCAGAACCGCAGAGGGGTTTCATCATGGAATCTTGTCGAAGCGCTTTCCGGCGACACCGCTGGAAACCGCTCTGGTAGCGCGTCAATCCCCTACCGGAAGGCTGCCGAAACGACGTCGGTACGCAGTCGCGACAAGTCGTCTGACATCCTTTCAAATCCCCTTCCCAAAACCCTTCCATGTCGGGTATTGTCGCGAACGCTACTTCCCCAACTCCCAATGACTACGTTTCTCACGGTCAAAGCGGCGGCGATATTCTGCAATCGATCACCGTCGTCAGTCCGCCGAATTATCTATCCGATTCTCGAAGACAATCGACACCCGGATCGCCATCATATCGAGCCAGACGTTGCGACCGCAAAATCACTTCGAGTGAAGGGTGAAAACTTTGCCTGGAAAGTTTCCGAAGAACTGCTTCGCCGCGTGATGTCGGAAGAGGGGACGAAGACGAACTCAGAATCCAAACCCGCTTCGAAAAATGCTCCCGATCAGTCGGCGGCGATTCTCGAAATCTTCCGTAAGCAACTCGATATCAAAGACCAGCAAATCGCCGCACAAAATGATGTCATCAAAGGACTGTCCGAGCGAGTTCGGGAAGGCAACATTCTGATGGGTTCACTCCAGCAGCAACTCTCGCTGACGGACGGATCGACTCGGAACAAATCCGGTGTTGTCGATGCCGACCCGCCAGTTCAAAAGTCGGAGAAGGGGAGTGATGCTGCTACCAAATCTCCCGCGAAGTCGCACTGGCTGTTTCGCAAAATCTTCTAACACGTTCGCTTGAATCCGTCCGAATCCGTCACCGGCCACGAGCAGGCTTCAGGCAAGCGATATCGTTTGCCCGGAATCACGCGTGAGGGGATTGCTCAGTTGTCACTCTTGGAGACGGCACTCTGGCCGCTCAAAGGTGGACCACGGGACTTGGCGACGTTCGACACGGCCTACACGTTCAAAGCCGGTACCGAAACGCAACAGGCCCGCGTCAGTGTATACGCACCGCTCGGTCTGCAGTCCATTGACGAGTACGTGCTGTGGGGATTGCTCGGAATGAGTCTGTCTCGCAAGGAGTCTGAATCAACTCTCATGGCGACACCGTATTGGATTATCCAGAAACTCGGGATGGCCATCGGTGGATTTCAGTACGATCAATTGAGAGCATCACTGGAACGACTGGCCGCCGTCGCGTATCAGAACACCGCATTCTACAACCCCGTGACGCAGCAGCACGAGCGTGTGACCCTGCATTTCTTTTCATCGTATCTGCCGACTCGCGGCAGGGGCGGCGATGTCGACAGCAATCGAGCCTGGCGGATCGAGTGGTCCCCGATGTTCTACAAGATGTGTCAGGCGACTGGCGGCACGTTGTTGTTTGATCTCGATGTCTATCGTGATCTGAGTCCCGCCGCACGCCGATTGTTTCTGAAACTGAAGGACCGCTTCTGGCGATCAAAGCGAGTCTTCATGAACGTGGATGACCTGACGATTAACGGACTTGGGTTTTCTGCCGAACGGCCGCTCTATAAGAGAAAGTTTGACCTGACCGGCTGCATTCGGGAACTTCTTCAGCACAATATCATCGAGCTCGGCAGGGGACAGTCAGATCCGAAGGAGCTGTTTCTCAAGCGGGGAAAGGGCCTGTACGTGGTTCAGTTCTTCGAAGGCTCATACTTCCGCAAGCCGCAGTCCGAACGCACCACAATGCAACAGAACACGATTGTGAACGACCCGTTGTATCAGCCGCTCTGTGCGATCGG
>CAMAVB010000097.1 GCA_945861465.1 Candidatus Kuenenia stuttgartensis
CGAACGTACCGTGACACGACTGACAATTCAGCTCAGAAATCAGGAGTCGCCCGGCATCCACCGAACTCAAATGGTCAGCGCGAAATCGCTGATACGCAGGAACGACAATTCCGTCGGCTGCAAATGTCGGTGTGCCAAATGCGACCCACAGCAGTAAAAACCTGATCGGAGCAGAATGAATCATGGATGAATTATCGCAAGTAGATTTCGCAAACGGTCGTTAGTTTTGAATAGTCTTTCAAAATCTGTCTTCAGGCCCAACGGGCTGGTCCTATGTCAGCCTGGGGCAACGCCCCAGGAAACGTTGAAAACAATGTTCAGAGAGCCCCAGCGGGGCGATCCTAACCTGATGTCCATATTAGTGCCGCCCCTTTGGGGCTCAATAATTCGTTTGTGTTTCCTGCCTGGGGCGATGCCCCAGGCTGACATATCGCCGACCCGTTGGGCCTGAATTCATCCTGCAAACGCTTTCTCTTGACCGCACACAGAATCCGCGAGAGTCAGCGAAATTGAGGTGTTGAGAATTCGGGCTGTAAGCAAAGTAGGGTGGGACCAGCGAGCAACGCGAGCGCCGGCCCACCATCGGCAACTGACCGCGTGAAGTATACACGTTCCGGCCACGCGCGCAAAAGGAGTCGAGCAGGCACGTGCCTGGGCGGCTGAGGAACCTGAGGACGCTCTGGCCCAGCGATCACTTGGAAGAAGTCTGATTGTCCTGCAGGACGGGAATGAAGCGTTGATTGCGATCAACGCCGCGTGTCGACTTGCTCCCGATGTCATGGCAAACCGCAATTTGCGGATTCGGTGTCGCTGCGCCCTCGGAGATTACCGCACGGCACTGGAAGAATTGACAGCATTACACGGTGAATACTCACCAGACACTTCGGTTGCCATCAGGTTGGTCCGACTGCTCGCAGCCTGTCCGGCAGAAACTGTCCGCGATGGTGTGCGCGCACTGGAATCAACATCTACGGAACATCTACGGTGTCTGGAACATCTACGGTGTCTGGCTCCCGGTTACGTGGTGCGAGCCGACGGAGCGACTCGCCTACGTAGGTCCGCCGCTCCGTCGGCGGACATCTGTCGCTGTGCGAGAATCTTTTCATGTCAGCGTCCACGGTGTCTGGCTCCCGGTTGGCATAAGGCGAGCGGGGGATGTCAATCCCCTGATTTGTCGCGGATGATGCGGAAATCAGGGCACTTACGTACCCCGCTCGCCTTTGGAATTCCCTAAGTCCACGCCATTGGGCTTTACGCCGGTAGAGCGAACAGCGGGGACACAGAATGTTTGCATCGAACGGCATGAAGAATGCGGGGTTGCTGTTGACGGCCACGCGGAAAGAGCCGCTCGTGAATTCAGTGCTTCGGCACGGGGGGGCAAGGTATTTTCCTGTGCCAAGGTGACCGCTTCGCTTCCATCGAGATGGCCGCAGAGTCGAACTCCGCCTGTCAGCGCAGCAGCGAACCGCATCCACCATGAAATATCGCTCAGCGGACTGCGGATCACTTTCAGCTTCGCCTTGTCCTTGCGGATGTGGTTCAGTTCGAACTCCGACGGTTCTTCAGGCTTGCCGTGTTTGTCGCGGCGTTCGGGACAAAGCATCAACCACCGTCGAGCCACACCTTACGATGATCAAAGTTTTTTCCGCTGAACGCATCATCCCCCAGCAGAAAACACCGCCGCACCGTGCGATTCATCACATGCACAATCGCAATCTCATCTGCCGCAAACACCTCCACCCGCGCCAACCGTGCCATGCCCAGCCACCTTTCCCCAAACCAAATCAACCAATCCCAAAAAACTCAACCGTCCGCTCATCTTACCAACTCAAGCCAAACTGTCAAATATCAAGCTGTGTCCCCAACATTCCGCGTGAGCGCGATGGAACTTCCCGAGGTGTTCAACCAGCCTCTGGCATGACTTCAGGCAGTCGCTGAAATGACGACTGGTGATATCGCCAGTGGCAACCCGTGACTGCTGGCGTTCGAGAAACAGGTTGCATATATCCGAGACCGACAACTCATTCGGCGACACCCGGACGACACCCGTTTTCCTGGAATCTCTGCCCGCTTGAATCTCGTCCACTTCATCGAGATACTTCGCCAGTGCAGCATCTGAATCGGACCAAACGCCAAAGAACCATATTTTCCCTTTGATCTTCTTGCACCACTGGCCATTCTGGTGAGCCGTTAACGGGAATTCGACGTACGGTTGACGCGGTTTGGTGTCTGATGCTGGCAAGGGTGGAATCCTTTGCAGTTGTCGTTGCGGTCGTCGTCACGATGCGAACCGCTGCCGAAAAACATAGAAACCCACTGTTTTGATTACTAGCGCCCGTAGCTCAGCTGGATAGAGCAACCGCCTTCTAAGCGGTAGGTCAGTGGTTCGAATCCACTCGGGCGCAATGTTTTAAGAGGCTATCCGAGAAGTTTTTCAATGATTTATGCGGCGGAGTGAATAAGTTTGGGCGGATTTCTGTAGTTGAAGGTTTGGGGAGGATCAGATGGAGCCAGTCGTCTCAGCATCAGTTCTTCGATGGTCCACTGCGGGCGATTTGATTTCTGCCATGCGTTGAATGAATGGTTGCGATACTTGTTGTCACCGAAGATCACTTTCAGACGCTCAACCAAAACCCACTGTTCATCCGTCAAATCTGTGAAATACGACTTCCGAGATCCTATTTGCTGGTCTCCGTCAAGGCGTGGCACTCCTTTGCTCATGGACGAACTAACTCTCATCCTTTGCTGCTCTTACGTCTGCTCCACTTTCCGGATAGCCTCTCAGACGAAACCTCGGCATTGTTGGCGAGATTGACAGCACAAACGCCGGTTGAAGCTGAATCGACAGCCAAAAGGTGAATGGCGAGGTGAATGAACGAAGACAGGGTTCTCGATTTTACTCGAAAACCCTGTCTTTTTTAGTGCTCCCAGAAGGACTCGAACCTTCGACCTACGGATTAAGAGTCAGTTGCTCTACCAACTGAGCTATAGGAGCAGTGCCGGTATGATATCGTGCTGATACCTTGCTGCCAAGTACACACGCGGCATTTCGATGGAAGGGACAGGATTTGAAGCGAAAGGTTCGTGGGATCGGCGGTAATTTCACATACTTCCTCAACTTGAGTGCTTGATGAAAGCCACGAATTGTGGTTGAAACTGTAAGCTGGACCAAGCGGAGCGCCGTTCCAGCAATCGGGCTTGTGCCGGAACGGCGCTCCGCTTGGTCTGGCCTACCACATGATGAAAAACCTGAGAATTTATGATTTTCAACTATTTTTGAAAAAAACTTTGTGATCTTTAGGACTTCTGGCGAACCAATGCAGAAGATCTCGTGTCTATGGATCAACGGATAATCCGATTTACGGTCGTGGGAAGCCTTTGAAAGATCCTGAACCGCCGAGTTGGAAGAGTTGTTTTGTTGACAACAATTGTTGTTGTCGATTTTTTGCGTCGCGGATGTGCGACGATAACACATGGACCGAAAGACCAGCGTCAGTCACAGTGACAGACAACGGACGCGGACCAATTCTTGGGGGCAGAACAATGCTGCTGAACACAACGATACACGCTCTGTTTGCATCAACACAGGCCGTCGCGGCCCATGTGATTGCCGGGCTGTTCGTCCGTTCTGCCTCCCCCGCAGTCTTTGCAGTGGTACCGAAGCAGAAAGGCTCCATGCGCGATTTGCGCTGGCGCTATCTGCACGGACAACCGGCGAGCGATTCGAAACAGTGTTGCGGAGGATTCTCCAATCGCTGTCTAAATTCGCTCAATCGCTCCTTTTCGAGTTTTCTCGAAAACCCGGAGCGGGCCTTGAATCAAGGCTTGGGTTGTCTGACTGGTATCAGCGGCAGAAGTTAAGGGGCAGCCAGCTCCCGTCCTCTGGACGAATTTCCAACTTCTTCCGCTCGAACCGCTCGAAATGGATCGCACATGGTGTGCTTTCCATGTTTCTCGTGTGAGTTTCCGAGGTCTTCGCTGTTCCATCAGCGATTGTTCCTCACGACTCACGGCTGTTCCTGCGAAGCCCATTCACGCCACATTCGATTTTCGCCATGGGCGATTCCTTCGAATGCCACGACGTGATTTTCAGACTGGAGTCTGACCTATGATCACTGATTCATTCACACCACTTGTTTTGCGAGCTCAGTCCGGCGACCGGGATGCATTCAGCGACCTTGTCGTGCTGTTCCAGTCTCGAATCTACGGCATCGTCATGCAGCGATTGCGCAACTCTGCGGAAGCGGATGAAGTCGTGCAGGAAGTTTTTCTGCGAGCCTTCCGTAAGCTGCCTCAGTTGCAGGAAGCCGAACGATTTGGTGGCTGGTTGTGCCAGATCGCGGTTCGGTTGTCCATCAATCGAGCTGTTCGGCGACCAAATGAAACATGCTTTGAACCTCAGTCCTTCAATGGAATGCAGGAGACGGAGGACACACCGTTTTCTGCGATGATTCGACAGGAGAACATCGAACAGGTTCGCGAGGGATTGAACCAGCTCGGCCATTTGGACCGGGAAACTTTGTGGGCCTTTTACTTTGAAGGTTCTTCACTGAAGGAAATGAGCGAGCAGTTTGAAAGCCCGATCGGAACGATCAAGCGACGGCTGCACACCGCGCGTGGCCGTCTGCGGGAAGTCATCGGTGCCATGCAGCCTGCTTGAGCACGACGGATGACGCTGATGGTTTTAAAGTCATCACAACGGAAGCCCGGCATTTTTCAAATGCCGGGCTTCTTTGTGTTCAGGCGAGCGGGGGGGCTCGACTCGGAGAGTCAAGCTACGCAATTGCGTCCAATTCAGCGACCAGATGGGCGACGAGATCGGCAGTCGCGATGGATGCTTGCGCGCCGCTCTTGAGATTTTTCACTTGCCAGGCACCAGAGTCAAACTCATCACCGCCTGCGATGATTGCGAACCTGAATCCTTTCTTGTCGGCGTACTTCATCTGCCTGCCGATATTCTTTGCTTCCGGATAGACCTCCGTCGCGATGCCGGCCTTGCGAAGCATCCGTCCGAGTTGCAGGTAATCGATGACACGTGTGGCATCAAACATTGTTACCAACACTGGTGCGGGTGAGGTGTTTTTCTGCGTTTGGCCAAGTTCTTCGAGGGCAGCCAGCATGCGATCCAGTCCAAGACTCGCCCCGACGCCGGGAAGCTGTTGGGCCGTGAAGAGGTCGGCCAAATTGTCGTAACGGCCGCCGGAGCAGACGCTTCCGATATCCGGAAGATCTCCGAGCCGTGTTTCATAGATTGTGCCGGTGTAGTAGTCCAGGCCGCGGGCAATGGAAACGTCGAGGGAAACTCGCCCGGCGGGCCACCCGCATCCATTCACGGCTGAAAAGAGTTCACCCAGATTCTGCAGGCCGAGTTCCCCGATCTGACTTCCGGACAACAGGCTTTCCAACGACGACAGGATTTCATCGGGGCTCCCCTTAAGTTGGGCCATGTCGAGGACTTGATTTGCACCGACAGCAGGGATGCCAACCTTTTCCACCATTTCCGCCACAACGGCATCTCGCCCGATTTTATCGAGCTTATCCAGCGATCGAAGAATGCCGACAGCATGTTCCTGCAGGCCACACTTTTCGAGCAGGCCATTCAGGATTTTGCGGTTGTTAACGCGGATTGTGAAACGTTCGATGCCGATGCGTTCGAAAAGATCGTTGATCACAAACAGCGTTTCGATGTCGGCCGAATTGCTCATCGTGCCGATCGTGTCGAAGTCGCATTGCATGAATTCGCGGAACCGTCCGCGGGCCGGCCGTTCTCCACGCCAAACTGGCGCGATGTGGTAACGTCGAAACGGGAGTCCCAGCTCCTGAACGTACTGCGCGGAAAAGCGGGCGAGTGGCACGGTCAAATCGAATCGCATCGCGACATCGCGGTCGCCCTGATCTCTGAATCGGAAAACTTGTTTGTCCGATTCTTCCCCGCCTTTACCAAGCAGCACTTCGGCGTATTCCAGCGCGGGTGTATCGATTGGTGCGAATCCGTAGCTGCGATAGACTGATCTGGCGATATCGATCAGGTGTTCCCGCGCCATCATCTGGTCTGGCAGGAAGTCGCGAAAGCCGCGAAGGGTCTGTGGTTTGATGCGTTGTTTTTTTTCAGACACGGAATTAGTACTACCACGATGTTAAACATCTGATTTACGACGAGGCACGAAAACGGACACAGGGACGAATCTTAAAAGAATGCCAGCCGCAGGGCCAGACGACCGCAAAAAATGGGTTCAACGACAAATGAAGTGCGCGGCGGAGGACGAGTGTTTCCACCGCGAATGGACGCGAATACACGCGAATCGCGGCTGTGATCCAGTGTGGGGGCATTTCGAATGACGCTTCACCCGGCGCGGGCTCTGAAGTGATGGTGATGAAACAGCACGGTGTCGCCAGGATCACAGCAAGTCCACAGTGTCACGGCAATGAGCCGATGGAGTTCCTGCAGTTTCTGCCGTATGAATGCTCCGGTTGATGCCACCTTGCAGCACGACCAGCCGCAAGATGACGTCGGATTATGCCGATAAATCCCTCAGCAGCTGGTTTGCTGATTCTGTCGTGTAGCCGCGGATACTTTTCCGGAGCAACTGGACGTCATGGATGATTTTCAGAAAATTGTTGACCTGGAACAACGCCTGGCTCTGCTTGAGGATGAACTCATGCGTGCGCAACGGTTGAGTTCCGTGGGAGCACTTGCGTCCTCCATTACTCACGAATTCAACAACATCCTGACGACAGTCATCAATTACGCCAGAATGGGGCTGCGGCATACCGACGAAAAAAGCCGCACAAAGTCGTTTGACCGCATCCTGTCGGCGGGCCAACGGGCTGCGCAGATTACGACAGGCATGCTGGCCTACGCGCGCAACACGTCCGACCGCGTTGAGCCAGCCGACTTGAAACGGTTGCTGGACGATGTCCTGGTGCTTGTGCAGAAAGATCTGCAGATGCATCGGATTTCGGTCGATCTGATGGCTCCGTCGCCGGTCTGGGCGCTGGTAAACGCCAGCCAGATTCAACAGATCCTGATGAACCTGATCGTGAACGCACGCCAGGCAATGAAAGAAGCCGGACGCCTGCGCCTGATTGTTCGCGACAATACGTCCGACGGCTGGGCAGAAATCGTTGTGAGTGACACGGGCTGTGGGATCCCTCACGACAAATTGCCACACATCTTTGATAAGTTCTACACAACCAAAACACCTGACGCACGCGGACAGGGCGGCACTGGACTTGGGCTTTCGCTTTGTCTTCGCATTGTGGAAGCGCATCAAGGCAGAATTCGTGTTGAAAGTGAAACTGGCAAAGGCACAACATTTACATTGAAACTGCCGCGATCCGAGTCCCCGGCCGGATTTATCGATACGTCTGCGGCGTAAAATCGGTTTGCGTTCTCAGCAAAACTCACATAGGACTGAGACAGAAATAGGTGGGGCACGATTCCATCGTGCCGAGCACGTTAAAAACGTGCTCCACGTCTCCATAGGTCGTAAACGCCCTATAAGACCCATTCATGGATGTTCGCTGCTGGAACTCAGTGGTGTAATCCGTTAGCCTGCTTGGCAGTGGTTTTCACAGGAACCTGACCCAACTGCAGGAATGAGAAACGGCGGATGAACTGGAGGCTGATCTTTTCGGGGCTGAATTCTCCGGGCTGGACGATTTACGCGGTTCTCGGAGTGGTTGTCGCCATCGGACTCAGCATCTGGCTGTTGCGACTCGAACGCAGGCTGGTTTCCCGCACCGTCGGCTGGACTCTCATCACGCTTCGAATTCTGGTGCTCATCACGCTTTTCATGACGCTGCTGCAACCAGTCCTGACGAAGCGGTTCGACATTTCGCAGCGGGGCAAAGTAATCGTTGCCATTGACGGTTCACTCAGCATGGAGACACAGGACCGTCATGCGTCACTTGGCGAAAAACTTCGATGGGCCCAGGCGTTGGGGATGCTGGGGAATACAGAAACCCGCCCGCTGATTGACGAATGGGTGGTCACCTCCGAATTGGGACTGGAACCAAACTGGCTCGGTGGTGCCGCGCGGCCCACGACACCTGCCGAACAGTCGCTGTCCGACGCGCGTGCCCGCCAGGTGATGGATTCATTAAACGAGCTCGCGGAGATGCCGCGCGTCGAATTCGTTCGTCGCCTGCTGCAGTCGCAGCCCGATGAACTGCTTGATCGGCTGGACGAAGTCATGCCGCTCGATATTCGATTGTTCGCTTCAGAACAGCAGGCGACAGTCCCCCTGCGGCTTGCCGCTGCACTGCAATCTGATCGAGCCGACTTGATTCCCGGCGGCACCGATGCCCTGCAATTGCTGACATCAATCACGTCGGAAGAAGGTGCCAACCTGATTCGCGGTGTGATCCTGATCTCAGACGGACGCCAGACAGCCGCTGGCGACGTCGCGGGAACAGCGCAGCGACTGGCCAGCCTGCAAGTGCCTGTGTACGCCGTTCCGATCGGTTCACGGCTTCCGCCGCGTGACCTTTCGATTGCTGCCATGGAATCGCCGGAAGCCGTGTTTCTGCACGACAAAGCTCAGATCCGTGTCGTGATCGGCACATCCGGATTCGAAGGTGAACCTCTCACCGTGCGTTTGCGACAGGGCGAAGTACTCGTATCGGAACAAACGGTGACACCAGCGACGGACAGTGCCAGCGTCACGTTTGACATTCCGTCCGACAAAGCCGGTCGATTCGATTATCGCGTGGAGACCGGAATGCAGCCGGGTGAACTGCGTGAAGACAACAATGACCGCGAGCTCAGCCTGCAGGTCGTCGATAATAAGGCCCGCGTCATGCTTGTCGAAGGGGATGCCCGCTGGGAATTCCGTTACCTGAAGAACCTGCTCGACCGCGACAAACAGGTCGAACCGCTGACTGTCCTTCTGCATCAACCGTTTCTGGATCTGCTGAATCAGCCTTATATTTCCAACAGGCTTCCGCAGATCGAAGTCTTCCGCGAACAACTCGCCAGGACGGACCTGTTGATCATCGGCGACATCGATCCGTTGGAGGTTGAGCCTGATGTCTGGGAGATGATCGATCAGGCCGTCACACGAGACGGATTAACGCTGATGGTGATTCCTGGTCGCAGTCACATGCCGCATGAATTCACGTCACCCGTTCTGAGAGCGCTGCTGCCTGTCACGGAAACTCGCCAACGATTGGCTGAGAAATCCCTGGCGTCTGTGCCGGATGCTGAACAATCATCGTTTCGGCTGTCACTCGGTGTCGATGCGTCAGAACTGCCCATGTTTCAGCTGTCTGCTGATCCGGCGGATCGCAACAACGCATTCTCAGGTCTGCCCGGTCATCCGTGGATCTACGGCGGCACTGCCAAACCTGGGGCCACGGTCTGGGCCACTTCCACAATACCCGGGATTGATATCGCAGCTGAACCGACCATTCTGCATCAGGATTATGGCTTCGGGCAAGTCATCTGGATGGGACTTGACAGTACCTGGCGCTGGCGGCGGCGCGCGGGGGATGAGTGGCATTATCGCTTCTGGGGGCAGTTGATCCGCTGGGCGGCACGCAATAAAGCGGCCGCTGGCAATGACAACGTAAGAATGTCGCTTTCCGACGTCGTGATCGATGAATCGGAAACGGTCGAAGCGATGGTCCGATGGAATCCAAAGCTGCTGCCGCAACTGGAAGGCGCGGCGGTTGAAGTCGTGGCGACGCTCGTTGAACCGCTCCGAGATACGCCTCCTGTCGGCACACCAGGCAATTCACAGCAGTCTCCGCAGGATTCTTCCTTATCGCCAGCCGAGCACGTGACGGTGCTGACGCCAGCCGCAGATGCCGCAGAACGGTATGTCGGTCGCCTGCCACGCCTGTCGGCTGGCGCATGGAAAGTCCAACTCCGAGTCACCGGCGGAAACCTCACCGAGCAAGACACGATTCAAAGCGAAGTGCTGGTTCGCAAACAGTTGTCGCGGGAGTTGGCCAACATCAGTTGTAACCGTGAACTGCTGACTCAACTTGCAGAACTGACCAGGGGAGCCGTCGTCGAGCCGTTTGAAGCGGAGCGATTGATATCTCTGATTCAACCACGCGACCTTCCCGAACAGAAACTTGAAGAGCGCACACTCTGGGATCACTGGTTGGTTCTGATAATCTTCTTTACGCTGTTGATGTCGGAATGGGTGTTACGAAAATTGAATGGGCTGCCCTAGCACACTGTCAATGGTTGATTTTGGGGTACGATGGGAATTCTGGCCCGTCAAAACGCAGTCGGACAAGAATGTCCAACCTACATTTTAAGACGTGACAAAGCACAAGCGCAGTGGGAGAAATATGATGCAAATCACAGAACCCAGGATCGCCAACGTCGCGATCGTTGGCCGGGACGACGGTTCAACTTTTCGCGGTGTGTTGCAGATGTTGCGACAAGACGATCAGGTCCGCATCATTTCGGAACATCAGACTCTGTTGGCTGCGCTGGAGGCGGGGCTTGGGCAAACGATGTCGGCAGACTTTGTGGTTGTTCTGCAGTTGTGCTCCGATGAATTCGCGCAGCACGAAATCAATGATCTGATCGGGCGCTGTTTGTTCGGGCGTATTCTGTGTTGCTACGGTCCGTGGTGTACTGCCGACGGTCGCAGTCATGAACTCTGGCCGGTGGCGTTTCGGATTCCCGCCGCATCGGCAGCGTCTCTGGTTGAACTGGAGCTTCGGGGTTTTCAGGCGGGCACTCAGGCGTTGTCTCCGATGTCTGCCGGCGAAGAAGTCTTCTTCCACCGAAGTCACGATCCGGCGGAGATGGCACCCACTGTCCGAAGCAAGGCGATTGTTATCTCAGATGAATCCGATCTGCGTACAACCGTGACCGGAATTCTCGCCGCGTTAAACTGTGAATGCACAAAACTGCCATTGTCCGTTTCCGCGATTCGCAGCCATCTTGCCACACAGAATGACAGTCTGCGGCTGGCGATCATTGATCTCGATGGCACAACAGGTGTTGTTGAGAAATGTGTCGGTGTTCTGCACGCAGAACGCCGGATCACCACATCGGTCGGCATGTCCGTGTTTGCCGCTGCACTGGAACAGGTCACGACGCCGACCGAATCGCGACTGTCGCAGATTATGGAAAAGACGGAACTGCTGCTGCAACTGCGAAGCCTCCTGACGCAGTGTTGAGTTAATCACGTCAAAATGAAAGTAGCCGCCACACATGAAACCGACTCATCCTGTCTGGACCTCCTTTTGTACGACGATGCCGGAGATTGAAGCGGCGGCGGCACGCATCCGGTCGCTCATCGTGGCGACTCCGACAATTCCTTTTGCCGCATTGAGTCACGACATGGACTGTTCGATTGCGATCAAGTGCGAAAATTTTCAACACGGATTCGCATTCAAGGCACGCGGTGCCTGCAACGCCGTGTTC
The DNA here is from genome assembly GCA_945861465.1 of Candidatus Kuenenia stuttgartensis. GTDB lineage: Bacteria > Planctomycetota > Planctomycetia > Planctomycetales > Planctomycetaceae > SXXK01. The sequence continues at coordinate 11,396 of CAMAVB010000097.1, forward strand.
AGTCTGACTGACGAAGTCGCAGCGCGGGGCGTGGTGACACATTCGTCCGGCAATCACGCCGCTGCACTGGCGCGGGCGGCAAAGCTGCGAGGCATCAAGGCACATATCGTGATGCCGAAAAATTCAGCGAAAATCAAGCTGGCGGCGGTTCGCAGTTTCGGGGTTGAACCAGTGATCTGTGAATCCACACCGGCAGCCCGCGAAGCAATGGCAAACGAGGTCATGCAAGCGACCGGAGCCACCTTGATTCACCCTTTCAATGACGCCCTGGTGATTGCCGGACAGGGAACGGTCGGACTGGAAATCCTGCGACAATATCCGGATGTCGAAACGATCGTTGTCCCGGTCGGCGGTGGCGGATTACTTGCCGGCACATTGATCGCCGTTAAATCGCTCAAACCGTCCGTGCGTGTGATTGCCGCTGAGCCGGAATGGGCGAATGATGCGTTTCGCAGTCTGCAGTCCGGACAAATCGAACCCGTGTTGCGTACGGATTCGATCGCCGACGGTCTGCGCACACCGCTCGGGAGCCTGACTTTCCCGATCATTTTTCAACTGGTTGACGAGATTCTATGTGCGTCGGAAACGTCTATCGTGGAGTCCGTGCAACATCTGGCGATGCACGCCAAAATGATCGCGGAACCATCCGGTGCAGTTCCACTGGCGGTCGTGCATCAGCATCGCGATCGTTTTGCAAATCAACGTGTTGTCTGCGTCGTCTCAGGGGGCAATCGAGACAATTAGACGCATGAGTGAGAGAATGCATCGTTTAACGGCGAGCCGCAGGCGTAGGCGGCAGAGAATTCGCCTACGCCTGCGGCTCGCCGTTAAACGAATGACTTTCCCGTAAACACACACGTGGAATCCGGTAGGGTTAGGAAATTTGAAATTTGAAATCTGAGATTTGAAATACAAAGCGCGGGGCGTTGCCCACGCGGTTAAACGAATGTGACATCCTCCAAAGCGCGCGGTGGAGGATCATTCGGCAGCGGCCTCCGCCGGAACCGCCCCTGGCGGCACGCCAGGTTGCCCAGGCAGTTGTTGCCCAGGCGGTTGTTGGCCGGGTTGTGGCTGGCCGGGTTGTTGGGCAGCGGGCTCGACTTTCATCAGTTCGCGCAGGCGTTCCTGAATGAGTCCCAGGTCTACCGTCTCGTCCACATGGAGCACCTGTACGACGGAGGACGAGTCCGCCGCTTTATCCAGCGATTCAATCATCTCACCGATTGTGTCCATTAATGATCCCGACGACGATACGATCAATGTATTGGACGAATCATCGATTCCCATTGACAGCAACCCCTTGAACCGAATAGGTTCTTCTTCATCCCCTTCGCTTTTTTCCTCTGACGGACCTCGCGGCAAGTACGTCACCAGCCCGCCACCACCGGTCTGTCTTTGTCCTTTTTCGTCGGTCTCCAGCGCCTTATCGTTCGAACTCAGCAAGTCACGGAATACGTCCTTGACGGCTGCCGCAACAAGTGCGGCTCTCGCGTGCTTCAGTCGAAAAATCGTCGTCACCCGCATGGACCCGGAATCGGATGGTTCAGCGACATCGTAGATCCCGATCAGATCTTCGATCGTCTGCAATTGTTTGGCGTCAGCATCGCGGACCAGAATTGTGCTGGTGAAATTGTCTGAGATGAACTGTGGCTGTCGTCGCTTCGACAAGCTGTGATTTCCCTTCGTCTTTTTCTGGGAAGGCACAATTCCCCACCATGGATCGTATTCCAAGCCGCTCTTCGTCTGTTCTTCCGACTTGAAGAAGTCTTTCAGATTGAGCGTGACCCATGACGGCGTGGCATACTTCAGCCGGAACAGTTTGTAGCTGCGTCGCGGTGCCGCCACTTGCCCCATCAAGGCTTCCAGTTCGGCGAGCGCCATGATATCGCGACTACTGGCAATGAGCTTGCCATCTGGTGTCACGGAGAACTTGATCGGCGACTGACGCGGATCTCGAGGTTGCAATGCGTCAGCCGGACTGGGATCGTTTCCCGGAGAAGGCTGCAACTCTGCTGCAGGATCCGTCGGAAAGCGTTCCTCAGATTCGCCAGCCTGCGGCGGTGTGTTTTGTAACTGACGACGCAGACGATCAATGAGTTTTCGGTCGATCACCGGATTGGAATCTGACTGTGCTTCCTGCGGTGCAGCAGCGTCACCGCTGACTGCCGGAGTGACAGGAGTGCGCTGTGCGGCTGATCCTTCGCTGTCCGCACCTTCGGCCTCATCGATTTTATGCTTTGTCAGAATCGCTGCGTTGGATCGAGGCCGCGCTGAATTCGCGAGCCGCGCTGGGTGGTCTGCACGGCGAAGCAATTCGTCGAACGCAGATTCGGGTATCACCTCGACAGTCGTCCGAGCCACTTCGACTGGCCGCCTGCGACCGTCTTTCCAGATTGAAATTCGCGACGATTCCGAAGGAATTGTGGTTACATCTTCCGCCGCGGACGGCGGCTTTTTTTGGGGATTCTCTTCCGGTGTATCTGATTTGTCTTCCAGTTTTGGTATCTCTTTCGGCAGATCAAACTCCAGCGGATTTCCTCGTCGCCAATATTGTTGCAGTCGCCGCTGCAATTCGTGGAGATCTTCGTCAGGATTGACTTCAAAAACACGAATTCCGTCGTCCGTGGCGTTCGGGTCCGGCAATTCACCCAGCTTGATCAGCAGCGTCCGAATTTCCTCCATTTCCAGGACGTTTGCATTCACGAGCAGGCGATTGTTTTCGATGTCAGCTTCGATCCGGAAGCTCCTTTCCTTTGGTTCCTCCGGCTGATTCTGGTTGGAAAAAAAATCGCCATAGTATCGATTATTGGAGGTCGGTTCGTCCTCTTTCGATTCGGCATCCATCAGCATGCGAATCGTGCCTGCCACGTACTCCGCGTCCAGTCGCTTCAACGGAATGACCTCAAATTGCCGCGAAGACTGGTCCAGCTTTTCGACCAAAGTCGTGATGGTCAGGTGGTCAGCCAGCGTGGCCCACGCCATAATTGATTTTTTGCCCTTGTCAACTTTCAGCACTGTGCCCGGGTCCAGGTCACCGAGTTGCTGCAGCAGATCGGTGAGCGTCTGAGGATCAACGGATTCCAGACGATAGATCTTCATCCGGTTAATGTTCTGCAGCAAACCAGTGGCACCGTCGCGCGGCACGTCAATTTCCTTGATCGCGCGCTCAATGACGGCCATCTGATCGGGTGCTGCGATCGCGAGGATCATGTTTTCCCGCTGATTCAGAACGAGCCGAGTTTCCTTCGGGGCTTTCGGCCCCGCTGTTGCCCCTGGCTGCGCTGCCGCCTGCTGCATGGCCTGCTGCATCTGCTGCATCATCTGCATGACCATGTTGGGGTCCATGCTCCCGCCGTTCTGCGGCTGTTCACCTGTGGGTGGCTGCAGCTTCAAAAGTTCACGAAGCAAGCGAATCACATCTTCGGCACGACGATGCTCCAACAGAAATGTGCGGACCACCTGATCTTCATCACTGCCAGATTGCTCATCCTGCAGCAATTCCCATATATGTCGCAGGCTGATTGCCGTGTCCAGTATTTCCAGGCGGTTTGTGCGGCTGAGCTTATGGATCTGCCCCGCCGAACTCAGCATCGGTTTGAGTTCTTCCACCGCCTCATCTGCGATCAGCGAGTCCAGATTAAATGAAACTTTGCAGATCGTATAATCGGCCAGAGTTTCCAGTTCCTGCGGAGTCACACGAGATACCATTGCAGGATTCAGGTCTTTGGTGCGAACGATCGACATGACTTCGCCGTTCACAATCATGGTAAAACCGCGCATCAGCAAATGGCGGTTGATCAGATCTCGAGCCTGCTCCATAGTATATTCGCGCGTGGTGATGAGGTTCAGCGAATCACCAGGAAGTTCCTGCCAGTCGAACGACAACGCGGACGCATCGGACAGCCACTGCAGCACCGCTTCCCAAGGCTGGCCGACGATGTTGAACGACACAAGCCCATCAGGATTCTTACGGATTTCGGTGTCGATTTTCTGGGGCACGTACTTTTCAGCGGTGGGTCGCTTGACCGCATCCTGAGCGGCCGGTGGCGTTGCTGTTTCACCTGTTGCAGGCGGAGTTCCGGGCGGTGTCACCCCTTCTGGAGGCGTCACGGGGGTCGCCGTGTCGGGTGGAGTCGTTCCATTTGGAGGCGTCACAGTCACCGGAACTACCCCCGGTGAGGCTTCATCCACCCCCGCGAACTTCACGACAGCGTCCTGTCCGGACGCTGCGACGGTCGAACAGGCCAGTAGTAATACGCCGCACGGCAGGAGCCATGCTGGAAAGCCTGACCAGCGATCATGACTAGCACGTGACAAGTTAAACACGTTGATCCGACTCCAGCTAAAAAATCTCGTCGTGGAACGTTTGGCTTGAGCGCGCTCCCACCCGATTTCGTCTGCGATTTTCTCGGATTTCAGCGAGAAAGCAACGACAGACTTGCGTTTTCAGCCTTATTTTAGCGTCAATGTGTGGATAACGCCCTCGCGACACTCTTTTTGGCACGTGTGTGATGCGGAATGCGAGTCGCGGAGCGACGTCGGCTACGTAGCTCAGTCGCTCCACCGACTGAGATTCCCCTGCCACATCGTCGTTTTGGCTTTAAAGATCGCTTATGGTTACGTTAAGGACCGCTTGAGAAATAACTGTCTCTTTTTATGCCCCTCACCCTGCCCTCTCCCCTTCCAGGGGAGAGGAGGATGCGGTCAATTATTTCTCGGACGGTCCTAAGCAGTGTCCATAGCGTATTTTATTTTCAGAAAGTCAAATCCATGTTTGATCTCCAGGCAATCCAGTCAGCCCTGTGCGAATTCGGCTTCGACGGTTGGCTGCTTTATGACTTCCGAGGCTCCAATGTGCTGGCTCAGCGAATTCTGCAGATGCCGGAAGGCTTCTCGGGGTCGCGACGTTACTACTATTTTATCCCTGCGAAAGGCACACCAACAAAACTCGTACACCGTATTGAATCGGACGTTCTGGATCATCTTCCCGGCGACAAGTTAGTCTATCTGCGATGGCAGGAGCTCGAAACGGCCATTCAGAAAGTCGTCACCGGGCACAAAAGCGTCGCGATGGAGTATTCGCCTCGCAATGGAAATCCTTATATTTCCCGAGTCGATGCAGGCACGGTGGAACTCGTGCGGTCGTTCGGCTCTGAGGTCGTTTCATCCGGGGATCTGATTTCGCTCTTTGAATCAACGCTCACCCCGACACAGTTAAAGAGTCATCTCGAAGCGTCTGAGGTGACGAACGCCGCCTATGGTCGGGTCTGGAGGTTCATCGCCGATCAGGTTAGAACTCACGGTTCTGTCGAAGAAATGGCTGTGTCGGATGAGATCATGCGACATTTCGCTGAACACAAGATGACCACCTATCATCCTCCGATCGTTGGTGTGGACGGAAATGGCGGCAATCCTCATTACGAAACCGGCACGGGGGCCGTTACGAAGATTGTCGAAGGGAGCTTCGTGTTGGTCGATCTGTGGGCTAAACAGGACAAACCTGGCTCGGTGTACAGCGATCTGACACGAACTGGCTACGTCGGCACGACTGTACCCGAAAAGTTCACCAAAGTCTTCAACATCGTCGCTGCGGGACGTGATGCCGGGATCGAATGCGTCAGGACTGCGTTCGCAGCGGGGCGGAAACTTCAAGGCTGGGAAGTGGATGATGCCGTCAGAGGCGTTATTGAAGCTGCCGGATATGGTCCTGACTTTTGCCACCGCACCGGTCACAACATGGCTCAGGAGACCCACGGAAACGGCACGCACATTGATAATCTGGAAACTCACGAAACCCGCCGCATCCTGCCGCGTAGTTTGTTCACCATCGAACCCGGAATTTACCTTCCGGATTTTGGAGTTCGCAGCGAAATCGACATCTATATTCATGTCGATGGCACGGTTCAGGTCACTGGCGGTCCAATTCAGACTGCCATTGTGGCGATTTTGGCAGAATTCTGAATCGGCAGTTCGTGCCGTTCAAAACCTGTGTTGTTGCATTTCTGCCGGAATGCTAGATTCCCCCCCCCGGAACATCGGGTTCCTGCGAACTGAGGCCGCTCACGGATCGAGCGGCGGACCGTTTTCCACCACGGATGGTGATGCATATGACGACCGAATGTTCAAGTACTTCCGATTCAATTACCAGCGTCCTGATGGCTGGCGATGCTGTACTCAACCTCTCCCAGCAACCGCTGAATACCGTCGCCGGTACCCTCTTTGTTGCTGCCCATGAAGATCGACTTTCGATCTGCCGCACGCCTTCATCAGTGATTTGGCGATCTGGCATGTCGCGTTCGCTGCAGCAGCTTCAGTCCGCAACCGTCGATCGAATCGTTGTAATTTCGGAAGAAAACTGCAGTGACGCTGCATTCGTCACCCGCGAACTCAATTCTCACGGAATACCGCATTTGCACTGCACGCTGATGCATGCCTGCGACGCAGATGCCTACATGGATGAAGAAGATACGGAGGCCGTGACCGAGCGACTCAGACAATTAGGATACATCTGATTTTCGATTTTTGATTTTTGATTTTCGATTGAGAGTGTCCAAGGTGAGATTTAGAGTTTGAGATTTGAGATTTGAGATTTCAAATTCAAGTGAGATCCCGGAACGGAGGCCGTGATCATGAACATGTTTTTACTGGGAATTGACGGACTACCGCGCTGGATGTGGCAGCAATTTGCCGATTCCGGCGTGATGCCCAACAGTCAGCAATTGCTGAAAACAGGCACGCTGGTTCCAATGAAATCCGCGTTGCCAGAGGTTTCATCCGCCGCCTGGGCATCGATCGTGACTGGTGAAAACTCGGGTGGTCACAATGTTTTCGGCTTCACCGACCTGATGGACGGCAGCTACACGCTGGGTTTCACGTCTTCGCGAACATTTCGTTCGAAGCCGTTTTGGGCACGCGAGGGAGCTGGTCCCAGCCTGATCATGAACGTACCTCAAACGTATCCTGCTCTGCCTATGCCGGGGATGCTGGTTTCCGGCTTTGTCGCACTGGATCTCAAGCGAGCCGTGCATCCGCCGGAAGAACTCGCATGGCTGGAGAGTATTGGCTACGCCGTTGATGCCGACATGTCGCTGGTTGAAAAGGGCAAGCAAAGATTCGTGGATGAATTGCGTCGCGTCATGGCCGCGCGCTGCCAGGCTCTGCATCATCACTGGGATCGACTGCCGTGGCAGAACATCATGTTCGTGTTCACCGGCACTGATCGATTGAATCACTATCTGTGGGAAGACTACGAAGACACATCATCGCCGTTCCACCAGACATTCCTCGACTACTATCACGAAGTGGACAATCAGATCGGGAGCATTCTGGAGCGGCTTGACGACGACGTCACGCTCGCTGCTGTCTCCGATCACGGGTTTGCCCGGCAGCGCCTGAGCGTGAATCTGAACTGTCTGCTGGCGGAGAATGGTTTCCTGAGACTGAAAGAATCTCAGCGGCCATCTTACATCGACATGCTGCCGGAAACCAAAGCGTTTGCAATGGATCCAGGTCGAATCTATCTGCATCGTCAAGGACGTTATCCCGGTGGCACTGTAGCAGCCGAAGAAGCAGAACCACTGATGCAGCAACTTACGACATTTTTTCAGAATGCCACGGTCAACGGTCAGCCAATCGCCAGCGAAGTCATTCGAGGCAAAGACGCCTACAGCGGCCCGTTCGCTCACCGTGCCCCCGATCTCATCGTGATGGCTGCCAAAGATGTCGCGCTCTCCGGCCGCGTGAATCTGTCTGAACTTGTGGAATCGACACGCATCAACGGCAAACACACCTATGAAGAATCTTCGTTCTTCGTCCGAGGCAAAGGACTGGGAAAGATCCCCGCAGACATGAAGGTGGAGAACGTGCTAGACGTGGTCATGCCGAAGCACATGGAGCAGATCGCCAGGCGGGCGGCGTAAGCAAACCGGATCACAAAGCACCAGCAGTAATGCAGCACTGAACTATCGATTAACGTAAACGTAATGGAGTCGAAGAGATGGATTTGAATACTGTATCTGGTCACATCGTTGATGCCGCAATGAAAGTGCATTCTGCGCTTGGCCCGGGTCTGCTGGAATCAGCGCACGAGGCGTGTCTGGCGTACGAACTTAGAAAAAGAGGGTTACAGGTTCAATCACAGGTGGAGTGCCCTGTGATCTATGATGGCATCAGGATCGATATCGGATATCGCCTCGATCTCCTGGTTGAAGTGGCTGTCATTGCTGAACTGAAGGCAGTGGAGAATATTACTTCTCTGCACAAGGCCCAGTTGCTGTCTTATCTCAAACTGAGCGGCAAGAAAGTTGGATTATTGTTGAACTTCAATGTGGAGCATATGAAAGACGGCATCATCCGACTGGCGAACTAGTCGTGCCATAAGACATTTTTTACCACAGAGGACACAGAGGAGCACAGAGGAATCGCATCAGCGTGACGATGGGTCACATGCACAACAGACTCAGAATAAATCAGGTTCTCCCTTCGTTCGTTCTTGCAGCTCTCTGTGTACCTCTGTGTCCTCTGTGGTAAATCAATTCGTTACCTTCGCATCTCTGCCTTCGACTCATCGGACGATTGTTCAATGACTGAATCATCCTGCCATAATGCCAATCAGACGTGCTGGAGTTGTCCGGCGGTGGAATTCAAAGGCCACGTCGATTTTCGCGCCTGCGGGCAGGCGGCGTTTCGGAAGGCGGCTCAGGGGCAGCTGGTCGTGGAATGCAAGCGGCGGCCTGAAATTGGCTACTTCGATCCGATGTCGATCACGTTTGAATCTTGCTCGGAATGGAAAAAGACCGACAGCGGCTATCTGCTCGACGGTATGCGCGTGCTGATCCTCGGCATGGACGGTTATCTCGGCTGGCCACTGGCACTCAAGCTGGCAAAGCTGGGCTGCAAAGTTTACGGCATCGACAACATGCTGCGGCGAAAACTTGTCGAAGAGCGCGGTGCGCATTCAGTCACTCCGATTCAATCAATGGAAGACAGGATCAAAGCGGCCAACGAGCATTTAGGCGTCGATATTGATTTCCGGGAAATCGACCTGATGGATCGCGAAGCACTGTTTGCGTACATCAAAGAAGTGCAACCGGAATCTATTGTTCAATTCGCGGAAATCCCCAGTGCTCCGTACAGCATGGCGTCCGTAGAAAAGGCTGTGAACACGGTTCAGAACAATGTCATCGGAACGCTGGGACTGCTGTTTGGTGTTCGCGATCACGCTCCAGATGCCTCGATCATCAAGCTCGGAACAATGGGTGAATACGGTAGCCCGTTGACCGGTCGCCCGCTATTCGAAGGCCTCTTCCCCGGTGACGCAGTGTTGCAGTATCAGGGAAAAGAATGGAGTCTCGGCGGAGAACTTACGCCACGAGATCCCGTCAGTTTCTATCACGTCAGCAAAGTCCAGGGTACCTACAGCGTTTTCGAAGCCTGCAAATACTGGTGGCTGCGAAGTTACGACGTCATGCAGGGTGTCATCTATGGCAACTACTCCGAAGAACTGACGGCTCATGCGGATCTCAACACACGCCTGGATATCGATGAATGGTGGGGCACGGTGGTCAATCGTTTCGTGGCTCAGGCCGTGATTGGGATGCCACTCACGATCTACGGCAGCGGGAATCAGATGCGTGGTTACATCACGCTCCGGGACGCCATGCAGTGCATCACGCGGTTGATCGCCGCTCCGCCGGAACCCGGACAGTACGACGTCGTGAATCAGGTCACGGATGTCTTCAGCGTGATGCAGATTGCTAAAATGGTGGCAGCGATCGGTAGTGAATTCGGACTGGATGTCGAAGTCCAGCGAATCGAAAATCCTCGCGTCGAAGCGGAAGAACATCCTTACGAGGTCATTCACGATAAGCTCAGCGAACGCTTCGGGTTTCAGTCCGAATCCGGATTCGCAAGCGAAGTGCGGCATCTGTTTCGAGTCCTTACACAACCCGAGGCCCGTGCTCGCATCTTATCCCAGCGAGACACGCTGTTTCCTAAAACAAAATGGTCAGGGGAACATGGAAAACTGGAGGTGCTGGAAACGTGGCGACCAGCGGCGTAACTGTAGGCCGGACCAAGCGCAGCGCCGTTCCGGCAGGTGTCTGGCTATTGCCGGAACGGCGCTGCGCTTGGTCCGGCCTGCCATTAGCCTTAACACTACGAGTTGAGTTACAAAGTAGCCATCACTCTCTGAGTGATGAATTGCGATTCATTGGGATAAGGGCGGGTCAACAAGGACCTGACTCCGTCAACGACATGTATCTGAACTGGCGAATTGAATCGCATTGCGTCACTCGGAGAGTGACGACTACTTTGGGTTGCGGGCGAAGCTCGCGTCAAGATTCATTGATAACTCATAACTGAACCCTAAAAACCAGAAACCGAAAACTCCCTCCCATGGAAATTCGCGAAATTGATTTTGAAGAAATGGTGCTCAGGTCCGACCGACCGGTGCTGGTGGACTTCTGGGCATCTTGGTGTCCGCCGTGCAAAATGATGCAACCGATCGTCGATCGGATGGCAACCAAAGTTGGCGATTGGGCTGACGTGTATTCCGTCAACATCGATCGTTGCCCGAGCCTGGCGGGACAATACGAAGTCAGCGGAGTCCCCACCTTTATCGCGTTCGCCGACGGCAAGCCAGTCGATCGCAAGACTGGTGCTCTGACGGAAGGGCAAATGATGACTTTGCTTCGAAAGGCAGAAGAATCGATGCCGCAGGTCGCCAATGATTCTGGATCGGAACAGGCAGAATCCGAAGAGAGCATCTCTGAGCGCCCCTGGATCACGATCGTCTCCGGCCTGCCGCGTTCCGGCACGTCCATGATGATGCGAATGCTGGAAGCCGGCGGCATTCCGGCCCTGACCGACGAATTACGGACACCGGACGAAGACAATCCGAACGGCTACTACGAATTCGAAGACGTCAAGAGCATCGAAAACTATACGACCTGGATTGATCGAGCTCCCGGACATTCGGTCAAAATGGTCTACAGCCTCCTCGAACATCTGCCGACTGATCACGACTATCGCATCGTCTTTATGCGCCGCGATGTCGATGAAATTCTGCAGTCGCAAAAGGCGATGCTGGAACGCAACGGCATCGAGACTGACATTCCTGACCACACGATGAAGACGTTGTTTGAACGTCAACTTCGACAATTCTACGCATGGCTTCCGTCACAGTCACATCTGAAGCTTATCAACGTCAGCTACAACGAACTCCTTTCTCGTCCCGAATCGGTGATCGCTCAGATCAATCGTCACTTTGATGAATCCCTGGACCTGAACGCAATGGCCGCTACCATCGATCCCGCTCTCTACCGCCATCGAGCGGCATGAGAAAGGATTCAGGGGACGGGATTCAGCATTCAGAGAATCGCTGAATCACTTCTCCTGGTCATGTCTTCTTCACTGCGTTTGCTTCTGAATCCTGAATCCTGAATCCTGGATCCTCCCCATGTCATTCTTCTTCAACAAAACCGTTCTTGTCACAGGTGGCTGCGGCACGGTTGGTCGTGAGATTGTCCGGCAATTGCTGGATCATGATCCCCGCGAGATTCGCGTCGTTGATACGAACGAATCGGAGATCTTTTTCCTTGAGCAGGAACTCCTGGATCATCGACGTAACAACTCACGCAGCAATATTTCCAGCCTGTGCCAGATCGGTGATATTCGCGACGCCGACAAGCTGAACATGATGTGTGCAGGCGTCGATATCGTACTGCACACGGCTGCGTTGAAGCATGTGATCCTCTGCGAACGAGCCCCTTTTGACGCCGTGCAAACCAATATCATGGGCGTCAAGAATGTCATTCAGGCGGCACTGCTGAACGATGTCGAACGTGTCATCTTCACCAGTTCGGACAAGGCGGTCAATCCAACCAACGTGATGGGTACGTCTAAGCTGATGGGCGAACGACTGATTACTGCCGCCAACAGCCTGAAGATGGGTCGCCGCACAGTTTTCAGTTCGACGCGATTCGGAAACGTGCTCGGATCACGCGGCTCCGTCATTCCGATTTTTGCAAGACAGATTGAAGCCGGTGGTCCGGTCACTTTGACAGATCGCCGAATGACTCGCTTCATCATGACTTTGGAAGAGAGTTGTCGGCTCGTGCTGTCGGCCGCCGAAAAAGCTCGTGGTGGTGAAGTCTTCGTCACAAAAATGCCGGTCATCCAGATTGCAGATCTCGCCCGAGTCATGATTGACGAACTGGCACCCCAAAACGGCCTCAATCCAGCGAAGATGCCGATCACGGAAATCGGAGCCAAGGCGGGTGAAAAACTTTACGAAGAACTGATGAGCGACGAAGAAACTCGCCGCACTGTAGAATTGACCGAGATGTTCGCCGTGATGCCCGCCTTCCGAAGCGTCTACGAAGACATTGCATACGACTACGCTGACATTGTGAACACCAACGTCACCGATCCATACGTCAGTTCGCCCGGCAATTCCATGCCCCTCGAAACTTTGCGCGACTTTTGCATCAATCACGATCTGTTAGCCCCCTACATGCGAACCACCATCCCCATCTCCGCCGCCCGACTCGCCAGTCGTGCAGCATGAGAAGAGGATTCAGGATCTAGGAATCAGGAATCAGGAATCAGGATCTAACCTGCCCCTCTGAATCCTGAATCCTGAATCCTGCCCCCTGAATCCCGAATCCTGAATCCTGCCCCCTGAATCCTGAATCCCATGCCCCGTCCATCCACAATGCTATCCGACGCCTTCGGCACATTTGTTGTGCGGATGGTTGGCATTGCGCTGATGTTCGTATCGACAACTGTCACAGCTCGACTTCTTGGTCCTGCCGAATACGGTATCTACAGCGCCGCCCTGGCCTTGGCCATGCTGCTGGCAGCACTCGCGCCACTGGGATCCGATCGCATTCTTATTCGAAACCTGTCCAGCACAAAATGCCTCACTGAAACAGGACGCGAGATTGCAATTGCTCATCTGTGTACAGCAATTGTCGCCACTCTGTTGCTGAGTGGGTCACTGGCGGCGTGGCTGATCAGCAGTTTTGTCTTCGACCAGCAGAATTGGGCTCGAACAACGTGGCTGGCCACAGTGATGTTTATTCCGCTGACAGTGATCTATCTGCGGCAGTGGCTGGCGATACCGATCATTGGCAGCCGTCGTGCAGTGATCCCGGAACAGACGATCCTGCCGATTGTCTTCACGGCGAGTCTGTTGCTGATGGCTGCTGCTGGCTGGAAGCTGAGTGCCACGATCGTCGCGGCGACGTATGCGATCGTGATGGGAGTGGTTTGGACCGGATCGTTGCAGACCGGACAGATTCGCGACGTATATGGTGCCGCCTGGGCCGCTGTCCCGAGCGCGAGCCGTTTTAACATCCGACAGCAGTTGCGTGATGGGCTGCCGTTCGTGAGCGTGGGCATCGGCAGCGTGCTTTCACAAAGCTTCCTTCCGGTCGTCGTTGCCGCCACGTGTGGATTTGAGAAGACGGCATTTTTCGTGTTAGCGTATCCCTTTGCGTCACTCGCAATGGTTCCGCACGGTGCCGTGAACCTGACCATGATACCCCGTTGTGCGCGGCATTTTAAACACGGAGAGTTTGTCGAAGCGAGTCATGCCGTTCGCAGTGCCGCCACCGTTATGGTTATGACCGGGGTCGCACTGAGTTTCATGATCTGGATCTGCTCCCCGTTGCTGACGATGCTGCTGGGTACTGACTACAGCATGGTTCATCGATTGCTGCCAGCGTTGCTCCTTGGCGTAATTGTGGACTGCCTCACAGGCCCCACAATCCCAGTGATGCAGACGATGAGGATGGAAACAACGTATTCACACGCCCTCTTTGCTTTTATCCCGATCCAGTTATGCATTTTTTATTGGTTCGGAAAAATCGCTGGAATCGAAGGCGCGGCAATCGCATATTTCACATCGCGTTGTCTGTGGAATATCATCGTATTTACAGCGATCTATCGGCAGCGCGGTCTCGTCATGCTGCCCTATTTGCGCGTGACACAGGCATTCCATGAAAATCCGCCCCAATTGGAACATAGTATACGCAGCCGCCCAAAACAAAGCCTGTGGAAAAATCACTCCGTCCCCGATGTCCCCGCCGCACCGGCCCGAGCCGCATGAAGGAGGGTTCAGAAAGAAGGATTCGGGATTCAGAGAATCGCTGAATCTCGTCTTCGGTGGATCGGCCTACCTTCCAGCCATTTATTCCTGACTCCTGACTCCTGACTCCTGACTCCTGACTCCTGACTCCTGACTCCTGACTCCTGACTCCTGACTCCTGACTCCTGACTCCTGACTCCTGACTCCCATGTCCACCACAATCGCCGCACTCTTTGCCACGTTGATCACCACGGGAATGACATCCGCCGTGTCGCATGACTTCACGATTGTGGGTGGAAGTATCGCCACCGTGATCTTTGCCGCATCGACAGTTGTTCGGCGAGACGCCAGC
>CAMAVB010000098.1 GCA_945861465.1 Candidatus Kuenenia stuttgartensis
GAATCCGGTTGATTTGGCAAAACTGGGGACAGATATCTCAATGTCAATTCTGACTCAGGTCCAACCGTCCTGAGTCAGTAACTGCGTGATGCTTTTGAGCTGAGATCATCCGATCGCACCTCGATCGGTCGGTGGATTCCGCTGCAGTCGTCTGTTCTTTTCAGTCAGATCCTCGACATGGAATACAGTTCCGCGCGCGACATGACCATCGAACAGGTTGTCTTCGTCAGGCGACGGCGGCGGTCGTGCCGTCGTGAAACAGGGAATAGTCGATGATCAACTGTTTCCGGATACCGGAAATGTTGCCCCTTGTGCAGCCGATGATTTCAGCAACATCGACCGTGTTGAGTCCCGTCGCCAGGAGTATCGCGACTCGCTGGAGTCGGCTGGGTAATTGATCCAGCAATGCGTCGAAGTCTACTCTCGTTACGGCAAGAGATGCCGGATTCGGTTCGACACTTGAAGCGATGCAGTCCTCTGTCTGTTTTGCTGTTCGCCCGGGCTGCGTGTGATTGATGCTCCGCCGTGATCGTAAGAACTGGCCGTTTGACGCAACGTTGCGAATCGCGAAGTAAGCCACCGTGGCTGGGTTCCCTCGACCGAGCTGCGCAAGCTCCCATGCTCCGCTCACGGAATCATTGGCACGGTCTTCTTTGTCCCATCTGCCTGCAAAGCGACGCAGAGCGAGACATCGAGTGAGCTGCAGAATGTGGTTAATACACGCCGGATTTTGCGGATCGACCGATTCAAAGCGGTGAATCCGAGTCGCCGACGATGACAGGGCCTCCAGCCGATCGCATCTACGGTGTCTGGGCATCTACGGTGTCTGGCACCTGGAGCCTGCTTGGCAGCTGGAGCCCGCTCGCAGCCGCATGGCGAATCGAGGTGACAAGCCGCTCGTCACTGGGTAGACTCAGTCGTCCCGCTGGGTGGCTTGGTTGATTCTCCAGAACATGCTGAATAAAAGTACGTCTAAAATCATGGATTTAAAGCCTTTCATTTCAGCGGTCTTCATGCTCACGCTGGTCATGGACCCGCTGGGTAACATTCCCCTGTTCATCTCGGCGCTCAAAGATGTGCCGGCTGAACGCAAGCGGGCGGTGCTCGCCCGGGAATTGTTGATCGCGCTGGGCATCATGCTGTTCTTCCTGCTGTTCGGGAAGTATATCGTCTCTTTCCTGGCCATCGACCCGACCGCGATGTCTGTGGCCGGCGGGATCGTGCTGTTCCTGATCGCGTTGCAAATGATTTTCCCCACGCAACACTCACTGTTCGGCGGCAGCCCTGAAGGAGAGCCGTTCATCGTGCCGCTGGCCATTCCGCTTGTGGCGGGGCCGTCCACGCTGACGACGGTCCTGCTGTTCTCGCTCCGGGAGCCCGAAAAGCTGGCGTTCTGGGCGGTGGTGGTCGTGGTGGCGTGGCTCCTGACCGCAGCCATTTTGGGCGCGCTGGCCGATTCCTTGTCCCGCCTGCTGGGAAGACGCGGCCTGATGGCCATGGAAAAACTGATGGGCATGATCCTGACCACGATCTCGGTGCAGATGGTGATGTCCGGCCTGAAACAATTCCTCGCCGACTGAATGCCGCAGCGAGTTTTCAAATGTAGTCGTGAACCTGAGACCAAACACCACGACGACTGAAACGATAAAAAACAACGGAACTCATGAGCACAAAAACGGATCAACGACATCTCGGTAAGCCCCGCGTCACCCGCTGACAAAGTGTGATGCAGTTGATTTGCAGATCTCGGAACGGCGATGCGTGTCACAGCGGCATCCGACGAGGCTTTTGTGTCGATTCTTATCATTCATGGACCTGCCATGACCACTCCGACTCAGAGCATCCCGCGCACTCATCTTGTGGCTTCTGCTTTCCGTGACGAGATCGAAGCATCCGCGCGACCGAGAACAACGACATGGACCTCGATGATCTGGAGCGGCAGCTCTCCGCCTGCTTCCACCTCGAATGCGTAGTGCCGACGATCATGCTCACGATGGGAACCACCGATACGTTCGGTGTCGATCGCGTGAAGCCGAGCAAACACTGGCGATTCTGACATACGCTATGGTTTCTCCCCGCCGTTTATTTCAAATTGAGCGTCATGCGACACGGCACCGTTCCCGCCCAGCGGCTACGGATTGCACCGGCCGTGCATGAAGGGACGGCGTTTTGGAAACTGCGAAAGTAAGGCGATCAGCGGAGTACATCGAGACTTAGAAACGTGCGAAGAATCAGTGTCGCCTTTCGCTCTGCGAAAGGGCCCCAAAACGCTACTTTCGCGGAGCGAAAGGCGACACTAAGAGACTCCTCGTTGCTTAGGACCGTTCGAGAAATAATTGACCGCATCCTCCTCTCCCGTGGAAGGGGAGAGGGCAGGGTGAGGGGCATAAAAAGAGACAGTTATTTCTCGAGCGGTCCTTAGGCGAACGCCAGAATGGGATTCGCGAAGCCACATCGGCCGGAAAGTCCCTTTTTCCAAACCGAACCGGATTTAGCTGCACACCGTTGCTGCAATGTGTCGGCTGACAGGTTAGCATTCATTTGAAATTGTTTCATCCGGATTGAAAGTCGAGAGAAGTGTTACTATGAGAATTGGTTTGCCAGGTTTCCCGACGTCGCATCATTGGAATGGGTTTTTGATTTCGATTGCCTTTTTCACCGCACCGGTTTTTGCCGAGGACAAAACAGACGTCACGGCCGTGGTTGTGGCGGCAGTCAGGGACAATAAGCTGTCCATTGACGCCACTAACGAATCGTTCGGCGATACCGCTCCTGGGGTGCCGAAAAAGCTGCATGTTGATTACACGATCGGCGACGAAAAGCGCGAAAGCGAGGCAAACGAAGGCGGAAAGATCGAGATTGCAGCCCCGGAGGGACAAAAGCTCGCCATCACGAAGGCTGTCTATGGCCCTGCGGATGGTTCGAAGCCTGTGAATCTTGAAAACGCCGCTGAAGTTCTGGATACGCTGCCCGGATTTACGATCGAACACATGCTGACAGCGGACGCGAAGGCGAACGGATCATGGATCTGCCTCGCGAAAGATCCCAAAGGACGGTTGCTGCTCGGAGGACAAAATGGCCAGCCCATCACGCGGTTGACGATCACGGACGGCAAGGTCGCAAAGCTGGAGATTCTGAACATCCCTGTGAGTGAAACGATGGGGATGTTGTTCGTGGGTGATGCACTCTACATCAGCGGCAGCGGCAGTCGCGGCTTCGCTCTGTATCGCTGCCGGGACACGAAGGGGGACGACAGCTACGACGACGTGGAGTTTCTTCGCGAGTGGCAAGGCGGCGGCGGCGAACATGGTTCGCATGGTCTCGTGCTGGGGCCGGACAACATGCTGTACGCTGTATGCGGCAACTTCACGGCCGTTCCGAATGATCTCGTGGCGAGTTCACCGCATCGCAATTATGCCGATGATCTGGCGCTTCCGCGCATGGAAGACGGAAACGGATTCGGTGCCGGTGCGAAACCGCCGGGTGGTTACGTCGCGCGAATGGATCTGGACGGTCAGAACATCGAATTGTTTTCGTCAGGCCAGCGCAACACTTATGACATTGGCTTCAACGCTGATGGCGAATTATTCGGTTTCGACAGCGACATGGAATGGGACTGGGGAACTCCGTGGTATCGGCCGGTTCACGTATTTCACTCGGTCCGAGGCGGTGATAACGGCTTCCGAGAAGGAAGCGCCAAGTGGCCCGATTACTATGCCGATGGTCTGCCGCAAACAGCGACGATCGGCATCGGTTGCCCGACTGGCGTAATCTTCGGCACAGGCGCGAAGTTTCCAGTGAAGTACCAGAAGGCGTTTTATATCTGCGACTGGACGTTTGGCCGTCTGATCGCTGTCCACCTGACGCCCAGCGGAGCCAGCTATACCAGCACGTTTGAAAACTTCGTCGCCCCCAAATCGTTGCACGGCAAGCGAGGAAAGACGCCGCTGAATCTGACGGATGTCGTCATCGGGGACGATGGATCGCTGTACTTCACGATTGGTGGCCGCGGGACTCAGGCGAGTTTATTCCGTGTGACTTACACAGGCGAAGAAGTCGCCGCACCGGTGGCAGCAAGCGACTTGTCTAACAGGAATGGCAGTGATGCGCGGGATCTGCGGCACAAGCTGGAATCGTTCAACGTGCAGCCGGATCCCGCAGCGATCGAATTTGCATGGCCCCATTTGGACAGCCGTGATCGGTACATCCGTTACGCCACACGCATGGCGATCGAGCGTAATCCCATCGACGAATGGCAGGCGAAAGCTCTGGAAGAGAAGCGTCCTGACGCAGCGTTGACTGCACTATTGGCGTTGGCTCGGCTGGGAACCGCAGAGTCACAACCCGCTCTCTTCAGGGCGTTGAAATCGATCCCTTCCAAAAAACTGACAGAAGCGCAGATGCTGAACAAGCTGCGAGTGATTGAGGTTTCGATCGCGAGGCACGGGCTTCCGACCGGCGAGGTCGCGAAACAGCTCATCGCTGACGTTGATTCACTTTATCCCGCAGGAAGCGAATCGATGAATCGCGAACTTTGCCAGATTCTGATCTCTCTGAATGCACCGAACGCGGTTGCCAGAACGATTGCACTGCTGAAGGCAGCGACGACTCAGGAAGAACAGATCACGTACGTTGTGAATCTGCGGAAAGTAAAAACAGGATGGAATCCCGATCTCCGCAGAACGTATTTGTCGTGGTGGAACGCGGGGCGTTCGGCCGAGCATCCGGTTGATGTGGTCAAATGGTTTGAAGACGCGGGCATTCCGTTCAATAATGGCGCCAGCTTTGCAGCCTTTATGGCTCACGCTCATGAGGAGGCGAAGTTCACGATGACGCCGGACGAAATCATCGCACTTGGCGATGTTCTGACTGCATATAGTGCGGCACAGACTCCAGAGCCAGCACCGCCCCTGGCGTCCAGAAAACTGGTGAAGGAATGGATGACAGGAGACCTCCAGCCGCTTTTGGAACGTGTCGGGAAGGGGCGAAATTTTGCGCGAGGGAAAGACATATTTTATCAGGCTCAATGCAGTGCCTGCCATCGTTATGGAGATCTAGGCGGCGCGATCGGCCCCGACCTGACCGCAGTCGCTACGCGATTTAAGCGTCTGGATCTTTTGGAGGCATCGACCGAGCCGTCAAAAGTTCTATCGGAACAGTACATGAACACGGCCATTGAGACGAAAGAAGGCCGCGCAATCGTCGGTCGTATCACGGAAGAAACTCCGGACAAGGTCGTCATTCGTCCAAATCCGCTGGAACCAGAAACGGTAACGGTCCTGAAGTCGGAAATTGAAGACCGCCAGCTTTCAAAGACGTCACCGATGCCGACGGGGCTGCTCAACACGTTCACCGACGAGGAGATTCTGGATCTGCTGGCCTACCTGGAATCGCTCGGCGATTCAAAGCACACAAATTTTTCAGAATAGGCAGCCGCATTTGAACTCACAGCCGTAAGAAGCAATCACACCTCGGAACCCTGATCCATGATTTCACAAACTGTGGAGTATGCCCTGCGGGCCATCGTGACGATCGCACAGCATGAGGGCCGGGCGTGTACAGCAAAAAAACTGGCTGAGATTACTCAGGTGCCCTTGCCGTATCTTTCCAAGCTCATGCAGGGGTTAGTGCGGGGAGGCCTGGTGACTTCGCAGCGTGGATTGCACGGTGGGTTTTTGCTGACAAGAGATCTTGGGAACCTGACTATTCTCGATGTGGTCAATGTTGTCGAACCCATCAAGCGGATTCTTCATTGTCCACTCAACATTCAGTCGCACGGCACAAATCTGTGCCCTCTGCATCGCCGACTCGATAACGCGATCGCAGCGACGGAAAAGGTGTTTCGAGAAACGACAGTGGTGGAGATGCTGTCTGAGCCGGGCAGTGTCACGCCGTTGTGTGAAGTGCAGAAACTGATTTCTCTGGGAGTTGGTTCCGGAGCTGGAGTGAAATCCAGACCTGTTGCGCGCCAATCGAAAAGCAAAAAAAAGTGACCAGCGGAGTGCGCGTCGCCGTCACATTGCCGATTCGACTTTCCCCGAACCTATGTTGACCGTTGCCCGCACCGCTGAGGCACCCCACCTCTTCCGGAAAACAAAGTGCGTGAATCGACGATTGGTTTTCATCACAGTGTTGTGCTTGGCGTCGCAGGGCAGATCGTGGATGCCGTGAAGTCGGGAGCCATCAAGCGTTTCTACCTGATTGAATGATGCTTACGGAGCCGTGCAGGTGGCTCTGGCATTGTCGAAAGCCTTTGACTGTGGCGTGAACGATCTGCCGCTGGACATTGTGCTGTCATGGTTTGAGCAGAAGGCGGTGGCCGTGCTGTTGAGTCTGCTGGCTTTGGACGTGAAGGGTATCCGTTATGAATATCTTGCGGAATTCATGGGCTTTGGAGCTGAAGACGCCGCATTGATTCAGGCGTTCGCACCGCACCTGGGGCCGCGGATCGGAGATCTGGTTGAAAAGACCTACGAAAAACTGCTAAGTTATACTGCACAGGGCTCAGAACGAGGTATCAGCCGGAGTGCGTTAGGACTGCGACAGAAATAAGTGGGGCACCATTCCATCGTGCCGAGCACGTTAAAAACGTGCTCCACATCCGGAAGACGACAGTTATTTCTTCGCCAGTCCTTAGCACCCGGTTCTTGCATTGCATGCGGACCTTACTTTACCGGACGCTAATGCGTTCCGGCTGATAACGCTGGGCATCATTCCTGACCGCGTGAAGTATCGGTCGATTGAATCTGGATGGCTCGCGTGGCTCTTGTTCCGCCTGCCATTCCCGACACGATTTTTCGCCGCGATGTGAGCGCTAGTGCTCTGTCAAGGCTCAATTTTCGGGTACGACGGACTTCCAGTCCGTCGACAAAGGTTACCGCCGACGGACTGGAAGTCCGTCGTACAAATACAATTCAACCCCAACTTTAAAGGTTGACAGAGCACTAGCCTGAAAACTGCTGAAAGTGCCATCTGGGGCCCGATCTTCCGCAGAAAGAGATCTTTTCCGGTCAACATGTCTCGGACAGGATTGTCAGGCACACTGAAATCGCTGATTTGCGTTGCTGCCCTATTTCCCGAGCGGCACGGCGAGTTGAAGTTCATCCAGACCGCCGCGTTCTTCGAAAGGACGCACGCTGAAGTACCAGCCGGACCAGTCCTTGAGGGCCTTCTCGCGCCACGGAGTTGCCAGCCGCAATCGTTCTTCGGGAGAGGCGTTCTTAATCTGATCTTCCGGGCCGAGCGACGCGAACGGGGCCAGGGTCTCGCCGAATCCCTGGGGTTTCCGGGCGATGAATCTCAATGCCTGAATGGCTTCGATATTCACATCCACGCTGTTGTCGCGAATACCATCCAGCATCAATGGAACCAGCTTGAAGTCGCCGGTTCGGCCCAAAGCCCAGACAGCCGCGCAGCGGACTTTGTCGTTAGGATGTTTCATCAGACTTTTCAACTGATCTTCCTGGCCGACCAGTTTTTCCGGATCATCGATCGACAGCACACTTCGCACAATCTCATCAGCGACTTCGACGGACGATTCGTCAAGTGTCTCGAAGTCGATGTTGGTGATATCCGCTAATAGCCGATCCAGTTCTGTCGGTTCTTTCTTTTTCTTGTCACCAAACGGATTGCCACGATCTGCCAGCTGTTGCCCAAGTCCGTACATTTTCTTCAGAATCTGATCGGTGGATTTCATGTAATACAGCAGTGCGAAGCAGGTGCCGACAACCTGACCGGTGTGCGTGTTGAAGCTCCCATCCTGGGCCTGAAGAGTCAGCAGTCCATCGCCGTAAACGATGAACCAGTCTTCGCCGTTGATCTTTCCCAAATCGCCCACGGCAGCGGCTCGCTCCAGGCAGTAGTAATAGTAGAGATTGTGTTCGACACGGCTGACCGGCTGAAAGTTTGCCAGATTCCAGCCAAACGCCCGGTCCACGCGAGCATCCAGCGCACCCGCGCCGTTCTGTGGCTTGTAATCGGGAAAGGCTGGCCCAATCTCCGCGCCCTCAGCCAATGTATCAATTTTTGTGAGTCCTCCTGGCAACAAGTCTTCGTCTTTTTTCACCGGCTTAGGCTGACTTCGCAGCCCGTGCAGCAGCAGACGGCAAATACCTAATGCGCCACCTGCTGCCATTGTCATGTTATGAGTGGAGGCACCAGCCCCTGGCCCCGCTGTTGTTCCTGGGCGATATCCCCAGCCGCCGTCTCCGTTGCCCTTCTTCATCAGGAAGTCTGCTGCACGGTCAAGCGATGCCGGATTGATAGTGGCCCCGCCCCGCTGGCAGGCCCAGAGTGAGAGAACTCCATATTGCGACATACTCACATCTCCCGGTTGCTGCGGCCCATCACTCCATGATCCGTCCCCCCGTTGCGCTGCCTGAACGTATTTGGCGATCGCCTGCAGATTCGGCAGGTACTGTCCGTTAACGTCCAGGTCCGCCAGCAGCATCGAATCGACGCCCGATCCGTAGATATGATCGTACGATGAAATCGGCTGATACTGACCGCCACTGCTGCGACCCACTGCTGCCGCGATAGCTTTCGCGACGAACGGGTCAGTTTTGGGTACGCCACATTTGAGCATGGCGTACGCAGCCAGAACCTGATGTCCTGCATGCGGTTCGCCTTTTTCCACAGACGCCTGCAGGTATGCCAGGCCTCTATCAACAGCTGCGTCAAACCGTGGGACGTTTGTGCTTTGCCTTGGCCCGTCAAAGGCCACCGCTGAATTGACGATCGGGAGCAGAAGGGCTGCGAAAAGAAAAAGTAGTCGCATCGAATGCTCCTGAGAATGTCTGCTGTGAAAAGGCGAAAAGTCACAAAATTGATAGTAGCGAAGGTTTGATTCAGTGTCAAAGTGTGTATTGCGGTTTATGCTAGCGATGTCCCAAACAAGCGGTTCGCTGGAAGGTCCGGAAAGATGACTTCTCAAAACTCGATCCTGATCACCGGCGGAGCGGGATTTCTCGGTTCGCACCTGACTCGGAGCCTCCTGCTGGATTCTCGCTTTGACGGCCTGCAAATCGTCGTCCTCGATGATCTTTCCGGTGGTTTTGTTGTAAATATCCCGGAATCCGGGCGCGTTCGTTTCGTGGCTGGCAGCGTCACTGACCACGAATTCATCGAGCAACTGTTTCAGGAACACTCATTTCGCTACGTATTTCATTTGGCAGCGTACGCTGCTGAAGGCCTCAGCCATTTCATCCGCCGCTTCAATTACATGAACAATCTGATCGGCAGCGTGAATCTGATCAATGCTTCGGTGCGCCATTCTGTGCGGCATTTTGTCTTCACCAGTTCGATCGCGGTTTATGGCAGCGGGCAGGTTCCGATGCTGGAATCCACTCAGCCACGGCCGGAAGACCCGTACGGCATTTCCAAGTTTGCGGTGGAGTTGGATCTGAGAGCCGCCCATGAGCAGTTTGGTCTGAACTTTACGATCTTTCGTCCGCACAACGTTTATGGAGAATTTCAGAACATCGGTGACAAATATCGCAACGTTGTGGGCATTTTCATGAATCGCATTATGCAACGACTGCCGCTGCCGGTTTTTGGTGACGGATTGCAGGAGCGAGCGTTCTCATACGTCGGCGACATCATGCCACCGATGATCGCTGCGCCGTTTTTGCCCGACGCCAATTGCGAAGTCTTTAATGTCGGTGCAACGACGCCGACGACTGTGCTGGACCTTGCGACGTCCGTCTGCCGCGAGTTTCTGGTTGAGCCGGATATCCTGTTTCTCGCAGCCCGCAACGAAGTGAAAGTCGCCTGGGCCGACCATGCGAAGTGTGCTCAGGTGTTCGGTCAGATGCCGGAGACATCTATCGCTGACGGGCTGCATCGCATGGCTGACTGGGCACGTACTGTCGGCGCACGTTCCAGCGTGGACTTTGATCATGTCGAAATTACCTACGGGCTGCCTGCTGGATGGGGCCGCACACTTGGCACGGCTGGTTAGGACCGGCGCAGAAATAACTGTCGTCTTCCTGACGTGGAGCACGTTATTTAACGTGCTCGGCACGATGGTTTCGTGCCCCACTTATTTCTGTCTCCGTCCTTAGTGACTTGTCAAGGCGTGATGTTGGGGTGGCCGTGGTGCGTTGCGCTGTTCTTGACGCACCCCACCGGAATCTTCACGCTGGCTTCGCCCGAAACCGATATCTCTGATGCCGCTTCAATGGCTTTGCCGTCGTGTCTGGTGCCAGCCAACGGAGCGGCTCGCTTACGCAGGTCCGCCGCTCCGTCGGCGGACTTCTGCCAGCGGATTCAGCGGACGGCGGATTCACTGCAGGATGCCGAGCAGAGCGTCGCGCAGAACCGGATAATTCGCCTGAATCGAGTATTTCTGTTCGACAGTTTTCCGCCCGCGGAGTCCCATTTGTTGACGGATCTCTGGATGTGCGGTGACCAGTCGCAGAGCTGTCAGCCACTCCTCAGTTGTCTCCGCCGCCATCCCATTTTGGTTGTTGTCAAGGATTTCAGCATTCACGCCGACAGGTGCCGCGATTCCCGGTACGCCAACTGCCAGGTACTGGATCAGCTTGAGCCCGCATTTGTAGATATCCCATTCCTGATTTGGGAAAAGGGGCATCAGGCCGACATCGAATTGCCGAAGCTGTTCGACTTCACGTTCTGGTTGCCACGATTCGTGAATCACGTTCACTCCCGACAGGTCAATCTCACTGAGAGCGGAAATTTCCGGCACGATGATTCGGAGTTCGAACGGTGTTTCCTGAGCATGTCTCCGCAGGGCCTCCGCGGCGACGGCGAGATACTTCAGATTCCCTGCGGTTCCCATCCAACCCACGACTGGTCGCACGCTGTTTTTCGGAGGAAGCTGCCGCACCGGTTCATAGTTTCGCGCGATATAGTCCTCCAGATCCACGCATGTCGGGACATGACAGATCGTCGAATTCAGTGGTCGTACCTTTTCCACCAGAGACTTATTTCCGCAGACGACCATGTCCGCGAGCTTCATCAGCCTGACAAACTTCTCCGGATAGCGCAGGAATACGGCATCATCCAGATCAATCACCAGCCGCTGACAGGTTTCCTTGAATCGTTGTTCCATGTGAAGCGACGTGTTGTCAAAGATCTCGCGGTCAATGAATACCGCGTCAAATCGCTGCAGCTTTGTCCCCAGCCAGTGCCACCAGCGGACGCTGCGCTTCAACAATTGGCTGGGGCGAAAACCCATCCACGGGAAGTAGTCGTACTTCTGCGGAAAGCTATGTGCGACCACCGCGCGATGCCCGTCCGATCGGAAGTGTCTGAGATACGGCAGAATGCGAAATCTAGCCGAAGGGACTCGATCACCGGATGACAGGAAAAGGATATTCACTTGCCGTTCTCCGGAGTTCTGCGGCGAGCAGAAATCGTCAATCGACCGCCTTGACCCATCCAAGCCAGAACATGCGCGAAGGGGGCCAGCAGGTGTTTTATGGCTGTTGTTGGCCGATCCGGATACCGCAGCAGCCAGCAACCTGGACGACATTCCGGCCAGCGACCCAGAAGAGACAGCGCCAGACTACCGA
The DNA here is from genome assembly GCA_945861465.1 of Candidatus Kuenenia stuttgartensis. GTDB lineage: Bacteria > Planctomycetota > Planctomycetia > Planctomycetales > Planctomycetaceae > SXXK01. The sequence continues at coordinate 11,535 of CAMAVB010000098.1, forward strand.
CGACATTCGACAAATTCCGCTGGTGGCTGATCGTGATGTCCGTAAACCCGCACTCCTCCAGCAATTTACGTATCGATGATGGGGTGAAGTAGTGAAGATGCCGCGGCAGCTCCCAAACGTACCAGTACTTACCGAAGAACCGAGATTCCCAACAGCCCGCGTTCGGAATACTGAAGAGTAACTTTCCTCCCGGTACCAATAGCGCGTTCAGACGTTGCAGCGTCTGCTTCGCATCAGGAACATGCTCAATCACCAACCATGCGGCAGCGAGTTCAAACTGTTCCGACTGAAGCTGAATCGCTTCCAGGGTTCCGCAATGCACATCAAGCCCTGCTTCTTTTGCGATCCTTGCCGGCCGCTCACCTGGTTCAATACCTGTCGCCAACCACCCAGCGTCCTGCAAGCGCACCAGATACTGTCCTGTGGCGCAGCCAAGTTCCAGGGCACGAGGTTTTACTGGACGGCTGCTTTCGATCGGTCCTGAATCTGTGGCATGGAGCGTTCTTAACGGCGCGATCGGCACGAGTTGGCTAAGATCATCCATGAGCCAGTTGTAGAAACGCTTTAAGCCCGGAATATATCGCAGTGGAAAGATCCGAAGATAATATGGCCGGTCGGGTATGGCTGCCTTGCTGTTGGATTCATAGTCCGATTTATTCGTACCCGTGGATACCAAGGCGACTTTCGGAACGGATTGATGCGGGCCGTATTGCTGTGGATAACAGGCAGCCAGGCTTTCAGCAACCGGGCGAGGATTCATGAACCGATGCCCACACGCTTGGCAGCGTTCGACGTTAAATTCACCGGGGACGCCACACAGATTGTCTTTCGAAGTCAATACGACTGAGCTGTCGGACGATCCACACAAGGGACAGCTGATGCGTTCCAGTTGGAGCATCACACGCGACGACGAAGTTTCTCGTGACAGCGGCGTTCCGTCCGCATCTGGCTGGACTTCTTCAGGCATCGGCTACCTCCGGAGCGTGCCATTCCTTACGAGTACGCTGCCAGATCAATGTCCAGAGCGGCACCTGCACGCAGCCGATCCCCAACAAATATCCTGCAGCGACGCCACTGCTACCGTGTTGTTTTCCAAGCCATACCTGAAACGCCACCAAGGTCAGGCTTGACACGATCGAAGCCATCAAAAACGGATCCCGTTTGTGGGCTCTAACGTAAAGATTTGTACACAGCGCGAACTGGTATAATACCATCGCTGTCGCAAACATCACTGTTGGTCCAAGAGGCAACATACGCCCCGCCAGGCGTTCAAACAGCCATTCGCTGCGAGTTCCCAACCACCAGACAGTCAGACTGAAGCACATCACAGTTGCTGTCATGATCAGCATTGAGAGTCGCGTCATGCGAAAAAACAAATGATCCAGTTCCTTGAATTTCCTCGCCGCGATCAGTGCCCCGAATATCGGACGCCGCGTTTCAATCCAGGCCAGTGAAGCCCCTTGCAGGGCGGTCAGAATCGTCCATGTCATTCCCAGTTGTGCTGCTTCGCCTTCCGGACGGCCCTTGAAGATCAGCAACAGCGGCATCGAATTGGCCAGCCAAAGCAAGATCCCCTGCACGGCTATTCGCCATTGCAGCGGAAGAATTTCCTGCTTCCAGTCCATTTGCTCCTTTTCGCTCGGCGATCGAAATGCGTTAAAGAAGGGTCGGTACCGTACTGCCACCAGATACAACTCGCCGACCAATCGAACGGCTGCCGAGGCCACCAGCGACCATAAACCCAGGCCACTTGTCAGAGCGAGCCACACGACGACTGTGCCACCTACGGCCTGCCAAAATCGCACTCGATTCATGACTGACAGTTGATTGCAGCCTTCCAAAATCGCTGTCAACGGCAGCAATGGCAACTGCAGGCCGTTCACGATCACCAGTGCTATCCACGGTGTCAGCCATGCCACATTCTCTCGGATTGCCCATCCCCCTGTGCCGCCGGTCTGGGTTTGCCTAAACAGCAGGAATCCAGCCACTGTGATCGTTACCGCAAAGATCAGTGCGGCTATCCCGTACCACCACAGCATCATGCGACCAAGCGATATCAGTCGTGACTTCGCCGCCGCATCTCCAGCGATTTGCCCTTCCTGCAACGAAAGCCTGGACCATTCATGGCTGCTCACGCTGATCAAAACGACGTGCAGGCCAAGCTCCACGAAGATCTGCATCCCCAGCATACTGGTAAAGGCGTAATAATAATCCTGAGTCGCCTTCGTAAAACTCACCACCATAATCAACTGCGTCAGTGGTCCCGTAAGCAACTGCCACAGCTTGCCGAGTACTGCAAAGCCTACTGCTCCATCGACTCCCGCCTTCCGCAAAGCTCGCTTTAGAAAAATCCACCTCTGCCTGTTGAAATTGCCTTTCCCGGACACTACAAGCTCGTCAGCAGCAAACGCAATTTTCGCATCTCACGCAACCGCTCTTCGCCCTCCATCGTCCGCGGCAACAAATCCACACTCAGCGAACGTTGATAGCCTGTACGTTGGTCGCCTGTCTGTCTGAGCATCTGCACGATGTGGTTGTAATCGACATCGCCCAAACCTGCTAGAACCTGCAGCTCCGTTGGCGACGTGTCTCGCAGATGCAGGTGCTGCACGTGATCAAAAACTACATCAAAATTCACCGCACTCGTGTGCCCGCAGATGTAATAGCTGGGATCCAGTGTTATCCCCAGCCCTTTTGCCGACTGGCACAGTTCTACGGCGGTATGAGGATCTTCTGTCAGAGTGCCCGTTTTTGTCAGGATTGACATTCTGATTGCCTCGTGGTGACAAATCGCTTTCCGTTCACGAAGACGGTCTATTTCCGTATTGAATGGTGTCCCCTTGGGTGAACTGTTAATTGTGATTTGTACGATTCGCTGCAGCTTCGCAAACTTCACGATCCCTTTGAATGTCTTTATATCCACCTCACTGTCCAGGAAGATCGCGTTAGGCGTCAACCGGCTCGCTTCTCGCATCAATCCAGCACTGCCTTCCGGATCAGCCGCTACTCTGGATGGAGGCAACTGGTCGTATTCTTCGTTTAACCAGATTTCAACTTTGTCAAATCCCAGTTCCTGAATCTGCAGGCAGGCTGCCGGGAACGCAAAATCCCACAGACTTCGCGTTGAGGCGGTTATTTGCACTTTGATACTCCCTGTTTGCTCTTAAACCCTTATTTTGTTAGTAGTTACAGCTGCTCTCGCTGTCCCTCACTTTCGACGTAAACCGCCAAAGGACTGTATTCCCCTCATCACGTTTCCACAAGACCGCTCAGTCTTCCTTTGGAACTCATGAGGATTTGTAGGGATTTTGCACGATTCAACGATTCGTCTGCCGATAACGAATAGTAACGCTGTTTTCATTGCTGCGGCGCGGTGCCGTTTCGGACTGAGTAGTCCCGAAAATGGAAATCATCTTGGGCCTTCAGCCTCACGATTTCAGAGGATCGTTGCTGGGGAATTTGCGGAGTCCTTTCCATGCTGTTTCGTACTATGGCTGTGTTGCTTACCGGGGCCATTGGGATCTTTGTCACCGGCTGTGCTTCTTCCACCCCCACGATGCGTGCTCAAAGCCCACAAACAGGGTACAGTTCATCCGGCGGCGGACCGCCTATGAACCATGATTGCCCGATGTGTCAGCCTGGAGATGGTCACGGACAAGGATTAGCGTCCCCACCGTACGGCCAAGGTCACTGTTCGCCAAATTGTCAGGGAGCTGGCTGTAATCTGCCTTGTCACCCCGTACATCGCAATTTTCACACTTACCACGCTCCTCAGAATCTGATGTATCCTCCTGAAAATGCTGCACCTGCCCAAGTTCAATATCCGTACTACACTTTTCGCGGACCGACAGACTTCTTTATGAAATAGCCACAGTTCGTCCAAGCCATGAACACCACATCACGAGCCCCGTTGAGTCACATCAACGGGGCTTTCTTTGCGTTTGTGGCATGTGATTCAAAAAGGAATTAAAAGAAAGTAGAAGTGGTAGTAGCTAGCCGGTAGAGTGTTGATAACTTCGGTTCCAGGAGTCAGTGCGATAACTCCAGGACGGTGAGCGGCAAGTGGCAAGCCGGGGATAAATTGATCAATAAAAACCAGAGACTAACGCGTTAAGGTAGATAAAATCGGAGGTGATCAGGTAGACGCATGGCGATAAAAAGGACTAGGCAAATACAAAGTTTGAGCGGGATGAGCCATGTGAATAGATGATTGACAACCAAAGGGAAAGAAGTTCAACAGCGGCGGATCAGTGATGAAGCAACAACACCGGGGGCGGACGGCGAAAACAAAGAGTGACAAGCATCGCTATAACGGAACAACTCAGAGTCAGGTTTTCAACAGGTAGTCAACAACAGTATCTGGTTCACTCGTGTTCTACATATTCAGTTTGAATGGCGGTATCAGGCAGATTCTTTTTCAACTCAGCGACAGCAGCGTCGCTTGATCCTAGAGCTGTGCGGGTGACTTTAAGATCCTTGAGTGACTTAAGATGAAACAAAGCAGGTGCCCCGGCGGCGGTGACTTGAGTCGAACCAAGGTGGAGGAAAGTCAGTGCGGTCATATTCTTAAGCAAGGGCAGGCCAGCGTCGGACAACTTGGTGTTGTCGAGATTCAGCCATACTAATTTCGTGAGAGGAGCCAGCATCAGCGCACCATTGTCAGAGATCTGAACCCGCCATAGATTGAGTTTCTTCAATTCTCTCAGCTTTGCTAGGTGAGCCATACCAGCGTCAGTGATGAGGGAGTCTTCGCTAAGATCCAGTTCTTCCAGCGAAGAACAGACCGAAATAGTTTGCAGCGCGGCATCGCTCACCTGATTCCTGGCAAGTCGAAGCTTTTTCAGCAGCGGAAAACCAGCGATCAGCTTGCATGAATCATCATCTGCGATGGTGCCAGCGAGATAGAGCTCTTCAAGGTCTTTGAGACCGGTCAACGCTGCTAAACCGTCGGTTCCGACAAAAGTAAGATCGTCCAAAGCAAGAACTTTCAGTGATTTACATGCCGCGAGAGCCTGAACACCTTCATCGCTGATACTGGTTTGTCCGTTCTTTCCATTGAAACGCAGAGCCCGCAATTCAGTGAAGCGCGTAATGACGACCGCAGCTTTATCCGATATTTGACAGCCACGAAGATCGAGTTGCACCAACTGCGGCGAGACTTTCTCCAGTACCGGCAAGAACTCATCGCTGAACGTAGAATCCGCGAGATTAAGGACTCGGAGCGATTTGAGATCAGGAAGAAAACCCAGTGTTTCCTGGTTCAACGTAAGTTTGTGTAGATCTATATCGGTTACGGAACCGCCTTGATCGGTCTTGAAAGTCACCCCGGCCGACTGCAGAGCCTTGATGGCAGCCACTTCAGCTTCGTTCGCTTTGGAAACGGCTTTTGGTGGGGGAGAATCGCTGGAGCAACCAGCAATCGAGACGAGAACGCTCAACAGGCAAAGACGCTGGATAGCGGTCACAGGCAGACTCCAATGAAAATGAAATAGTCAGACGATAATCTCACCGATGATAGCGGCAAACCCATCAATTGTCAGTGGTCCACGTAGCCGCTCTGGCAGTGAAGGGAAAAGTAGCAAAAAACCGGTCGGGGTAAGGAAAATAGTCATGGCCGAAGGGCGTTGTGCCGGGAATGATGTGTGGGCGAGTGCTGGCGGATGCTGCAGGCATGACGATGCTGCCGACCGGATGACGAAAGGCTACGAAGTTTAAGGATTGACGCATCGCATCGGAGCAAAGCCTAAAGCGGTGCCGTGAGCGGTAAGGTAGGATCAAAGTGAGCGGCTATTTAGCCAACGGAGCTCGAGTCCCAACGGTCAGGGACAATTCAGTATGCATAACGGCACACACGGAGACGTGAGCTGTGATGCCCATCATCAGGTTTCGACCGTGCCCAACCACAATTCACGTCCAACTGCCCGTCGCCTTTGGAATGCCGCACATCTGCTGCTGTGTCTGTTCGAGTTGGCCGTAGTGTCGTGGGCTCTGCTGACGCCGGACCCGTATGCGGTGGTCCGTGACACGTCGCTTGTCTGGGTGCAAAGCGCGCGCGATCACCTGCAGCACGCCATCGTGTTTACGATCCTGTCAGTCACGGTGTTCAGTCTATGTCAGGCGATTTTTGGCGAATTCCCCCCGGTCGCGCTCTTCGCAATGCTGGTCTACAGCGTCTCGATGGAAGGACTTCAGGCTTTTGTCCCTGGCCGAACCAGTGACTTGGGCGACGCGATAGCTAACGTCGCTGGGTGTGTCCTTGGTCTCGCCGCCGTCCGCGTCGTCACGATGTTCCGCCCCGCTCCTGCCACAGCATGAAACGAACTTCGAGTGCTGGTGCTCCATCGACAACAGGTGGCGAAAGCAGGTCCTTTTCAGTAGACTCATACGACCTGCGGAATAGTTCATGTTCGCATTATTCGGCGATTCGTCAGATCGAAGGGGGGACTCGATATCATGCCCACATGGCCTCACCAGCTTTTTATTGATGGTGTCTGGAGTGACAGTCAATCCGGTCGAACCAGGAGCGTGACGAACCCAGCCACAGGAAAAGAACTCGCCAGCGTCGCTCTGGCCGAAGCCACAGACGTCGATCGAGCTGTTAAGGCAGCGCGGCGGGCGTTTGACAAAGGTGAATGGCCTCGCATGGACCCCTTAAAGCGAGGCCGAATGCTGTTCCGTCTGGCCGAACGCATTCGGGAAAACCTGAATGAACTGGCGATGACCGACACGCTGAATGTCGGGAAGCCGATACGAGATACAAAGGGCTTTGATGTACCCTGTGCGGCCGATCTGTTCGAAAGCTATGCCGGATTACCGGATAAAATCTCCGGCAAGTGCTTTGGAACCCTGCCGGACAACGTCACACTCCAGATTCGCGAACCGATGGGAGTCATCGCGGCGATCGTACCATGGAATTTTCCGCTCACCAATGCCGCCATCAAACTCGCCCCGATTCTGGCGTGTGGAAACACGGTTGTCCTGAAGCCGTCTGAAGTATCGCCGTTGTCTGCTCTGATGCTGGCGAAGCTGGCGGCCGAAGTGGGGTTCCCGCCGGGCGTCATCAACGTGATTCACGGCACAGGGCACGAAGCCGGTGCATCGTTGGTGAAACATCCGGGCGTAGACAAAATCACGTTCACCGGAAGACATCAAACCGGGGTTCAGATGCTGGAAGCTGCCAAAGTCGGCATGAAAGGCGTGATGCTGGAGCTTGGCGGAAAGTCACCCAGCATCGTGTTTCCCGACGCGCCGATTGACAACGTGATTAACGGAGTCATTACGGGGATTTTCTACAACCTCGGGCAGGTCTGCGTTGCCGGGTCGCGTTTGCTGATTCACGAAAGTCAACATGACGATTTGCTGGAACGCATCGTGGCCAAAGTCCGCAGCCTGCGTCAGGGTGATCCCACAGATCCGGACACACAACTCGGCTGTCTCGCGACACCTGGACATTGCGACACCGTCCGCAGGTGCGTTGAGAAAGCCGAACAGGAAGGCGCGCGGTGTGTGTTGACGGGGAGCCGTCCCGCTGATGCCATGGACTGTTTCTATCCGCCGACGGTATTTGACGGCGTCACGCCAGACATGACGGTGGCCCGGGAAGAAGTGTTCGGCCCCGTGTTGAGCGTGATGACCTATCGTGACGAATCGGAAGCCGTGCGGATGGCGAACGACTGCGAATTCGGTCTGATGGCAAACATCTGGACGTCCGACGGAACCCGAGCATTGCGCGTCGCCCGCCAGATTCGCGCGGGACGAATAGCCATCAACGGTGGCGGTGCCTTACGAGCAAACGTGCCCGTGTTCGGATATAAACTCAGCGGCATCGGTGCGGAGTTGGGTTTTGACGAAGCGGTCCACGAGTATTGCAGCTCAAAAGCCATTTTGTATTCACTGGCCACGGAGAAATCAGCATGGCCGGAGTAAAGTCGCCGTCACGCTCCGCCGTGAGGAGCCTTAAACTGGGCCACATGACTGGAAGCCCCGCGCTGACCGTCCTGCTGTCCATGCAGCGGCAGATCGTGGAATTCTGTCATGGTGGATGAATGTCGATTGGCAAATGCTCATCACGGCGGAGCGTGATGGCCACTTTGGGTTGCGGGCGAAGCCTGCGTCCGCAATGCGCGGCACAAAGAAGTCCGATACCGTAACTAAGGGAGCTGATTAAAAATGGAGCGTTCGACAGCGAAAAGTCTTCTCAAAAATACAGTCGTATCACCGTTTGCTGATCAGGACGCGCGGATCGGGCGGGCGATTGAAGAACTGGATACGCCCACACTGCTGCTGGATCGAGCGGCTAGCGACCGAAACCTCGCTCGAATGGCAGGCTTCTTCCGTGATCGACCAGCCAAACTGCGTCCGCACTTTAAGAATCACAAGTGCGTCACGCTGGCAAAACGTCAAATGCTGGCGGGCGCGGTCGGGATGACATGTGCGAAACTCGGTGAGGCCGAGGTGCTTGTTGACAACGGTTTTCGCGACGTCCTGATCGCCAATCAGGTCGTCGGTGCCGCAAAGGTCGAGCGACTTGTACAGCTCGCCCGGCGAGCACGCATCAGCGTGGCCGTCGATCACATGGATCAGGTCGAAGCGATCAGTCGCGCCGCAGCGGCCGCGCAAGCGGTGGTGCGTTTGTTGATCGAGGTGGACATCGGTATGGGACGATGCGGACTCCCGAGTAGCGAAGCCGTACTGGATCTGGCAAGGAAGCTGCACGGCATGCCAGGAGTGGAATTTGGAGGACTTCAGGCGTACGAAGGTCACCTCGTGAATGTGGTTGACCGCGATCAACGGCGGATTCAGTCACGGGCTGCAATGGGGCTGGCCGTGGAGACTCGTCGCCTGCTGGAACGATCCGGCATTCCGGTGGCATGTGTCAGCGGCTGTTCCAGTGCGACATATGATTCCACAGGGATTCTCGACGGAGTCGATGAGATTCAGGCTGGCACGTATGCGACCATGGATCGTCAGTACTACCGATTGGCGGCGGAGTTTGAAGTCGCGCTGTCGATCCTCGTTCGCGTCATCAGCCGTCCTGGTCCAGGCAAGGCTGTACTGGATGTTGGCGTCAAAGGCGCAGGAGCGGAATTTGGAGTCCCCGGGATTCGGGACTATCCAGAGGTGGTCATCCCGTTCTTTTTGGCGGAAGAACATGTGGTTGTCAATCAGGCGCCGGAGTGGTCAATCGGGCAGCCACTGCACCTGATTCCGAGCCATGCCTGCACGACCTGCAATCTCTACCGCGAAATCGTCGCGCATGAAGATGGAATCGTCGTAGACGTCTGGCCGATCGAAGCGTCCGGACGTCTGGCGTAACCTACAGATAGCCCAGGCTTTTCGTACTTGTGCTCGTACTCAGCCCGCAGGGCGGTACTCGTACTCGATCCAGCAGGGCCGTTCGAGTACCATTTCGTTGAGTACGATCACGAGTACGATCAATCCATTATGAATGTGGGCGATCACAAAGCGTGCATAGTCAACCGTGCTTTGATGTGTGCCACTGGCTCTTCCAGTGTTCTCCACATGCACAAAACACTGGCTGAGCCAGTGGCACACAACTCATCAATCGATCATTGACAGAGCACTACCTTGCTGTGGACAAAGCAGGTTCACACGTCAGCCACGTATCCGGACTCTCGCCCAATGAATGCTCAAGCAACCCGGCGTCCCGGCGTACCAGGCACACAGAACTCGTGCGTCGTCGAGTTCCCGGAGAGCCGGGTGGCCGAAACTCCACTTGCCCATATCTTCCCAGTATTGACTGAAGTCAATTGCCGTTCCGCCGGGAGCCACGGGTGCCAATTCCTCGTGAGTGTGGATGATCAGTCGCTCGTGTTCCGGCCAGGAGTGACCGTCGTCGCGCGACATCCACAACGTCATTGTGCAGGGACCGCGACGATCGACAACAAACGCCAACAGACGACCATCAGCCAGTTGCAGCGGAGCGGCAATCTGGCCCGGCAGCGTTGTTTCACGAACGTCCTCGGCCGTGATTGTCAATTCTCCGGTTCCACCGTCGGTCAACGCCGCACGGCGCAGATGGACGGAGCGGTCACACTGTGTTGAGAGTTCATGAGTCCAGAACAGAGCGACGAACTCACCGATCCGATCTGTCGCACAAAGGCGCTGGTCCCAATAGTACAGTTGATGCTGCGGATGCTGAGCGATCAACAAAGGTGGCGAAAAAGTGATCCCCCCGTCGCGAGAAGTGATCATCCACGCCGCATGATTCCCGGCAAGCGGGTCATCGAATTCCTTGAAGCTTTCGAACGGGAAGGCGATCGTCCCGTCCGGCCAACTCACAATTCCCCCCGTCCCGGCGCAGCCGCTCAGACCGGGTGTAGGCAACACGTGCCAAGAACTCCAGGTCGCACTGTTGTCACTGGAGACCGCCAGCAATAGTTTTGACCGAAGTATGCCCTGTGTGACCGGATCGAACAGCGGTCGTTGCGGCTCACTGCGGTCGAACCATGTCGCAAACAACAGCAGCCGACCAGGCGCGATTTCCACCATCGCAGGCGCGGATAACGATCCTGGCACGCCACCGACGCAGGTTGCAGGGTTCGGCGTGAGCCTGGTCCAGGTTGCCCCCTGGTCATCTGAACGACATATTTGAATGGTGGAATCGGTCGAGTGCTTGCCAGTTCCGACCTGAAAGCCACACAGCCAGGTTCCCGATTGCAGTCTGCAGAGTCCCGTAAAGAATGCCGCCCGTGATTCCGGCACCTGTTGCGTGGCGTCATAAATCACACCGCAGTCTTCGATGAATAATAGCGTCATGTCTTCGTTCTTGGCTGTTGAAGGTTCAACGACAAATGAAGTGCGCGGGCTAGAAATCGCATTCTATCCGATAAGGGCGAAACTTCAGAGATCGAGTAGATAGAAATTGACGAAGAAGTGTTTCAGCCTGCAGGCACGAAGCACACTGGAGAACGAACTCCCGCTTGTCAACGCCGACAATTCTGGCTAGAATCTGGCCAGAATGCGTTACGAAATCATATTGGCGCCTGAGGCCGTTGAAGATCTGCAAACCTTTAAGTCCAATGTTCGTGCTCAGATCCAAGGTGCCATTGAGCGCCATCTTCGACACGAGCCAACAAAGACCAGTAAGGTCAGCATCAAACGTTTACGCGGGATATCGCGTCCGCAGTATAGGCTCCGCGTCGGTGATGACATTCGTGTTTTTTACGACGTGTCGGCGGATACAGTAGCAGTGCTTGCCATTGTGTCAAAGACGAAAGCGAACGATTGGCTGGAAAGATATGGAGTAAGCGATGAAGAAGGTGGCATTAACTGAACTCAAAGATGACTTGTCGAAATACCTCCGCCTGGCGGAGAATGAACAAATTGTAATTACGCGTCACGGGCAACCCGCAGGGATCCTTGTTGGGTTCGCCTCGGAAGATGATTGGTTTGATTACCGACTTGAAAACGATCCTCGTTTTCTCAAACGGATCGAACGCGCGCGGTCAAGCCTGCATAACGGCCAAGGCGTCAAACTCGAAGACGTGGCATCTCATAGCAGTCGGCGAACAAAACGCTGAACCCGAGTTCTGGCGTTGCAGACGAATGCCGTTGCTGACGAACGATCACGGGCATCAGATTCTGGCGGCTTTACTCATCTGTTTTCACACGACCGGTGTGAGATTCCATTCAAGGAACCACTGGCAGAGCCTGTGGCACCCATCAATACACGACACACAGAGCACTAGTCTTGTGCGGTGTCCGTCGCGGTCTGTTCCAGCAGTTCCTCGGTGCTTTTGCCGTGGCAGAGGACGACGCTGTTGGCACCGATGGCGTTCAGGACCGTTTCGTCGTAGCGAATCTCGCGTTTGACCATCACGCCGCGTTCGATGTCGAGCGTCAGGGATCCTTTCGGGGTGGCCTTGATCAACTGGGAGCGCATCGTGGGGCTTTTCACTGCGGCTTCTACCGAGGATCGGAATGAGATCGTCGCGACTCCGTTCTCGACGGATTCCAGACGAAACGTGCGCAGAATGTTAATCTGGCGACTGATTTCCTCCGTCACACGGACGCTGACGGGGATCATTTCTCGCCAGGTGTCACCGACAGCAACCGGGTTTTCCGGCAGCGGCATCAGGAACGTCACGGCGTCAGACGCTTGTGCCGACTTTGGTGCGCTGCTGGCAAAAGCCTGCTCAACATTGGAGGATGTCGAAATAGACGGCTTGGCTCCAACAATGACGTTTCCGGCCTGCGCGACGGCTTTCCCAGCCGGTGCGTAGCCGTCACCGGAATCCGATTCCTGCAACGCACCACCAAGGCTGGAGATCCAGAATCGTGGCGCGCAGCCTTTCAGTTGTCGAGCGGTATTGCGAAACGCCGGAGGAATGTCGTCCTGCTGCATTGAGGTGTCGAATACGACCGGCTCGCAGTCATCCGTCTGCACTCTCATCCCCACAAATTCATACTGCATCGTCAGCTTCGCGGCACCGGCGTCATCCACATTTGCCACGGTAAAGACACGTCGCTGTTCGATGGAAGTGACATCGACCTTACGACTTTCACCCAGCATCGCGTCCAGTGTCACGTTCTCTGTATTCCTGTACCGCAGCTTCTGGTCGCGAACAAACTTGTATCGCAGTGTCCATGTCGGCGACTCAACAGCCACAGCCGGCGATTCCACAATCTCCGCCGATGATTCTATGGGCACCGCCACGGATTGAATAATGTCTTCTGACGGACATGCTGCGGCGAACGGGGCGGCCAACAAACAAACAGACAGCAGGAATTGGACGAGCATCTTCCATGATCCTCAGGAACGGGCAGCAAATCTCAATCGGCCCAGGCTGGACGAGGGCACCGGGGAACAGATCTGCAGCATATCAAGTCCTGCGGGCCACAAGCCAGGATTTCCAGCCTCACGAAACAATTCGTGGCACCAGCGTCATGCTGATCGGCAGAAATTGCCGAACGTTGCCGACGGAAGAAATCCGGATTCCCGACTGTACCGGCTGTACCAATACTGCCGATTATCGGGATAGACAACAGTTGAGCGGATTGGCTGCGAGGGCTCGGACTCGGAACAGTGCAGTGGATTCGCACGTTTGAACTGGTTCATCATAAGTTTTCGATTGGGGCGGTCACATGGAAGCGCACGCAGTAGATCATGAACAGGGCGGTCAGGGCAACTTCAAGCGACGACTGGGCCGAGGATTGAATGCGCTCCTTGGCAACGGCTCGGACGAGTACGTAGGTGACAAACCAGCAACGATTCCGATGCACGCGCTCAGCTCACCGCCAGCACCGGCGTTGGATGAGATAGCGATGGAGCTGATTGAACGCAATCCGTTTCAGCCACGTCGCGAATTTGAACCGGCGGCGATTGATGAACTGGCAGAGAGTATCAGAAAGCATGGCATCCTGCAGCCACTGCTGGTCCGTGTACGCACAGACGGCGAAGCTGGCTATCAGCTGGTCGCGGGCGAACGGCGCTGGAGGGCAGCGCAACAGGTCGGAATGGAAACCGTTCCGTGCCGCGTGATTCAGTTCGAAGATCGCCAGGCCTGCGAAGCGGCGCTGGAAGAGAATCTCAAACGTGAAGATCTGAACGTGCTCGAAAAGGCCGAAGCCTTCAAAGGCTATCTCGGACGCTTTGGCGGCACGATTGAAGAGCTGAGTCGTCAGTTGAGCATGAATCGTGCGACCGTCAGCAACATGATGCGACTGCTGGAACTTCCCGAATCCATTCAGCAGTTGTTGCGCTCAAACAAAATCACCGCAGGACACGCGAAGGCGCTGCTGCCACTGTCCGAAGTGCAGCAGCACGAGCTGGCTCGACAGATCGAACAGGAACAATTGTCAGTCCGTCGCGTCGAAGACGTCGTGCGGGAAATGCTGCGCGCGGGGACTTTGCCGCTGCCGAACGGGACGGACGCGCCAGGATCGACCGAGCCGTCTGAAGGCGATCAACGGCCTGAAACATCCAATCATGTGCTTGGGTTGCAGGATTTTCTGCGAGGCCATTTCGGGGCGAAGATCGACATTCGGCAGAAGAAGAACAATGCCGGCCAGATCGTAATCCACTTCGGCAACAGCGAAGACTTTGAACGCATCGTCGGTCGTTTACGCAATGCTGGCTAAGGATCGTTCAGGATATCACTGTCTTATCAGCCGCCATGCGTTAGGACCGTTCGAGAAATAATTGACCGCATCCTCCTCTCCCCTGCGAAGGGGAGAGGTAGGTCCGCCGCTCCGTCGGCGGACATCTGTCGCATTTCGAGAAACTTCTCACGAAAACAAAACTCTTA
>CAMAVB010000099.1 GCA_945861465.1 Candidatus Kuenenia stuttgartensis
GGCGAGTCTATCTTGATTCCGAGTCCAGCAGATCGGCCAGCGAATTCCCACAGAACGCCAGCGGCATTGGCTTTGTTTACATATCAAGCGAAGCGATTATCGTCGGAAGCATTCGCAACGATTCGCCTGCGTCAAGGGCAGAAGTTCAGGCGGGAGACGAAGTGCTGAGTATCGATGGCAAGAAACCGGCGGACTTGTCACTGGAGGAGCTAATGCAGATCGTATCACGGGAAGGACAAACGATTCACATTGCATTTCGGCTATCTGGGCGATATTACGATCGTGATCTGACGCTAAAACGAAACTTTGAATATCCGCCGACATGGGCAATCCCAACTGTTGAGGAATCTGGGTTTCTTGAGTTTCTGGAAAAGGAAGCTGAGAAGTAGTGAGTGTTTAGAGAGGGGAACTCTGATGCTATCCAAAGGCGTATTGACAGGGCGAACATGTGTGCGAACATTTGTGCCACCCACCTTGATAGGAATGTGGGAGGCGGTTATTGTCTACACGTCGAGATGTCAACGATTTTCTGAACGGAGAAGTTTGCGATGCCACGGGTCAATCGCACGGAGATTTGTGCGACGGATGAGATTCAGGTGTTTCACCTGATCAATCGGTGTGTGCGGCGTACTTTTTTGTGTGGGGAAGATGTGACGACCGGCAAGGACTATTCCCATCGCAAGGAGTGGATTCGCAGCAGGCTCGAAGAACTGGCTGGCATCTTTGCTCTGGATGTGATGAGCTTTGCGGTACTTAGCAATCATCTGCATGTGGTCGTGAGGACTCGACCGGATAAGCGTAGTGCAATTCCAGCAGCGTGTGCTCCGATTCTCGATCGCATGGACTGCAGCCAGGAGACGTGGTTTGACCTGGTAAAGAGTTTCCGCAAACGGTTCCGGAACGAGGCAGGATCTCTGCTCTCTGTCCGCGCGTTCCGTTCAAAGCGTCGAGAACGCAGGGCTCAGGCGGCAACGGCTTGAACCAGGGCGGTATAGATTCAGGGAAGTAGCTTCTGTGTGATGATCTGAATAAGGTGGGTGGCACGTTTATTCCGCGACCTGGTTTGCCATCGTGTCCCGCAGCCAAAGACCGGATGACAGCTCCCCGAGGAATCTGATGTTGTTCAAAGCCTTTTTTCCACGGTTCGCCCGTATCAGACACGACAACTCCTCACGGACAATCAGTCGATCAACTGTCAGTTCTCTGACGGATTCCTGATCGGCTGGTCCCACCCTACAAATTCACACACTGGATGACCGTGGGAGATTCCCCGGTGCATGTTCGCATCCGATTATGAAGTTGGTACATTACCGAGTCATGACCTCGTGAATACGACTCCACTGTTTTTCTCTCACCACAGAGACAGTCATGCTTCAAACTCTGCTGATCCTGATGAATTTTGTATGTTGCTCTCCGTTCATGACAGACGACCTCGGTGGAGAAGTCTCATCGTCTGCCAGCGACCTGACTCAGGATGCGGTGCGCGCTGCCATTCAAAAGTCCATTCCGTTGCTGCAGCAGGGTGCATCCGGATCGGCAACTGAACGCAAGTGCTTTACGTGTCACAATCAGGCTCTGCCCGTCATTGCTTTGACCGAGTTCGCGAGACGGGGGTTTGATATCGACGAGGAGATACTGCAGCGGCAACTTAAGCACACCTGGGATCATCTGGAGAAAGGGACGACCGAATATCAGGCTGGCAATGGTCAGGGCGGACAGGTCATGACGGCGGGTTATGCCATGTGGGCTCTGGAGGTCGGTGCCTGGAAGGCCGACGCGACGACGACCGCAGTGTCCCACTATCTTGTTGAATACCAGAAGGACAAGAATCGATGGTTATCCAGCAGCCAGCGACTGCCATCCATGGGAAGTCCCTTCACGGCAACGTATATCGCACTGCGAGCTTTGTCGCATTACGGGACCGACGAGCAAGCCGACGGAATCAAGGCTCGGCGGGAGGCGGCGGCAAAGTGGGTTCTTGAGAATGAGCCTCAGGACACTGAGGACCGTGTTTTCAGGCTGCGAACTCTTCCATACCTTGATGCTGCGGAATCCGAAGTACAAAAAAATGTCGAATCATTGTTGGCAAAACAACAGGCTGACGGAGGTTGGTCTCAGACGGATGACATGTCCTCGGATGCCTATGCAACGGGAACGGTTCTGACTGCGTTACAGGAAGTCGGACAATTGTCTGTCCATCACGCCGCCATTGTCTCCGGATGTCGTTACCTGATCGACTCTCAACAGGACGACGGTACCTGGCACGTCGTCACGCACGCTAAACCGATTCAGACATACTATGAATCTGGTTTTCCGCACGGCGCTGATCAATTCATCTCGATCACCGCGACGGCCTGGGCCACGCTGGCGCTGGCAGCCACGCTGCCGGAAGCGAAAGTCGTTGCGGAGCCTGAGCGTTAGAAAAGTTCGGCAATCGGCTGTCCCAGATGTCCAAAGTGGACGGGACGATGGGCGGAGGTAAACAACGGCCTTGATCGATCGACGCCGAGTTTTTCGTAGATCGATGTCGCATAGTCTTCAGGCGTGTAAGCCTGAGACACCACATAGCCACCGTCTCGGTCGGACTCTCCGATGATCTGACCGCCGGGAGTTTTCGCTCCGGCAAAGGCGATCGAATACGCATTCGTCCAGTGATCCCGACCGGCGAACTTGTTGAGACGCGGCGTGCGGCCAAATTCAGAGATAAAACACACCAGCGTTTCATCCAGCAGGCCTCGATCATCCAGATCACTGATCAACGCCGCGAAGGCGCGGTCTGTACTTCCCATCATCACCCAGTGCCCAATGCCGTATCGTCCCTCGCCACCGGCCTTATCTCGAATCGTGCCACAGGAACCGGGCGTGTAAATCAAATCGTGATGATCCCAGTTGAGATTGAAGCCGCCTGGTGTCTCATTCGTCAGCGGCCAGCGAACATCAACAGTCACAAACCGCACTCCCGCCTCCAGAAGTCTGCGCCCCAGCAGGTAACAGGACCCGCGATGGCCGCGACCGTATTCCTCCCGAACACGTTCGGGCTCCGACGACAAATCAAATGCGTGTGCAACGTCCTGGCTGGTCAGACTGTTAAACGCCTGTTCGTAAAACCGATCCATACCGTGCAGCGACGCTTTGTCTGAATCAGAGACGAATCGATGATCGAGCGACTCCAGCAGTTGCTCGCGATTATTCAGGCGGGAACCACTGTTATCGACACGGGCAAGCAGGTCCGCAACCTCCCATTTTTGATCCGACAAATCGCGTCCTCCGGTCTTGAAGACGGACAGCGATTTGGGCAGGAATCCTGTGCGCGTCTCAGCGGCCTGTTCGCTGTTACCGGGAATCATCACGTACGGCGGGAGTGATTGATTGTTGGTCCCCATCAGCGAAGACACCACGGATCCAACATCGGGCATTTCAAGGATGCTGGAAGGATGCGCACCAGAGAGGGCGTATTGTGTACCGTTCGGATGCGCGTCGGCCCCGCCTTTGTTGTGATGCATTGACCGGACTACTGCCAGCTTATGAGCGATCCGTGCGGTGCGGGGCAGCAGACTGGTGAACTGCATTCCTGAGACGGTTGTCGAGATCGGTCGAAACGGACTTCGATGTTCAGCCACCGCATCCGGTTTTGGATCCCACGTGTCGATGTGGGACAAACCGCCCTGTTCCAGAATGACGATGACTCGTTTCGCTGATGCGGTATCCGTCGTCGCGCTGCCGGATTCCGCTGCCAACAACTGAGGCAACGACATTCCAAGGATTCCTGCGGTTCCTGTCGTGAGCAGGTGCCGGCGAGTCCAATCTGAACTATGAGACGTTGGGTTTTGCATCAGGATCAAACTCCGGAATGGCTCGGAACGCTTCCAAAAGCTGACGTTTCGCGAGCAAACGCAGCGCAAGTGTAGGGCACAGTTTGACACAATGCGACTCCGGAAAGGAACCGTTGCGAGGAATTGACTGTCCTTGACCGAGGAACATCTGCGAGGAACATTTGTGCCACCCACCTTGACATGAGATTAGCATTTGCCTCCGCTGCGATCCTCGGTGGAATTGCGACGGCCATTGTGCCGTCAAATGGCTCTGGCACAACAAATAGCATCCGGCGAAGATCGGCACAAAAGGAGTTCAGCGACAAATGAAGGGCGCAGGCTTCGCTCGCAAGGAAAGTTGAACAGATGCCTGTCGCAGGTTGCAATCAACGTTTTTCCGCCCTGTTCTTGTTTTTGTGATTCTTGTGAGTTTTTGTGGCGAACACTATTCGTTGAAGTTTGGTTTGCGAATCACGGTTTGCTGGCCACAAGGAGGCACAGAATTCACAAGAGAAACAACGGATCATCCGACACAGGAACTTTTGTTCGAGTCGTCGTGAACAGTAGTTGGAACAGTAGTTGGGACCATCCAAACATGTAACGATGACGCATCGCAGCAGCGATCTTCCAGGCTCAGCGGATTTGTGCAGCTCGCCACAAGCGTGTCGCGACATACGACTCTTCAACCGGCGCGGGCTCTGAGACAATGGCTCGAAAACAACTCATTTTGCTGTTTTTTGACTTTATTCGCGTTCATTTGCGTCTCTTCGCGGTTCAAATCTGTCGGCAATAGACGCTTCCAAAGTTGCTGACGTTCCGTACGGTCCTCAGTTCGTCCGCACCGGATAAACTCCTCAACGCTGTGCTGCGCAATTGAGTGGACAATAAACCACACGTAGAACAGGAGATTCTCAGGTAAGCGACGACGAAACGGCGTCTCTGGTGATTTTCAGAGTCTCTGCCAGAATGCGGTGATTGGGAAAAATTGTTTCCATGCGTGCTGCCCTGTTCGTTTTGGGGCAGGGTGTTCATCATACGGTGACTGAATCGCCATTTTCGCAGGGGGAATGGTAAATGGGATGGTGACCGGTTACGTGCTCAACAGATTCCGTGACTGAACCGTCGTTGTCGCAGCTGCAAGATTTCACACTTAACATCGGTCTTTTTTCGATGCCCTTAACTGCCGTTGATAACCTGGAAGCTGAATCGGCGGAGCGTGAATACGTCTGGACGCTGAATTTCGGGCCTCAACACCCGGCAACGCATACCACGCTCAGGCTCGTGCTGACGCTGGATGGCGAACGCGTTCTAAAGGCCGTGCCCTACATCGGTTACCTGCACAGCGGATTTGAAAAGCTCGGCGAACATCTGGATTTCAACCAGTATGTGACGATTGTGGATCGCATGAATTACCTATCGCCACTGGCGAATGAGATTTCATGGCATCATGCAGTCGAAAAACTGCTGGGAATTGAACTCACACCGCGCTGCAAGTATTTAAGGACCATTCTTGCTGAACTCATGCGGATGCACGACCACCTGTTGAACGTCGGCACCACGGCTCTGGACTTGGGTGGGTTTACAGCGTTTCTGTATTTTTTTCAGCAGCGTGAACACATTTACGACATTGTGGAAATGGCCTCAGGCCAGCGTTTCCACACCAGCTATACCCGTGTCGGTGGCGTGCTGTTCGATGTCAACATGGACTGGATCAACAGTGTTCGCAAGTTCATTCAGGAATTCCCAAAGGTCTACGCCGAAGTGGATCGCCTGCTGACGAAGAACCGCATTTTCGTCGATCGCACCAAGGGAATTGGCTATTTGAGTACCGAAGACGCAGTGAACCTGAGTGCCAGCGGCCCGATTGCGCGCGCAAGCGGGATTGAGCGTGACCTGCGTCGCGATGAACCGTATCTCGCATACGAAGATCTGGATTTTGATGTCGTCTGCTCTAAGAACGGCGACTGCTATGCTCGATATCTGGTGCGAATGGGTGAATTGCTGCAAAGCCTGAAAATCATCGAACAGGCGATCGAAAATATCCCGGGCGGACCAGTGAATATTGCTGTCGATAGCGACATGGTTCTGCCCGCAAAGCCGTCAGTCTATCGCAGTATCGAAGGTCTCATTCAGCACTTCGAAGTCATCATGCCGAACAAGGGTTACACTGTGCCGCGTGAGCAGGTCTACGCGGCGACGGAATCACCGAACGGCGAACTGGGTTTCTTTATCGTGGGCAACGCAGAAACTCGCGCGTATCGCGCAAGAACTCGCCCGCCATCGTACATTCATTTCGCCATGTTTCCACACATGATAAAGGATCATCAGCTCAGCGACGTGGTGGCGGTGCTGGGGAGTCTCAACATTATTGCGGCGGAGTTAGATCGTTAGACCAGGCTTTAGGAATTGTAGACATTCTGGTGTGCCTGCGCTTCGCTGGTCACACCTTACGAGGCGGCAGGAGGTAGTTGATCCATGAGTGTTCTTAGTGAAGAACTCCGTGAGCGGATTCGTCAGGAGTTTCCAAAATATCCGAACAAACGTGCGGTGACGCTTCCAGCGCTGCACATCGTGCATGATGCGAGGCGGGCAGTCTCGACGGAAGCAATTGTCGGGATCGCGGAGCTGCTGGAACTGCATCCTGCGGAAGTTCACGACACGATGTCGTTTTACAACTTCTTCAAGGATGAAAAACACGCCCTCGGAAATCATCGCATCTGGGTCTGCCGCAGTATTTCATGCATGTTGCGTGGTGGTGAAGAAGTTCTGGAAAAAGTCTGCGATAAATTTCACGTGCATCCTGGACAAACATCAGCCGATGGCAAGGTGACTCTGGAATTTGCGGAATGCCTGGGAGCTTGTGAAGGGGCGCCCTGCATTCTGGTGGATGATGAGTGCCATATGGATATGAATGCGGAGTTGGTGTCGGCGTTGATTGAAAAATTGTGAGCGGAATGGCGCTAGCCACCGGAGTCGCAACTGCTGGTTTGAATTGAAGTCACCGGCGGCTAGCGCCGAGCCGCTTACATAGATGAATTGCAGGATTGCCGTAATCACAAGATCAGAGGACCGTTGTGGCAAAGTTTGAACCTGTTCTGTTCGCTCGAATCAACAAGCCGGACAGTACGTCGCTGGCGACGTACAAGGCCGATGGTGGCTACGCGCGGATCAAGGAATTCCTGAGCATGGCACCAGGCGATGTGACGAACGTCGTCAAGGATGCCGGGCTGCGCGGTCGAGGGGGTGCGGGCTTTCCGTGCGGGCTGAAATGGACGTTTCTCCCGAAGGATCATCCCGGTCCGATTTATCTGTGCATCAACGCGGACGAAAGTGAACCCGGGACTTTCAACAATCGCATTCTGATGGAGAAGGATCCTCATCAGCTCATTGAAGGCATCCTGATCGCATGCCATGCGATTCGGTCGAGCAACGCATACCTGTATCTGCGATACGAATATGGGCGAAGCTATCGAGTTCTGGATGCAGCAATCAGAGAATGTTACGCCGCTGGATTACTCGGGAAGAACATTCTTGGGACAGGCTTTAATCTCGACATCGTGCTGCATCGCGGGGCCGGTGCGTACATCTGTGGTGAAGAAACGGGGTTGATTGAAAGTCTGGAGGGCAAGCGCGCCTGGCCGCGGATTAAGCCTCCATTCCCGGCGATCGAAGGATTGTTCCGCAAGCCGACGATTGTCAACAACGTCGAAACGCTGTGCTGTGTGACTCAGATCCTGTATCGCGGTGGAGCGTGGTTTAAGTCGATCGGTGTTCCGCCTGATCCGAACAATCCTCGCGATCCAGGCAGTTATGGCCCGAAGCTGTATTGCGTCAGCGGTCATGTGAACAAGCCATGCTGCGTTGAGCTGCCGCTGGGCGTGACAGCTCGCGAACTGATTGAAGAGCACGCAGGCGGGGTCTGGAAAGGCCGTAAGGCCAAAGCTGTTGTGCCAGGCGGCATCAGCATGGGATTTTTGTCCGACAAGGAACTGGATACGAAGCTCGATTTCGCTGGCCCCGGCAAGGTCGGATGTCTGGGCCTCGGGACAGCAGCCGTCGTGGTAATCGACGACCAGACGAGCATGGTCGATGTCCTGTTCAACTGCTGCCGATTCATGTCACATGAATCCTGTGGCCAGTGTACTCCGTGTCGTGAAGGCACGGCATGGATGACGAAGATCCTGACTCGCATCCGAATCGGTCAGGGTCGATTGGAAGATCTCGATTTGCTGATGGAAGTTGCCGGGTCGATGGGAATTATTCCGGGCACAACCATCTGTGGACTTTCTGACGGCGCTGCGTGGCCGGTGAAGAACGCGATCAGCAAGTTTCGGGGTGACTTTGAAGAATACATCAACAGCAAACGAGCCACAGAGACGTCGGCTCAGAAACTGATGGAAGTGCATTAATGTTTGGAAAAGGGGTCAGGAACCAATAGCCAAATGGCCCAGCGAGTGCTGCGCACTATTGGTTCCTGACCCCTTTTCCAAAGCCTTGAGAGATTTGAAATTTGAAATTTCAGATTTGAAATACAGGACCGGATATCGGCATGGCAACAGTTTTAGTGAACGGTAAAGAAGTTGAAATCGGCGCGAGTGAGCGGCTGAACTGTATCCAGGCGGCGGCGAAAGTCGGCGTTGAAATCCCTGCGTACTGTTGGCATCCGGAGTTGTCGGTCGTCGCCAGCTGTCGCATGTGCCTGGTCGAAGTCGGCGACAAGAAACCGGACGGCACCGTGGCGATGCAGCCGAAGCTCGTGCCCGGATGCCAGACTCCCGCGAAGGACGGCACAGTCATAATCTCCGACAGCCAGAAAGTGAAGGACGCTCGCAAAGCGACGCTGGAATACCTGCTGCTGAATCATCCGCTCGACTGCCCGACCTGCGATCAGGCTGGTGAGTGTTATCTTCAGGACTACAGCTTTAATTACGGTCGTGGCTACAGTCGTCTGAACGAACCCAAGAACATTAAACCCGACAAGACTTACATCGGTGATCAGATCACGCTGTTCACCGATCGCTGCATCATGTGTACTCGCTGCGTCCGGTTCACTCGCGAGATCAGCGGGTCGGCTGAACTGCAGGTTGTCAGCCGTGGGTCACATGAAGAAATTGACATTTTTCCGGGATATCCGGTTAACAATCCGTTGGCGGGAAACGTCGTCGATCTGTGTCCGGTGGGAGCATTGTGCAGTAAAGACTTTCTGTATCAGCAGCGAGTCTGGTGGCTCAAAAGTGCATCGTCGGTATGTCCGGGCTGCAGCACAGGTTGCAGCATCACAGTGGATCAGAATGAAGAGCGCATTTACCGGCTGCATCCGCGTCCCAATGAAAAGGCTCAGGGGCACTTTATGTGCGACGCTGGCCGTTTCGGCTGGAAGTATACGCATTCCGATCAGCGACTTGTGTCGCCGGAAACCAGAACGAACGGCCACGTCACGTCCACAGATTTTGATACCGTGCTGAATTCCGCACGAGCAGCGTTGACAAAGGCGGCACAGGGTGGCAAGGGCAAAGTCGCTGCAGTCCTTTCACCGTGGATGACTGTGGAAGAAGCGTATTTATTAAGCAGTTTCCTGAAGAGAATCGCCGCCGACGTCACACTCGCCATCGGCCCTGTGCGGATTGAAGGTCAGGACGAACACTTTCCGAAAGACATCAAGGGTAACATTGTCGGACCAGTCAAATTTACAATCCGTGCGGAGAAGTGTCCAAACCGCGCGGGGGTAGAGGCGGTGCTGAGTCATTTCGCCGACGAAGTCATGCCATTCGAGGAATTGCTGCGGCTCTCCTCCGCCAGTCA
Organism: Candidatus Kuenenia stuttgartensis; assembly: GCA_945861465.1. GTDB lineage: Bacteria > Planctomycetota > Planctomycetia > Planctomycetales > Planctomycetaceae > SXXK01. Next base: position 9,615 of record CAMAVB010000099.1, read on the forward strand.
ATTCAGAGCCGTATATCTGGTTGGCGGCGATCCGGAGGGCTGGATGACCGAGATCCATGCCGAAGCGTTCAGTAAAGTGGAAACCGTGATCGTGCAGGATATTCTGCCGTCACCTGTGCTGAAACATGCGACTCATGTGCTGCCATCGGGGACATTTGTCGAACGTGAAGGCGTGTTCGTGAATCACAAGGGACTCGCTCAGTTGATTCATCGCTCTGTGCGCGGCCCGGACGGGACTCGTCCGGACGGTCGATTGCTGTGGGATCTAGCTGAACGTCAGGGATTGATTCAGACGGAAGCACTGCGAAAAGAAATTGCCATTTTGATTCCAGCGCTGGCGGCAATTGCCAGCCCGGAACTTAAGGGGCAGGGCGTGTTGTTGAACGAAGCAGTGCCTGTGACTGTGTAGACAAGGCTCGGAGGGCTGACGCCCTGCCGCTCGCCCAATCAGGATATAAAAACCGTATGCCAGAAATATTGATCACTCTTCTGACCATTGGCGTCGTCGTCGCAGCGATTCCGGGCGTCTGCAATTATCTCATTCTGCTCGAACGCAAGCTGTCGGCATGGATGCAGGATCGTATCGGGCCGAACCGCGTCGGCCCGATGGGATTGTTTCAGCCCCTTGCAGACGGCATCAAGCTTTTGCTGAAGGAAGATGTGATCCCGCCGCATGTGGACAAAGTCCTGTTTCTGATTGCCCCGGCGATTTCAGTATTCACGGCAATGCTGGCATTCGCGGTCGTGCCGTTCGGGCCAGTGAATGACCCCACGATGCCGTCGTTTATCCGCTTTATTATCGCACCTGGAATCGATATCGGTGTCCTCTTTATTTTCGCGATCGGAAGTCTGGGCGTTTACGGAGTTGTGCTGGGCGGCTGGGCGTCGAATAACAAATACAGCGCTTTGGGAGCGATGCGGGCGAGCGCCCAGGTCGTGAGTTACGAAATTCCGCTCGGGATGTCCGTGCTCGGAATTGCGTTGCTGTCCGGAACACTGAATCTCGAAAACATCATGAAACTGCAGACCGACGGCGGTTTATTGAGCTGGAATATCTGGTTCCAGCCTCTGGCGGCGCTGATGTTTTTTACAGCGTCTCTGGCGGAAGCAAATCGCCTGCCATTCGACCTGGCGGAATGCGAACAGGAACTCATCGGAGGCTGGCACACTGAATACAGCGCGCTGAAATGGGCGTTGTTCTTCCTGGGTGAATACACGCACATGATCACCATCAGTTTCCTGACGTCGATTCTGTTTCTCGGCGGCTGGAGCTTTCCTTTCATTGCCGAAGCGACAAGCGCCTATCCGGGCTTGTGGCTGGTGAAGCTGATGATTCTGTCGGGCAAAGCATTTTTCTTTATCTGTCTGATGATCATGCTGCGCTGGACGATTCCTCGCTTTCGCTTTGACCAGTTGATGGAGCTGGCATGGAAGGTGATGATCCCTTTGTCACTGGCGAACCTGGTGATGGTCATGTTCTACAAACATTTTGGTTTCAGCCAGTGGTGGCTGCTGGTGGGCTCAATGGCGTTATTCGGAGCATGGGGCACGATCAGTGCGCGCCTGCGAGAAGCGGAATTGGCGGAGCGACCGGGTTATGTGAAACGGAAGAAGATTGCTCCCGCCGTGGCTCATGCAGGCCACACGGCACACCATTAGAATTTTCTGTCGTAGCCGAATTCTTAAGAATCCAGGAACGAATTTGAGATTTCAAATTTCAGATTTGAGATCTGACAACTGAACACTGAACACTGAACACTTCTTATGCCTGAAACAAAAACAAAACCGAAGAAAACGGTGACGTGGGTCGAAGAGCCGGAGATGGGCTTCTGGGAATCCACGTTCGTGCCGGCCATCATGAAGGGTCTGAAAACGACTCTGAAACATGTGACCGATCGCAAAACTGTGACGCAACAGTATCCTGAAGTGAAGCCCGATCTTCCGTTGCACTATCGCGGTGTGCATCGCTTGAATCGGGACGAAAAGGATCGCGTTAAATGTGTGGCCTGCATGATGTGTGCCACAGCGTGCCCGGCGAATTGCATCTCAATCGAAGCTCAGGCCGCTCCGCCCGATTGGCCGGATCGTGATAAGTTTCCGAAGTCGTTCGTGCTGGATGAACTTCGCTGTATCTATTGCGGCATGTGTGAAGAAGCATGTCCTGTGGACGCGATTGAGCTGACTCATATTTACGACCTTACGGGGGAAACTCGTGAGTCGCTGATGTACGACCGGGAGAAGCTGCTGGGAGTGTACGACCAGACAAAGGACAACCCTCGCGATCCTGTACGAACGAAGCGCGGGATTCTGGGGCCGGCCGCAGAGTTCAGTTCTCTGCCAACACTTGGACCGGCGACTGTTGTGCCGGATTCTGACCGATCGGCGAAGAATGCAACAGCGGGCGTGATTCACTCCAGTCAGGAGTCCCGCTCATGATGACATGGACTCAGGAACATCCGATGACAATCGTCGGTCTCGTACTATGGGCCGTCGGAATTCTATGGCTCATGCCCGGCAGGAGAGCCAGTAAACCGCGACCGCACAAGATCGGTGTGTTAATCGTCGCTTTGGGACTGGTGACGTTTTGCCTTTCGTGTGGGAAGACTCAGTCAGAACTTGCGGATGATGTCATGTTCTGGGTTTTCGCGATCGGCGCGTTGATGAGCGGCGTTCTAATGATCACGGCTCGCAATCCTGTGTACGCCGCATTGTGGTTTGCACTCGCCACTTTAAGCACCTGCGGATTGTTTCTGCTGCAGCATGCTCCATTCCTCGCTGCAGCAACGATTATCGTCTATGCCGGGGCAGTGATCGTGACATTTCTGTTTGTCATCATGCTCGCTCAGCAAAGTGGAGCGGCAGGTTATGACCAGCGGTCGAGCCAGTCGCTGCTCGCCACGATCTCCGCATTTGTGTTGCTGGGGGCAATATCGCTGACGTTGCAGTCAGAGAAAATTGATATTGTCCGGCCGGTGGTGGTTGCTGCCGATTCATCAGCAGACTCCGCTCCGATCGCAGGTAACATGTCTTTAACATTCAACCTGTCTCCGGAGCCCCCGGTAATCGTGCCGGTCATGCCCGGCAATGTCATGAGCAAAGCCAAAGGAAAAACTCCGGTCGGCAATCTGAAGGGACTCGGAAAGTCTCTTTTTGGTGATTATCTATTCGCGGTGGAACTTGCCGGAACGCTGTTGCTGGTCGCCAGCATCGGAGCCATTGCCATCGCACCGCGTAGAGAGCAGGGTGCGATATGACACCGGATGAGCAACGATTTTTATTGGTGGGTGCCGGACTATTTGTACTCGGTGCAATCGGTTTTTTAACCCGCCGCAATCTGATATTGATGGTGCTGTCGGCAGAACTGATGCTGCATGGTGTCTCATTGACACTGGTCACATTTGGTAACATGCATCAGACAAACGAAGGTCAGGCTTTCACAATTTTCACGCTCACGGTGGCGGCGTGCGAAGCGGGACTGGCGTTGTCACTGGTTCTGTCGCTGTACAGAAAATCGCATTCGCTGGATATTCAGTTGTGGTCTGAATTGCGGGAGTCTGATATGTCAGGGCCGGATTTCGATTCTTCCGCAGAACGAGGCAAGCTGTCGTCGTATGACGACATTCCAACGCTGACTCCGGCAGGCATCGCTCCAAAAGATCCGCCGCGCACGACCCCATCGACTGGACCGACGGCGACGCGGGTTTAGGAATTGTGATCGCACTTCAAGCCAGCAGAAACAGGAACAAGGAAATTGGCAAGAGCTTCAAATTAACGTAGGCCGGACCAAGCGCAGCGCCGTTCCGGCACACCGAGCGAATGCCGGAACGGCGCTGCGCTTGGTCCGGCCTACTGAATACCCGCATTTTTATTAGTACTTTTCGTCTGATCGTAATGGTTTGAGTTATCTGCTATGACTGAAGAACTTCAACAGATAGTCCTGTGGCTGATTCCAGCGGCTCCGCTGCTCGCAGCGATCATTACCGCATTGCTGGGACCAAAGCTGCTGCGCTACAAGAGTCATCTGCCATGCTGGTCGGCGCTGGCGGTGTCTTTTGTGTGTTCTTTGATTCTGCTGCTGAAGATTCTGCCGTCAGTCGAGCAAGCCGCAACACCAGTGAAAGGTGAAGTGGCAATCGCCCAGTCAGCAGCCGGTCCTCAAGTGATGGCGTCTGGATTCGAATGGTTTTCCGTTGGTTCGCTGCACGCTGACATTGAACTTCGCGCTGACTCCATCACGGCCATCATGCTCACCATGGTGACCGGCGTGAGTCTGCTGGTGGCAGTCTTTGGTTCAGGCTATATGAGCCATGATCCGGGTTATCCGCGGTTCTTTGCAGCGGTGTCACTGTTTGTGTTTTCGATGTGCATGCTGGTTTTGTCCGGCAGCTTTATTCTGCTGTTCGTCTTTTGGGAAGCTGTGGGACTCTGCAGTTATCTGCTCATTGGATTCTGGTTCCAAAAGCCCTCGGCAGCTGCAGCTGCAAAGAAAGCGTTTGTCGTCAATCGAATCGGCGACTTTGGTCTGATCATGGGCATCTTCCTGATCTGGACAACGACGTTTCAAATACCAGGGTCGGACGTCTTATTTCGACCGTTTCAGTCCTTGAATTTCGTCGATGTGTTGGGTAATACCGAACTCATTAAAGTAGTAGCCCTGCAGAATCCGGGACGAATTCCGCTCATTTGCTTCTGTCTGTTCCTTGGAGCCATGGGTAAGTCGGCTCAATTCCCTTTGCAGGTCTGGCTTCCGGACGCGATGGAAGGACCAACGCCCGTCAGCGCATTGATCCATGCGGCGACGATGGTGACCGCAGGCGTTTATCTTGTTGCCAGATGCACGCCACTGTTTGTAATGGCACCATACGCACAGATGGCAGTCTCTGGCATCGGAGCGGCCACCGCGGCGATCGCTGCACTGACTGCGTTGACTCAGACGGACCTGAAACGTGTCCTCGCTTATTCCACTGTCAGCCAGCTGGGATTCATGTTCATGGCACTTGGCTGTGGTGCAGCAGGCGCCGAACTGGTGACACCGGCCGTGACGGCGGGAATGTTTCATCTGTTCACGCACGCTTTCTTCAAAGCATTGTTGTTCCTGGCCGCAGGCAGCGTGATGCACGCGATGGGCGACGTCATCGATATGCGACGTTTTAGTGGTCTGAAGCACGCCTTGCCGATCACGCACTGGACGTTCCTTGTCGGAGCGGCGGCGTTGGCCGGCGTTCCGTTGCTGGCAGGATTCTGGAGTAAAGACGACATTCTTGCTGTTCTGAAAGAAGCGTCGCACAGTCAAGAACACGGTTTGTACTTTGGTGTGATCCGAGCCATTGCGATCGGAACTGCGTTTCTCACCGCGTTCTATACCTTTCGGGCGTATTTCATGACGTTCTGGGGACCTGAAAGATATCCCGAAGAAGCGGGACATCATCCTCACGAAGCCACGCCGATCATGGCTTGGCCGTTGAGAACTCTTGCAGTGTGCGCGGCTGGGATCGGTCTGATTGTCGGGCCGACGCATTTGTTTGGCGATTACCTGCAAAAGACGATGGGTTTGACACCGGAGCTTGAGCATCATCTGCATTGGAGCGTCATGTTCATGAGCAGTGTGATTGCACTTGCCGGGATCGGGTTTGCATGGATGTTCTACGTGGCGTCCCCGGCGATTCCGGCGTCGATCGCAAGGGCGATGAGGCCGTTGTACCTGATTTCACAGGGCAAGTTTTTTCTGGACGAGATTTTTACAGGCATGATCGTCCTGCCGCTTCGAGGTATCGCAATCCTGGCCACACTCGTTGATAAGTACCTGATTGACGGCATCGTGGATACCGTCGGCAAAGTGCCGAAATCCCTGAGTATTATTCCACGCCAGTTGCATGGCGGTGTTGTTTCATCGTACGCCGGTGTGATGTGGGTGGGTGTTGTGGCGGCAGTGGTTTTAGTGCTGACGATGTTTTGATTCGCTCACCAGCGGAATGATGCTAGCCACCGGGAACGGTTCCTGTTGAATTAATCCTAATCTTAATCTTAATCCTAATCCTAATCCTAATCCTAATCCTAATCGGTTCCTCTGAGGGAACTGTCTACTGGTGAAATCCCAAACACCGTCGAACGAAGATGCGATTAAGATTATGATTAGGAGTAAGAATGCAAGGAACTTTAGAAGAATGTGTGTTCCGCTAGAGCTGCCCATATCCTACTCAAACCTCTCGCGAGTTCTGGATAGGGTGGTAGCCATATGTCATAAGGGATCAGAGTTTCTATGATCGCTCTTCTGTTTATCTCACTTTCGATCCCGGCGGCGACGGCGATGCTGCTGATGCTGTTTCGTTCGTCGCTTAATCAATCCAGCGCCCGCTGGGTGGCCTGTTGTGGCAGTGTGGCCGCGTTGCTGTTTTCCGGGCTGCTGCTGGTTCAGTATCGCGCCCATGTTGTGGATCCACTGGAATCCGGAGTGACACCGTTGGCGTCGAGTGTTGATCCTGCCTCGGCCATACAACCGCTCGTCGAATACCGGGAGCCGTGGCTGAAGACCGGCGAACGCATGCAGCTGGAAATGTACTTCGGGCTCGACGGTATCAGCGTCACCATGATCGCCCTCACGACGTTGCTCACCGTGTGCAGTGTGTTGATTTCCTGGGAAGCCATTCAGGATCGAGCGTCTGAGTTCTATGCGGCGTTATTGATTCTGGAGACGGGACTGATTGGTGTCTTCTGTTCGTTCGACCTTGTGCTGTTCTACGTGTTTTTCGAAATGACGCTGATTCCGTTGTTCTTCATGATCGCCATCTGGGGCGGACCGGAACGAAAGTGGGCGGCGATCAAATTTTTCCTGTACACTCTGGCAGGAAGCCTTGTCACGTTGTCCGGATTGATCTATGTCGTTGTCTATACGTCGAACGCAGGACTGACCAATCCAACGTCACTCCCGGCACTTTCGGCATGGCTGGCGACTCGTCCGCTGCCTGAAGCAATGCAGATGACATTGTTCCTTGCTGTGGCAGCTGGCTTTCTTATCAAGGTCCCCGTGTTTCCGTTCCACACGTGGTTACCGCTGGCTCACGTGGAAGCCCCGACGGCAGGCAGCGTACTGCTCGCGGGAGTGCTGTTGAAGTTGGGAAGCTACGGCTTTCTGCGGATCTGTCTGCCGCTGTTTCCAGCGGCTTGTCTTGAATTGGGACTACCCATCATCGGGCTCTTGTCTGTGATCGGAATCATCTACGGTTCATTGTGCGCACTGGCTCAACGGGACATTAAGAAGCTGGTTGCTTACAGCTCTGTGGCACATCTGGGATTCTGTATGCTGGGCCTGTTTGCACTCAATACCGAAGGCATCACTGGCAGCGTGCTGCAGATGATCAATCACGGTTTATCAACCGGAGCCCTGTTCATCATTGTCGGTATGATTTACGAACGTTATCACACCCGCATGATGGACGATCTGGGTGGGCTTGCCTCAAAGCTGCCCATGATCGCGTGCAGCATGGTGTTCATTTCCATGTCGAGCATCGGCCTGCCGGGATTGAACGGATTCATCGGTGAATTTCTGTCACTCGCGGGCATGTTCAAAGCCAACCCGCTTTACGCAGCCCTGGGAACGACAGGAGTTGTGCTGGGTGCCTGGTATTTGTTGACAGCCGTGCAGCGCGTGTTTTTTGGGACTCTGAAGGAACCGCACCATGCTGGACACGGTGACGATGAAATCACCGACATGAATCCGCGCGAATTCCTCGCGCTGGCTCCGCTGATGGTGATGTGTCTGTGGATCGGGGTCAGCCCGGCTGGACTGATCAGGATCATCGAACCGGATATCAAAGCCGTCGCAGGATTGTTCGAGAATCAGGACGAGATCTCAAACGTGGAGGTCGTTCAGAACAACTCAAACGTGCAGAACAACAACACTGCGATATCCATTCCATAGTTTGTCCTCACTTAATTCTCCGGGGATTTTTCCCAGTGCCTCCATATCAAGCCATCAATCAGGCTGCCGGTCTGATTATTCCAGAGATTATTCTGCTGGCGACTGTCTGCGTGATGTTTCTTGCCGGACCGTTCCTTGTGAGCGAAACAGGCAAGGCACCGGTCGGTTTACGACACCGCTGGGGAATTCTGTCATTGCTGGCTCTCGGAGCCGCCATGTTTGCCTGGACGAAGGCTCCCATTCTGGAAGCCGGGGCAGGGCCTTTTCGACCGGATGAATTCGTGTGGTTCGTACGCGGCGTCTCGTTGGTCGGCGGCATGTTACTGACTCTGCTTCTGTGGGATCAGATCGATGATGGCCACGCCGCAGAAGCCCATGCCTGCCTGCTGGCTATCCTTGCCGGCGTCAACTTTGTCGCTCTGTCGAATGACCTTGTCGGCATTTTTCTGGGACTGGAACTCGTCAGTATCCCGACCTATATCCTGCTGTTTCTTGCACGGCGCGACTGGATGTCCAACGAAGCGACGATCAAATACTTCCTGCTCAGCATCTTTTCATCGGCCTTCGTGCTGTATGGTCTGAGCTGGGTTTTCGGAATTGCCGGAACCACCAATCTCACTGCGATCACGCAGAAGATATCCGCCGCTTCGGTGACGACAGACCTTGGCATGTTTCAACTGGCGATGGTTCTGATCATTGCCGGACTCAGTTTTCGACTCACCGCAGTACCGTTTCACTTCTATGCCCCGGATGTGTTCCAGGGCGTCACGCCATCGTCTGCCGCCATGTTGTCGTTCGTGCCGAAAGTCGTCGGCTTTACCGCGCTGCTCAGACTACTTCCCGTCTGTTTCGGTGAAGCTGGCTTTACGGACTGGATGCCCGTTGGTGCGGTCCGTGTCGTGCTAATGGTCCTTGCGATTCTGACCATGTTCGTCGGCAACCTGCTGGCATTGCGTCAGACCAGTCTGATGCGACTGCTGGCCTACTCGAGCATTGCGCATGCGGGTTACATGCTGGTCGGACTGACTGTGGGAAATTCATCCGCAGGAACCAGTGGCGTTGCCTCGCTGCTGTTTTATTTGTCGATGTACGGCATCATGACGATTGGACTGTTCGCCCTGATCTCCGCCGCGGGCACATTTGCACGACCGCTGCGTTCCTTGTCAGATCTGTCAGGACTCAGCAGGAGCCAGCCTGCGATCGCACTGATGATGGCAGTCTGCCTCATCGGACTCAGCGGATTGCCGCCGACGGGAGGCTTTCTGGCGAAGCTGAACCTGTTTCTGGCCGCATGGTCTGAAGGCACTGCGGACGGTCGCATCCTCGCAATCACACTCGCCGTGAACGCCGTGATTGCTGCGACATACTACCTGCGACTGATCTCAGCTATGTACTTCGAACAATCCACTGTCGTCCTCGAAACGGCTCGCCAACCCGCCGCCTGGATCGCTGGTTGCCTCTGCGCCGTCGCTACGCTGGCTCTGTTTCTGATGCCGCAACCGCTGTGGAATGCAGCGGTTCATGCTTTGAGTCATCAATGACAGTCTGGTTGTAATACAGGTTTTTGTCCGCAACGCACTCGGGCTGGCTGGAAGGCTCCCTCACATTGATTCACAAGTAAATCCGCAATCGCTAGTGACTGTGAGATGGCTGGTCAGGTAGAATCCAGCATGTCCGAGTTCCCGGAAGAGGTGCTAAAGTCATGAGTTCGGTGACGATTCAGAACGAAATTGAATACCCGGAATCCGATGGAAAGCCCATGGGTGAGACAGATCTTCATCGAGACTGGATGGTTCGCCTTCTGGAGATCTTCCGACAGCGTTACGCTGGCCAGCGCGTGTATATTGCCAGTGACCTGTTGGTTTACTACGTGGAAGGGACGCCGTCAAAGTTTGTTGTCCCGGATTGCTTTGTGGTGTTGGACTGCGATCCTCAGCGTCGTCGGACGTTTCAGACGTGGAAAGAACTGCGCGTCCCGGACGTGGTGTTCGAAGTCACTTCGCGAAGCACCAGTTCGGTCGATTACATCGACAAGTTAACGATTTATGAGCAGATGGGCGTTCAGGAGTATTTCCTCTATGACCCGACGTCCGATTACCTGGAGCCACCACTGCAAGGCTATCGCTTGACGACCAATCGTGATCTGCATGAAATACCGACCATCGGCGGACGAATCAGTTGCAGGACGCTGGGTATCGATCTGTTTCTGAGCGAATTCGACCTGGTAATTGTCGATTCCGAAACTGGAATCGAACAGTTGACCAAAGCGGAAGCTGAAGAACTGGCCAAGTTCAGGGCGGAATCCGCTCAGGTCCGCGAACGCGAAGAGAAGGAACGCGAGCGGAAAGAGAAGGAACGCGAACAGGCAGCCCGCATCGCAGCCGAAAATCGTGTGCGTGAACTGGAAGATGAACTCCGACGACTCAGGAACGGCAACTCGTAAAGTTCTCGAACGATCCCTCAGCCTGCCAATGTCTGTACATCGGCATGACGCCGGGAGGCAGCGTCATTTCTCTGAATGCGATTGCCATTGAGACAACGCTGTGCCGCATGTCACTTTCGTTCCAATCCCCGGGTTCCGCGTTCGTGAATCACAGATGCCGGAGTTTGGGATAGGGCTGCCGAGTTTGCTCGGGGATGTGACGGCGCACGACTTAGCACATAGACGCCGACCAGAATCGCCGCGATACAGACACCCTTCGCCCGCCAGTTCTTCTCCTGATACATCAGAATTCCGGCGACAAAGGCAATGATGACGGACGTTCTGCGCAGCGGTGAAATCAGTGAAATCATTGCCTGTTTGTCAGCAATCGCGGAAAAATAAAGAAAGTCGGAGATGAGGAGCAGGATTGCGATCATCGGAATGGCCCAGCGCCATTGAAATGGTTCCAGTTTCCTGCGCCGCAGTAACCAGTGAATCATCAGCGGCGTCATAAACACGACAAGATAGATTGAAAACCAGGCCTGCACAGTGGATGGTCGCATGTCTTTGTTCTGCAGCAGAAACTTGTCGTACAGTGCGCTGAATGCGCCCAACAGCGTGGCCAACAGCATGAAGCCGACCCAGCGATCGCGGTGAAAGTGGATACCTTCTCGTCGGCCGACCAGCGAGAAAGCCCAGAAAGAAATCAGGATGATGGCAACACCCAGCCACTGCATCGGCGAGGGGCGTTCGTGCATCACGACTGTCGCAATGAAGATCGTCCATAGCGGGCTGCTGGCGCGGATCGGGGCGGCGATGGACATCGGCAGATGCTTGAGCGCAAAAGTTGCGAAGATCCACGACGTCCCGGCAATCATTGCCTTGAGAAACAACTGACCATGCATCGTCCATGAGAGTGCGTCCACTTTCAGCATCTCAAACGGAATCGCTTGATTCGCTGCCCGCGACAGAATCACGAACGGCAGCCAGAGAAGTGCTGATGTGAGGACGTTAAAGTAGAGGACCGGCGGGACGGCATTGTCGCGAACAGATACTTTCTTGGCGATTTCATAGAATCCAAGGAAGCCTGCGGAAAGCAAACTCAAAGTGAACCAGTGCATGGACGAAGTGTAGTGGAGGCCATAAAAAGCCGTAACTGCCACCGGATCTGAGAAATATGAACCTCGAAATTCCTGCCACGAACCGTTCCATTCTTGCCGCTCGCGGTCCGCGCAATGTCGTGGATCCGTGGAGGCCGTATCATTTTTTGAATGAGCCGGAGTTTTCTGCCGATGGTGTTATCGACGATGTCTCGACGATCTTTTTGACGAATCGCGAATGTCCATTCCGATGCCTGATGTGCGATCTGTGGAGAAATACGACAGAGGAAACCGTTCCGCTCGGGGCGATCCCTGCCCAGATCGATTTTGCATTGTCCCGACTGCTGCCAGCAAAGCATGTGAAGCTTTACAACAGCGGCAATTTCTTCGACCCGAAGGCCATTCCGACTGCTAACCTGCCGAAAATCGCAAACCAGGTTCGACATTTTGCGACTGTGATCATTGAGAATCATCCTCGGTTGTGTGATGCACGTTGTGGTGAGTTTCAGACGTTGCTGGGCACGCAACTGGAAATTGCATTGGGTCTTGAGACATCTCATGCACCGACATTGGCCAGGCTCAACAAGCAGATGAACGTTGACGATTTTGCTCACAGTTGCGAACTTCTGCTGAAGGCGCAGATCCGTGTCCGAGCCTTCGTGCTGTTGAAACCGCCGTGGACATCGGAAGAGCAGGGGATCGAACGGGCGATTGAGTCGGTTCGCTTTGCATTTGACTGCGGCGTTAGCTGTTGTGCCATAATCCCGGTACGGGCAGGCAATGGAATGATGGAGCAACTTGGACAACAAGGTCTGTTCACGCCACCTCGATTGTCGTCACTGGAAGTAGTGATGCGAGAATGTCTTTCGTGGAAACGAGGTCGCGTGTTTGCGGATCTGTGGGACGCGCGACAGTTCGCGGACAGTCCGGCAGACGCTGAAATACAGTTCGCGAGGCTTGAGGCGATGAATTTGCAGCAAGAGGCGATTGTTATGTAGGATGGACATTCCTGTCCGTCTTCGGTTGAGCGGATTCCGCAGCACCGTCATTGCCGGTTTGTGCATGATTTTTGATTGCAAACTCGGACATGAGTGTCCAGGCTACAAAACATGAAAACAGATATCCTCATCCTCGGTTCCGGTTTTGGCGGTAGTCTGCTGGCATTGATCCTGGCTCGCGCGGGGAAGTCAGTCGCCATGGTGGATCGCAGTCGGCATCCGAGGTTTGCGATCGGAGAATCTTCGACACCGCTGGCTGATCGCACTCTGGCTCAGATGGTGGAGCGTTACGGCCTTCCGGAACTGCGGCCCTTGTGTCACTGGGGAACCTGGAAGCGTGAATACCCTGAAGTGCTGTGCGGGAAAAAACGAGGATTCACGTATCTCGATCAGACTGCCGGCGACGATTTGAGCCCAAACAACTTTGATGCACGACGCTTACTGGTGTCGGCCAGCGTCGATGACGAGCATTCCGATACGCATTGGTTGCGAAGCGATGTCGATCAGTTTCTGTTCGAACTGGCACAATCATCCGGGGTCATAACATTTCAGCAATGTCAGTATTCCTTGAATCAGCACGACAACCAATGGGCGCTTGAGGGATCAGCCGCTGGTCCCGTAGACCCGTCGCTCCGCCGACGGAAATCTGACTCCGATCAGCAGTCGATCAACATCCAGGCTCCCTTTCTGATCGACGCCACCGGTTCACCGAATGGCATGCTGAATTTTCTGAACATCCCTGATCACACGCATCTCCTGAAGACAAACTCGCGATCAATCTTCGCACACTTTGACTCGGCGGCGACATGCGAGCGACTGCTGCGGGAAAGTTCCATTAATGTCGATCCGTTCCCGTATCACTGCGATGACGCGGCAGTGCATCAAGTGCTGCCGGATGGCTGGATGTGGCAACTGCGTTTCGATGACGATTCGCTGAGCGCAGGTTTCATGATTGATGAACGTCCGGAAGCAAATCGAGTCCCACAGAAATTCGCAGCGCCGACGGAGGAATGGAACTGGAGAATCGCAAGATCGCCTTTTCTGACGCGGCAGTTCCGGAAGGCAAAGATCATCAGGCCCGAGTCAGGGCTTCAGAGCACCCAACGCATTCAGCGACTCGCAGGGCAGGGTGCTGGTCGTAACTGGGCGGCGATCACAAATACGGTCGGATTCATCGACCCGTTGCACAGCACCGGGATCGCGCATTCGCTGTTCAGCATTTCGCGTCTGGCCGACATTCTGGTCACGACGAGCGACATTGCGGAACGCGAAGAACGCCTGCGAGCATACTCCGATTCGCTGATTGAAGAGATCCGATTTGTCGATGAGTTGGTCGAAGGCTGTTACGAAGCCATTCCGTCGTTTCGACTTTGGTGCCTCTGGGGCATGCTCTACTTCGCGGCCGCGACGAGTATGGAACAAACTCCGGCAGCAAAGATCGGCGACGTGAGTTTCCTGCGAGCAAACGATGTGGCGTTTCGTTCCATGCTGCGCGAGGCCCGGCAACGATTGGGTGTTGCGCGTCGCAAAGCCGCAGCGGAACACCTGAGCGGCACGGCGCTAGCCGCCGGTGAAAAACACGGCCGTCAGAAACATTTACCGGTAGCTAGCGCCATTCCGCTCAGATGTTCAACGCCCTCCCAGGACGCCACAGCGTCCGAGTTTGCCGAATGGCTGAAATCCGCCATTGCGCCGTGGAATCAGGTCGGCTTGTTTGATGATTCATGCAACAATCTGTACTCCAGAACGGCAGCTCCTGCAAATGCGTGGTAAAATCGATGACGATCGACGATGACAATCCGTACTCGGTACCAACTGCGCAGGCCTCGCCACAGCGAGGCGCGACGCATAACGAATTTCAATTGACCGACAAAGGCATTCGCTGCCGATCGCGGCTGGAACTTCCGAAAGTTTGTCTGGTCACGGGGGCGACTGAGAATCTTGCACAACACAAAATCGGAATCGCCTGGACACCGCTGTTCGCAAGATTCCTATTCGTTGTTTTCCCGGCAATCATGGCACTTGTGCCGATTGCGACTTTGTTTCCGAACACGTTCTCAAGTGTCATCCCAAGGCAACTTCAGAGTATGAAATGGTTGCCCCTTGTCGGGATGGGGACTATTCAGTGTGTGATCTTTGGTATCGCGATATTTTGCCCGAAATGCGTTGTAATATCGTACCTGCATCGCACTGTGCGTCGCAGGTTGAAGCGAAGGATGTGGATCACCGGAATCATTCTTGCTCTCAGTGCAGCAGTAGTGTTTTGGACAATCGTTTATGTCGTAGACACGAGAACAGGGGCCGCTGCAACCTCCGTGATCATTTCGATCGTCTTTGGTGTGGTACTGATCGCAGCGATCTGGATCAGGAGCAGCAGACGAGAGTCGCGAAGCGACTATCCCGGCTTGGCGCTCAAAGCCATCGGCTACCAATCGGGGCAATTTGAAATCGCCCGATTCACCGCTGAGTACCTCGCAACGTTGCAAAGGCAACGTGGCAACGTTGATTCGTAATTTCTGTACCTTGGACATTCTTGTCCGAGATATGACCGAACGACACGCCTTTGTGGCTGGATTCACTTGTATCAAAGGGCTCAACTTCGAAGGAATTGTTTGAGTACTCGACGGACATGAATGTCCATCCTACGGTGTTTTCGTTAGAGTCCAAACTTTTTACATGAACTGAACATTTGAACCCATTGTTACACAGCATATCTGTTCTAAATGGCAAAACCTGCGCTTTGGTAACACGAATACTAAACACGTGATCAGTTTTAGTTTCGGGATGGATGGAATCAAAACGTTTCACTGGACATGAAAACACGATAACCAGACAATTGTGGCTTCCAATGGGAACGTTCGGGAGCGTCAACCGTGAGCAGTGTGCGTCGCGGGTCCTGTCTGAAAACCTTTCTACCAGACGCTCCATTCCTGTTTGCGGCAGTTCTTAATGCTTACTCGCGATGAGATGCTGAGCCATTTGAAGGCTCGGCGGCCGATTGCGGCTCCCTCAATGCTCAAGTGTGACTTCGGCAATCTTCACCGTGAAATCGAACTCCTCGATTCTGCGGCGGCGGCGTTGTTGCATCTGGACGTGATGGACGGGAATTTCGTACCCAATTTGTCCTATGGGCCGATGGTGATTGAGCGGCTACGGTCGCTCACAAACACGCCGTTTGACGCCCACCTGATGATTGCGGATCCAGCTCGATACTTGGACGAGTACATCAAAGCTGGCTGCGAAGCGATCACGTTTCATCTGGAAGCCGTACCAGAACCCATATCTCTGCTGCGTGAGATTCGCCGCAAAGGCGTCGTCGCAGGACTTGCGGTCAATCCGGGAACACCGTTTACAGCTGCTGAGCCATTTCTTGGGGAATGCGATCTGTTTCTCGTGATGAGCGTGCATCCAGGGTTTGGTGGCCAGAAGTTTATCCCTGATGTGGTCAGCAAGATTCGGGACGCCCGGTCACTGGCTGGCGAGGACTTAATTATATCCGTCGATGGGGGCATTGGCCGATCCACGATTGCTCAATGTGCCCAAGCTGGCTGCGACATTTTTGTCGCGGGCAG
>CAMAVB010000100.1 GCA_945861465.1 Candidatus Kuenenia stuttgartensis
TCGGCCCGTTGGGCCTTTGGAGATCATGAGGTCTGGTTTCCTGGCCCGATGGGCCAGGCTATCAAAACGAATGGCCCGTTGGGCCGGAACAAAAGAAAAAGCGGGAAACACCAATACATCCCACGAAGTTGATTCTGGACGGGTTCTAACAAAAAAATGCAGCCGAGTTTGCGTGGGCTGTTGATCCACAAAACAAGTCAGCCCCGCAAACCGGCTGATCTTGGTCGTTAGGCTTCGCAATGTCACCCGAGGGAGCGATCGCAATTGTTGGAGCTGCCGTTGTCGTTGTACTATTTGCACGATGGACCAAATCCCGTATTAGCGATCGCGTGATTCTCAATATGTATCCGGTTGGCTACATCGGCCTGTTTGTCGGTCTTTTTATTCCACATTGGGAAGTCGGCAGATTCGTCTGGTTCATCGACGGAACGAACACCGAACGATGGGGGTCTTCGGGCAATTGTTGCAAACTGGTTGTGGACGACAGCGCCCTTGCATCCGCGGGCGTTCGAGTGAACAAGGGCAGGGACGACGCTCCTGCTCAATATATTTCTTTCAGAGGCGAAATCCTGGAAATTGGCTCTTTTGGGCACGCGGGCATTTGCCGCTATCGAATCAAGGTCGTGTGCGATCTCGTCAAAACGAACAACGACTAACCATTAAGGCTCTGACTTCACGAGTGCGGGCGGAGAGAGCGGATTAACGACCGAGCTTGAGCGGAGTGGGCTGGTGGCGGTGAGAACTCGCCGAGCCGAAGCTCAAGGCATTTGTTCAGGAAGCCCGGTGGAGTTGCAGCGGCAGGTCGCGTATGGGAAACGCAATCCGCAGCTTTGCTGCGAGCGTTCAGTTTTCAGTGTTCGGTGTTCGGTGTTCAGGGGATTGCAGAGGCCAGCGGCCACGGGATGAGATTCGGCTCTGTTGATCGCCGGTGGACGCGCAGATGTCAGAGCCTCGTGGTCGATTCTTGGTGAATTGCTCGCAATTCTCTGGGTCAGCGAGCATCGCGATCCGACACGGGTTTATGCGTCATTTCAAATTGGTCGCCGGTGCAATCGTGTGACAATTCCTATTGTCCTGTGCCTGGCTCCATCGGGCCTTGGCTCCACATTCAATTCGCTGACAGGGATTCAAAGGCTGTGGGCCTTTTCGACAACCCATTCGCGGATAAGTTCGGCGTCGTTGAGGCCCTTCGCCTCCGCAATTTTTTTGACGACCTCTGCGTCTTCATGTGTGAGCTGAACCATCACGGTTTTTTTACGATCAAACACTGACTCGGTGACTTCTTCAAGGTCATCTTCAAAGACGGTGACGTCGTGCGTGTCCCAAAACTCAGCGAGTTGTTGAATTGAATCGGTTTGAGGAAGTCGGTTGGCGGATCACAATTGGCCCAGGCGAGCGGCAGGGCGTCAGCCCTCCGAGTCAACTCACACGATTGCACCGACGGCCAAATCCAGGGTTCATCGACAAATAAAGTGCGTGGGGATTTTCTGAGGCATTTCTCCGATGCCCAATCGTCGCATTGCGGGAGTGGTTTCGGATGGAATCCAGCGTCGCGGAAACGGAGGCTTGCTCTTCCGGGAGGCAAGCCACTACGCTTGATGAAACTCATCCCAACGTCGCCACGCATAGCTCCATTCCATCCACATTCGCATCATGGACCATAACACGCGCATACGCTCCAGCTGGTCCGCCGGCAGGCGCGTCTGCAGAGCCTGTGCTTCACGGGCCGCCATGTCCAGTCCCCAGCGGCGGGCGAGAAGTCGGCACAGACTATCGGCGGACAGGTCCGTGACGGAACTTTCCTCGTCAAAGCCATCAAACACTCCGACCTTGCTGTCGTCTGCAATCAGGCCGGCTTCTTCTGCTGCGACAAACAATTCAAACAATTGCGACCGGGCGGGATCGACCTCAAGTGGCTTTGTCTTTTCAATGGCATCCAGCACCAGCCGTTCGACACCATTGACAATGTGTGTGGCCAGTGACGGCGTTGACGATTTGCCGTCCGACGGTGTGCCTTCGTCATCATATTTCGAAAAAGAATGATCTGAGACTGACATGTGAATTGACATTCCTGCAGGATCTTTGGTGCCGGAAACCGTGACTTCCTCTCACGCTTGATGCGAATTCCCTGTATACTTGAACCTGGTTTCCAAAACAAACGACATCAATCGGAGCACCCGGTCATTTATGCACCAATCGTGGACAAATCGTGTGCTGCAATGTGCCGTGCAAATCGGCATTCTATGGACGTATTGTGACGCCACTTGTTTCGCTCAGCAGATCCCGGTGGCTGAATTTCCCGCAATGCAGAAACATGGGCTGCCGGAAGTACTTTCCCAGCAGCTGTTTCGGGACCGACAGATTGAATTGCTGCTGCGATCAGCCGAATCGGGGCGAGATCTCCCAAATGCCGAACTGATGCGGGAATCCCTGCTTCCGATTTTTGCACATCCGCACGATGTCTTTGAGCTGGATTCTGAGTCGCAATCTGCCACCAGCGTGCAAGACCGCGCATTGTCGCTGCTCATGCAGAGTTCCCCGGAAATTCAACGCACCTGGATTGATGCGAACCGAATCACTGCCGAACAGGCACTGGACTCCGCGATTCGCCGCGTCGGTCGTCACGAAGCGGCCCGTGTGGCGCGCGAGTTTCCGTTGACGGAAGGTGGTATCAGGGCGCAAGTGATCGATTTAACGTGTGAGTTGCTGAAAGGCAACTCACGCAAGGTTGCCGTGCAGGTTCGTCAGTTGGAAGCGATGTACGCCGACACTGTGCTGCAAGCGGAGCTTCAGCGACAATTGCGCGGACTGAAACAGAAATTGACCAGTCTGAACACCAATGACACCAATGACGCAGCTTCGCACGACGTGATGTTGGCATTTTCTGCATCCGCATCAAGCGGCACAATTGCCCCACCGTGGCCGCAGCCGCTGTGGATCTGGCGCGAGAGGATCTGGAATTTTCCCGGTGCTCCACAACCAGAAACCGGATACTTGTTGAGGGCGTTTGATCCCGAAGCTAAGGTCCGCCTGGGGAGTTTCAACAACTGGCGACCAGTTTTCTGGAACGACAGCATCGTCATCCGCACACCGTTTCGCATCATTGCGCTGGATCGCGCAAACGGGCGGGAACAGTGGTCTGTTCCCACCGACACATTCCAGCCCCGTCTGGACGGAGCAGATGATGAAGTGGAAGACACCGCGCGGCGAACGAGGAACGGATTGCAGTCGCCTCTTGCTGCCGCGGCACCGATTTATGGGATGCCGGAGTTCGGGCTCATGGCCTCTGATTCTGATTTTCTGTACTTCGTCGATCGGTTCGACTTTTTCGCAGACACAGATCCATATCTTGATAATTCCGTGGGCCGTCTGATCAGAAACCGCAACGGGTTTCCTGTCATTGAAGAAGACGACCGCATGAGTCGTAAATCCCTGGCAAGCCGGCTGGTCGCACTTCGCCGTGGTTCTGGCGCTGTTCCGATCGTGGCGTGGCAGATCGGGGACGGTCATCCTTTTGAATACGATCCGGTCGTGGAAGTGAAATCGTCGGAGTCATCGTCATTGCTGCTGGTGTCCAGCCCAGATGACAACGAGACAGATGCCATTCCGATCGCTCGTGACGACTCCGAAGCAGCGGATCAGACGTGGTTGGGGCATCGATTTCTCTCACCTCCCACCGGCCAGGGAACTCGTCTTTTCGTGTTGACGCAGAATGACATTCAGATATTCCTGAACTGCCTGCAAAGGAATACGGGTTCGCTGTTGTGGCGGCAACCGCTCGCGTACACCGACGAAAATGCGATCGCATTTGCTGACACGTCGATCTTCACAAAACGTACGAGCACGTGTGTTCTGAGCGGCGAGACAATCGTGTGCAGTCTGGCAGATGGAATGCTGATCGGCGTGCGTGCAATCGATGGGACGCTGCAATGGGCAACGGCGATTCGCGATAAAGCGTCGCTCACGCCTGAGTTCCGATTCGGCTGGCGATTGCCGCCTGACGAGATCCCGATTTCAACTCCGTCAATTCTCGTGCCGTGCATTTCCGACAGAATTGTGGTCTGTGGCAATCATGCGTCTGTTTCATTGTACGGCCTGTCGCTGGAGACGGGTGAAATTCTGTGGAAGTCTTCGCGCCGTGCGTTTGGTGTCGGAGAAGTCGGCGGTAGTCCGGACTATTATGTCGCGGGAATTTCCGGAAGTCAGGTAGTCCTCGTCGGAGATCGTCATTGCCGCAGCGTGGATTTACAGACCGGCGTTCAGAACTGGGTTGTGCAGATTCCAGTCGGCAGTGGACGTGCCGGATGTCACGGTGATCGTTGCGTGATTCCCATGCGATCCGGTCAGGCACTCACGGTGAATCTATCGACAGGCACGTTGATACCTCAGTCGGTCGCCGAGCTGCCCAAAAATTCGATGGCACAATACGGAGCTGTTTCCAGCGATGATGAATTGTTCTGCGTGTCCACGCCAACGTGCGTCGCCGTGTTTCCCCGCGTTGATGTCGTGCTGAAAAGCGCCGATCAGTTGCCCGCATTGGCTGCCAACCCGACAAATCGTTTGCTGATTCAGGCCGAGGCACATCTGATCAACGGCGATATCGATACGGCGATGGCGGCGTTGAAGGAAGCCGTGGCGACTCGAAATTCAGACACCCCGCCCGTGCCGCAGTTGGACGAGTTGCTCGCCGAACTCATTCTGCAGCAATGGGGCCTTGCGATCGGTATCGGACGCGAGGCATTGCAAAAGCTGCCGCCGGGACAATCTGCATCTTCGGGTGTCCAGACTCCGCCCGACGCTGAACTCCTGTCGCAACTGACTCTGCCACCAGAGATGGCTCTCCGAGCGAGTGTGTTTCAACTCCTGGCGGAAACTCTCCCGGACCGTCGCTCAAACGGCTTTGCGGACCTTAAACAGAATCGTAACTGGAGCAAGTTGATCAGACTCACAAACGAGTGGAGCATCCGACCGGAATTGCTGTTCGACGATTCTGCCATCGACTTACCAAATAGCACGTCCCGGCGAGCGGCTGGGCGTAAGCCCTCCGTGTCGTTCGACGATCCTGCCACCGATTTACCCAGCAGCACCCTGGCAGTTGACATGCTCTCAATTCACGAATTGCGGCAACTTGTCAGTGATACCCTGCAGCATCCTGAAATGATACCGGATGATGCGTCACGTCAAAGACTTGCCAATCGTCTGATCAGTTGTGGTGAATACGCCGCCGCAGAGGTTTTTCTGATTCGATGGTGCGAGGCTTCAGAGACCGCAGACAAGACTTCGTTCGGAAAGGCATCAGATTTCCTGCGGCAATTGAGGACACTTCGAGACACCAACTTATATCGAAGCCGACCGGAGCAGATCGATAGTTCGGACGAGAATCCGGGTCGCATCATCAGCAATTCAGAATCACCAGAGACCGGAATCACGTCCAACGTGTCAGAGCCACTGGCATTTGAGCTGGTACCATGCACGCGACAGCTCGATGCCGAATTTGAAGCGACACATCGCCAGGACTGGTTCGAACCACTTCCCAAACATTGCGGGATGAACACTTATCTGTCAAGCGAGACTGACAATTCTGCAAAGGTGATTTCCATTGATCCGTTGGATGGATCTGTGCGAGATCAGCTTGCCTTGCCATTTCCGACCGATCATACGACCGGTCGGTTTGTGCCATTGTCGAATGGTGATTTCACGCCGGGAATGTTCCCCGTCTGTAGTACGCATGAAATTGCCATGATTTCCTGTCCGATTCCGGGTGAGGCGGGGATCCTGTGGACCAGGCGTTTCCGCAAGGGCGAAGAGGATGTACACCGAGTGGAATTTGGTTCTCTGGGTGCCGATCACTTCATCTGGCACTTTGCCGACGAGCTGCATTGCTCCGACCCGTTGACAGGCGATGATGTCTGGAGTCGCAAACGGACCCTGTCGCAGAGCGACCAGGCAATCATGGATCGTGGCAGCGAACCTTCGGTCCGAAGGATCGCCGGTGATCGCCACGCCACGATTGTCATGGGAAGCGATTCCCGCAGTTACGAACGTTTCAACACCCGCGATGGACGATTGCTGGGGTCCGGACGGCTGGCCATCGGCGACTCTGAATCTGTGGTCACGGTAGGACGATGTCTGCTCTACACCGATGCGGATTTCCGGTTACATTTGTTTGACAGTGCGTCCGGGAAAGATGAACTCGAAGACGATGAACCGATTCTGCCGCTGATTCGTGACAGAAAAACGAGCAGTCAAATGATCTGTCAGGTTCTGGAAAACAATCGCGTGCTGGTCGTCTCTGCCACACTTGAATTGATCATGATTGACGTCGATCACGGCCAGATAATTTTCAGAACTCCCGTATCGCCGTATGTAACATCCGGATTCGTGTTTTCGTGCTCAGCATTTGAACGCCACGGGCGACTCTTTGCGGCACTCAGCGCGGAAGGTCGGTCCGGCTATGAAATCCAGCGAGCATACAGTCGTGGCGCGCCGCAATTGTCAAACGGCCCGTTGCTGTGTCTGGATCCAGTCACGGGAATCGTGGAATGGAGCACGCACGTACAGCAAGCTGTTTTTCCGGACGTGCTTGGTGATCCAACCGATCTGTTGGTTTCCTGGTCAGCCCCGGAGGCATCGCTGGAATCCAATATGAGATATCAGTCGGAAGACAAACTCGTGGTGCAGGTTTTTGACGAGGCCACCGGGCAATTGATCGCTCGGTCGCCCGTCTATTCGAGCCTGCCGCCGCTCCGATGCGTGCATCTTGCCGACGAAAGACTGATGCGACTGACTACGCCGAATGCGACAATTTCCATTCGTGCATCTGCTGCAGATGCATTGGAATAATCCATCGCGCGGACTTCGCCCGCCACGGAATCACTTAAGCACCAGTGCAGAAGTTTTCTAGTTTAACGGCGAGCCGTAGGCGTAGGTGGAAGCACGCTGGATTCGCCTACGCCTACGGCTCGCCGTTAAACGATTTGTGCCAACTTACTTATGCACCAGTGCTTATG
This sequence comes from Candidatus Kuenenia stuttgartensis, assembly GCA_945861465.1. GTDB lineage: Bacteria > Planctomycetota > Planctomycetia > Planctomycetales > Planctomycetaceae > SXXK01. Next base: position 7,011 of record CAMAVB010000100.1, read on the forward strand.
CTGCATCAATGGCTTCGCCGCAGTGTCTGGTGCGAGCCGACGGAGCGGCTCGCCTACGTAGGTCCGCCGCTCCGTCGGCGGACATCTGTCGCTTTGCGAAAATCTTCTCGGTAGCACCAAATTCTCAACGTATGCTGAGCAGTGCCCTCACAGCAGGTTGCTTGCCAGTTCTGCGAGCTCGCTGCGTTCGCCTTTTTCAAGTGTGACATGGGCGAACAACGGCTGACCGACCATGCGGTCGATGAGATAACTGAGACCATTCGACAGCGAATCCAGATACGGATGGTCGATCTGCTGAATATCGCCCGTAAACACGATCTTTGTCCCTTCACCCGCACGTGTGATGATCGTTTTGATTTCGTGAGGATTCAGGTTCTGAGCTTCATCCACAATGAAGAAAACTCGCTGCAGACTTCGACCACGTATGTAGGCCAGCGGAGTCACCTCAAGATGATTTTCTGCCAGCAGGTCCTGGACTTTATGTCCACCTCCGATTTCCGATGACGGTGGTCGCATGACGGCCATGTTGTCGTAGAGCGGCTGCATGTAGGGGTCAAGTTTTGCCTGAATATCACCCGGCAGGAATCCAAGATCGCGATTGCTGAGTGGTACGGCTGGCCGCGCCAGCAGGATCTGGCGATAACGCTTCTTACATTCCAGCGCGGCTGCCAGTGCCAGAAGCGTCTTCCCGGACCCCGCCTTACCCGTCAGCGTGACCAGCTTGATTTCATCATTCATCAGGGCGCGGAGCGCGAACGATTGTTCGGCGTTGCGAGGCGAAACCCACGACGCCGAAACGCGGTCGATCCGGGTAAACGACTTCAAATTGGGATTGTAGGTCGTCAGTACTGATTTAGAGCCGTTTCGCAGCACAAAGTTCTCGTTCGCAATCGGCTGTCGCACACAGTCTAAATCGTCGAGGGGAACATGTCCGTCGCCTTGGAAAAACTGCTCAAGGACACTCGTCGGAAGTCCTTCGATCAGCCTTTTGCCCGTGTAGAGTTTGTCCATGCTCTCCACTTTGTCGGTGCTGTAATCCTGAGCGCGGATGCCGAGTGATTTGGCCTTCATTCGCAGATTCGTGTCCTTGGTCACAAGCACGACCACACGCGGAGATTCATCATGCTGCAGTGTCAGCGCGATGTCGAGAATCCGGTGATCCGGGCAATCCTCCAGAAACGCTTCATCCATCCGTTGCCGATGATTGGCTTTCATCGCAATCCGAATTTTCCCCAGCCCTTCGCCGATCGAAACCCCGTCCGATGTCAACACGTCGCCAGTCAGCTCATCCAGGCGGCGGAGAAACGCGCGAGCCTGGAAGTTGATGTCTTCATTGCCTTTCTTAAAGCGATCGAGCTCTTCCAGAACCGTGATCGGAACGGCAATGTCATTGTCTTCAAAGTTTCGCAGACACCCGGCGTCGTGCAGAATGACGTTTGTGTCCAGCACGAAAACTTTGGAGGCTGGGTAAGGGACGTGTTCGATCATATACTCTTCCCTGATTCGCGGTCACGGTGAGACTCGCGCCGCATCGACTACGGCAGTTACAGACTACATATTTTCAGGCGACTCGACAATGTCATAATGGAAAATCGACTAAAACAGGGCTGACGATGCATTCCAGGCTCGTGCGTCGTCACGTCTCAAACTGTAGGTTGAACATTCTTGTCCGACCTCCTAATGTAGGTTGGACATTCTTGTCCGACCTCGTAATGTAGGTTGGACATTCTTGTCCGACCACGTTGTGACGGGTCAGAATACCCATCGTACATCAAAATCAGCCATTGCCATCACAAGATGGTTGTACTTACCAATTGTGCATGTCTTGTTAAGAACGGGACCATTGTGAAGATTCCTGAATCTGCGCTGATCGCAGGTTGCGGTTATGTGGGCGGACGTGTCGCCGCGACTTGGCTTGCTCGGGGAATGCGGGTGTGTGCAATAACACGCAGTGAGGCGAAAGCAAAGGAACTTGCCAGCCCCGGAATTGTGCCGATCCTGTTTGATCTGGCACAGACTACACACATGCCAGAACTCCCGGACGTTGACGTTGTGCTATGGAGCGTTGGCTTTGAACGCACGTCCGGCGCGTCGCGACAGGCGATCTGGATCGATGGACTGCAACGACTGCTGCACGCTCTACCCGCGCGCACTGAAGCTCGGCGAATTCTGTACACGTCCAGTACCAGCGTTTACGGAGACGGATGTGGCGAGGATGTGGATGAGCACACGCTCCCGATTCCCACGTCCGAAGGGGGCATCGCCTGCCTTGCAGCGGAACAGCTTCTGCAGGAATTCGCGAGACAGAGTTCGGCGTGTGTTTCGATCCTGAGGTTGGCTGGGATCTACGGCCCAAATCGACTTCTGCGCCGGACTGCCGACCTTCATGCCAACGTACCGATCATGTCGCCGCCGGATGAATGGCTGAATCTGATCCATGTCGATGACGCAGTCACGGCCATCGATGCCATCAGCAGAATGAGCTCACCCCCGTCGCTGATCAACATTGTGGCAGGCCAGAGTGTCACACGGCGCGAGTACTACGCGACGTTGGCGAAGCTCGTCGATGCTCTCCCACCGAGGTTTGCAGAACCAACCGCCGAGTCCACTTCGCAACCGCAACGCCGCCGCGGCGGCAACCGCCGGGTTGTCAGCGGAGTTCGAGAGTCGTTGCAAATCCCGTTCAAATACGATTCAATCATGGATGGGCTCAAGTCTGCAGACTTAGGACTGGCGAAGAAATAACTGTCGTCTTCCGGATGTGGAGCACGTTTTTAACGTGCTCGGCACGATGGAATCGTGCCCCACTTATTTCTGCTCCAGTCCTTACCGAACATGCAGCGACCGCATTGCGGCGCGGTGAGCATCGTCGTCGAAAATTGCAGCGACGGGGATTTCGAAACCGGTCACGGCAACGCCCGCAATGAGGCCGGAATCCAGTTTCCGCAAGAGCTTGTAGTGCTGATCGACCAGCGCGTATTGTTCGACGAACTCCTCGTCCGCATCGACGATCCAGTACTCAGCTACTCCATGGATCGCGTAGTCCAGGAATTTGATTCCTCGATCACGACTCTCCGTCGAGTCCGACAGGATTTCTGCAATAAAATCGGGAGCGGGAAACAACATCTGGTCGGGCGTAATCCTGGACGCCTTGTCCTTACCATAGAAGAGCACGTCTGGTTCATAGTCGTTGCGTGTCAGATGCACGAGCGCTTTTTCGAACAGAACCTCGCCCAGCCGATGCTCGATCACATGTTGTTGGAGCATCGCAAATAGTCGCCCAGTCGCCCGAATGTGGGCCGCTCGGGCGGGCGAATGCAGAATGCGTTCGCCGCCAATGAACTCGGCCTTTTCATTCGGCGTCAATTCGTGAAGGAACGTCTCACGCCGTTCCCGTTCGCGTTGGAGCTGTTCATTCAGCGTCGCAACCAGCTGCGGCAAATCAGGACGCTTCATCAGTGGTTCCAGCACGGTATCCAAGACTGTTTCTCCCGAGAACCCCAAAAGCATTTCCACTGCGCGCACCAGAGATTCTGCGACGTTGGGCGGATTCATGGAGACAGTATATCCGGGACACGACCAGATAGAAAGACTTTACAGGCCCGAACCGAAGTCGGTCAGATATTGACGATGGGCAACTCGTAGGGTGTGACAAGCAACGCGCAGGCACACCGCGTCACCGGTCTGGTGTGCCTGCGCTTCGCTTGTCACACCCTACATAATCACAAAACGCCATTGCTTCAGGCGGCGTCCCGAGATGGCGGGGCGTGGTGGGAAGGCGGGAGCATGGTGGTCTCGCTGGATTGCAATTCGCGTACGGTCAGCTGATCAAGCAGTTCACGAATCGTCTTTTCGGCTTCGCATCGATCCGTCTTCCAGCGTCCCTGAAGAGTCGCCAGGTCTGTCTGCAGCGTTTCGATCAGGTGTTGCTGATCATCGACTACGGAACCGGCAACGCGCGCAGAAAGTTGTTCTTCGCGGGTGGCGAACCACTGTTCCAGTTCAGCTCGATCCTGCCGGAATTGCTGCTGGCGTTCAGCGACATCAATGGCTGTCAATTCGACTTTGTCCCGTTCCGCAGTGACCTGACTGCGGAGCCGTTCGAAGAATGACTGCACGTCGCCACGCGCCTGCTCCAGACGCGCTCTGGCGATATCGGCGGACGCGCCGTCCCGTACCAGACTGGTCCGGGCTTCTTCAGTCACGAGGCGTTGTTCCAGAATTTCACTCTGTGTCTGATCCAGTTCTGCACGCAGACGATTGAGGCGTTGAGAGCGTTCCTCGAGGCGTGCGACCAGATCGGCGAGCGATGCTTCCTGTTGTCGTGTGCGACGCTGGCGACTCTCGATATCACGCAGGATGGCTTCGCGTTCTTCTTCACTGCGTCGCTGCTGACGCTGAATCTCTGACAACGCGGCGACTTTGCTGCGTTCTGCGATCCGGGATTCGCGGTCGATTGACCCCTCGCGTTCCATCAACAACAGACGTACGTGTTCCAACTGCCGGAATCGCAGTCGATGCTGTTCCAGAAAGCGTAAGCGTTCGCTGCGAAACAGCTGTTGCTCACGGCGGAATTCGCGCAATTCGCCTTCCAGATCTTCCTTGGCACGCGTCAGGTGCTCAAACTGAAACCGATAGCGACGCTGCAGGTTGCTCTGTTCTGTGAGAATACTCTGGCGTTTCTTTTCGATCTCTTCCCGCAGGCGATGCTGTTCGGCATCGACCTGTTGACCGAACAGTTCACGTTGCTGCTGCAGGTCTTCTGCCTGATGCTGCAGCTCCAGTAATTGTGTTTCGTGCGCCTGCTCCCACTCGCTCTTTTTACGATTGAGCAGTACAATCTCAGCGGCCAGTTCTTCGCGGGCTTTCTCAGCCAGGCGAACACGTTCTGTTTTGAGTTCTTCCGCAATGGTCTGCAGACGGTCGGCATGTTCCTGTCGCTCGCGTTCGGCCTGAACGCGCAGACGATCACGCTCTGCATCCAGCAGCATGCGTTCCTGGCTGACTTTCATCCGTTCTTCGTCCAGTTCAGCGCGAACGGAAGCTTTCAGGATGACACGTTCTTCGGCCAGAGCTCGTTGGGCGGAGCGAATTTCGGCTGCGTGGCGCTGGACAAGTTCTTCCTGCTGCGCAACCTTGCTGATTCGCTGCTCCAACTCCGCCATCATCTCACGCTGCTCAGTGCGTTCGCGTGCGACCTGCGAGGCGAATTCCTGGGCACGCTGTTCAAAGGCGGAGCGGTCGGCTTCCAGCTGTTTTTGGTCGGACGCCAGTTCTGAACGACGTTGTTGCAGTTCAGAGAATCGATGCTGTAGTGACTCGGCGGCGGCCGAAGCCTGAAACAGAATTCGCAACGCATCCGATTCGCCTGCGATGGCGGCGGCATTGGCATCCAGCAGACTGGACACGATGAGCCCGGAGGAACCAGAGAATGAAGCTGCTCCAGGTGATGCCACAGTAATGCTGGGCGGACCTGAACATGTCAGATCAGCGGCAGCAGCAACGGCAGCAGAAGTGTTCGGCATGTTCGGGACTCCTTTCCCAAACGAGTTTAAGCCAGCGCTTTATCGAGCATATTAATGAAGTACTGTTTCGCCGGTGCACCGACCACCTTGTCAACCATCTCACCGTTCTTGAACAGCATCACTGTAGGAATACTGGCGATTGCAAACCCGGCGGTTGTCTGTTGATTGTCGTCTATGTTCACTTTTCCAATCTTGACGCGACCCGCATACTCGCCAGCCAGTTGTTCGACCGTTGGCGTCAGTTGACGGCAAGGTCCACACCACGGAGCCCAGAAATCCACCAGCACAGGCTCAGAAGATTCGAGAACTTCGGACTTGAAGTTCGCGTCAGTGAATTCATGCAGATTACCAGCCATTACGTAGTTTTCCTTTTTCTAATCTCTAGCGAAACGCAGTGAAATGCGTCCCAGAAAAGTGTCGTCGGCAATTCAACCGATGGGGGTTCAGGATTGATATCGGTGGCAAACAAGTTGCCGTTATTTCCCGCAGTTCGCCAGCGGCATGAAGTAAACATTGGAGAATTTTTGCCCGAGTTCCCCATCTTCTCAGCCAGCGAATTATTGGCCAACCTCGAAACGCTGTCAACGTGGCTGCGTTTTTGCCACGGGCGTCCGTGTTTTCGGAATTCCGGCAAAAACTGCCGCAAAGGCAGGGTTCAGGTAATTCAGGTGCAAACGACGTACCCGACATTACAGGACCCACAGATATCGTCAAGGTTCGGAAGATCTCTTAGGACCGGCGCAGAAATAACTGTCGTCTTCCGGATGTGGGGCACGTTTTTAACGTGCGCGGCACGATGGAATCGTGCCCCACTTATTCCTGTCTCAGTCCTTACGCAGCTGGGGACTTGACATTCTCACTGGGCGCTACTTTCTCGGCCATTTTTTTCTGGAAGCCGCCGAGGCGACTGAAGATTCCAAGGCGTCCGGTGCTCAGCAAAATCAACATCGAAGGCACCATCACCGGACGGATCACGAACGTATCCAACAGGACTCCCGCTGCGAGAGCCAGACCCAATTGGTCCATCCCCACAAGACTTCCTGCCATAAGAGAACAAAACGTGCCCGCCATGATGATGCCACAACTGGAGATGATGCTGCCCGTCCGTTCGAGAGCCACGATGATCCCTTTCACAGGTCCGTGGATTTTTTGCTCCTCTTCGATCCTTGCCATCAGGAAAATGTTGTAATCTTCTCCGACTGCGATCAGGATCGTGAACAGAAACATGGGCACTTTCCAGTCCAGACCCGCAAACTCTGACGGGTTGGCAGCTGTCAGCCAGAATACGAGGTACGTGAATCCCAGCGTGGCCAGATAACTGTAGAAGACGGTGAACATCAGATAAGCGCAGACACCTGGTCGCTTGAGCAGCAAGACAAGGATGACGTACACGCCGCCCAACACGAGTGCGTCAATGCGAAGCTGATCCGAATCGGTCACATCTTTCAGATCGCTGATCTGAGGAATCGAGCCAACAAAATACAAGTTGGCATCCTTCAGGCCTTCGGGCAAATGGTCATGGATGCGGTCGCGGAGGTTGCGGTAGTCACTGATGCTGGTCCGCGAGAATGGATCATTCTTGAAAATCAACTCGACACTCATGATCGAGCTGTCCGTAGAACTGACAAATTCCTTACGCACAAACATTTTGTAGGCAGGCATTTCCCTGACACTCAGCACTTGCATTTCGCGCTGTCCTTTGGGAGCAGCCAATGATCGAACGGCGTACAGTCCCAGCGAGTCCTTCTGGCGAATGAGGTTGTCCGTAAACTGCTCGACAAGTTTCTCCGATTCTCCCTGAATCGGGCTGAAGTCCATGCCCTTGACTTCCATCAGCACCTTCAGCGGTGCCACTTCACCTGCCGGGAAATGTCGCTGTGCCGCCTGAGCCCCATGCACACTGGACGCGGTGTCAGGCAGTTCCGACAGCAATCCGTAACTCAGATTGCCAAAGAACAATACGCCTGCCACGACGAACGGCAGCATCAGAACAATACTGAGCGACCATGCCATCCAGGCGCGGCGTTCGATGACTTCTCCGATCCATTGCCAGCCTTGAGCCAGCAGATTGGCTCGCTTGATCCGCGAAGTCAGGTCGGTGCTGGACAGAAAACCCGTGTCGTTGCGCGACGTCGCGCTGGACGCACTTGGCCAGAAAGCGAAGCGACCCGCCAACCGCAAAATGGCAGGTGTCAGCGTGAGTGCCGCACACAGGCAGACGGTGAGGCCAAATGAAATCGCAATCCCCGCTTCGCGAAATTTCCCGAACTCCGCAAAGACCATCATTCCGATGCCGCACACGACGGTGCCTGCACTTGCTGTGAGCGCGGCACCGACCCGTTCCAGCGTCCCGGAAACTGCATCCTCGATTGTCAGTCCGCCATCCAGTTCTTCGCGATAACGCGCCACCAGAAACAGACAGTAATCGACGCCCGCACCGTAAACCAGGACCGTGACATAGGTTTCGATCCCAGTGAAAAGCGTAATCCAGCCAGCTTGCGCCATCAGGATCAGAAGCTTCATCGAAATGATCGTTGACACCGCCACGGTGATCAGCGGAATCATGGCCAATGCCGGAGCGCGATAAATAATGATCAACAGACCCACGACGAGGATGACGGTCCATTTTTCCGTCGATTTCGCACTATTGAGGGATTCCTGGATCATGTCTCGACCAAATGTCGCTGTGCCGCTTAACGCGATTTCCATTCCAGCTGGCAGCGACGGCTCGGCCGTTTTGGTCGGCGTATGTTTCAGCTTATTGACAAAATCTTCGACTTCATTGACCATCTTCCTGTTTGATTGATCGAGAAACTCGGTTCGCAGCGACAGGACGATCGACGTAGCCTCCTTGTCATCACTGATATACAACTCGCCCACTCGTTTATCTTCAAACGAATGAATGCTCTGGGCGATACGTTCTTTCGCTGCCGTCTCGGCCACAACATGGTCTTCTGCAGCTTCGCTCGACTCTTCCGCAGTTGGCAAACCGGCAATCCGATGGAGTTCGGGGAGAACCCACTTCGAAAGGAATTCATAATGTTCGGGCAACAGCCCGTCGGGTTGCTCTCTCCGCACGACAAGGACGATATTGCTTTGGTCCAGATCGTCGGGAAATGCTTCTTTGAATTTGGCTTCTGCGACTCGACTCGCAGCATCCTCCGGCAAAAAAGCAAACTCGCCGTTTTGCGCAACGTCGCTCAAATCGGGCGCGGCCCAGATGCAGACTGTCAGTAGTGCCGCCCATCCCAGCAATATCAGCACGGCTTTGTGAGCGGCAAGATCGCCGAGACTTTTGAACAGCATGGATCAGCCTGAAAAAGCAGGTCAAAGAAAAGAAACAAGGCAGGCGACGGTCAATGAGATTACAGCGGGAAACTATCCCGTATCAAACTTTTTGCAACAGCCAACTGCAGCCCACAGGAAAGCAACCATTCGGCTTCAAACGCTAGAACGTAGCGGGTTTAGGCCCAAAATTCAATCCGAAGAATACGTTAGACCAGTTCAATCTGCTTCAGAGTTGCAGATAAGGTCAGGTTGCGGTATTGCGGTGTTTTCGCGACACAGGGATGACTTTGAGGCACGAAGCTTCCCTCGCAGACTGGCAACAGTCCATAAATTGATGAACGGTACCGTCTTCACTTCAATCCCTTTCGCAGACTGCTAGACTGCCGTTTCCTGCCGTCTTTAATGAACGTCGTGATTCGTGTTTCTGGAACAGTTTTCCTCCCATTCGGCCAGGTACAAATTTACAGCTGCCGTGTCAGAAAATCTGAAAGCGTAACAAGTTCATGGCCACATATTTTCCAGAAGTCGATAAAATCCAGTTCGAAGGTCCGCAGTCCAAAAACCCACTCGCGTTCCGGCATTACAACGCCGCCGAAATCGTCGAAGGCCGATCGATGACTGACTGGCTGCGATTTGCCGTGTGCTACTGGCATACGTTTCGAGGCAACGGAACAGACCCATTCGGCGCGCCGACGCTGAATCGTCCGTGGGACGACGGTACAGACTCTCTGGACAATGCACTGCGGCGCGTGGATGTCGCGTTTGAATTTATGACGAAGCTGGGTGTGCCTTACTATTGCTTTCATGATCGCGACGTCGCGCCGGAAGGTTCAACACTTCGCGAAAGTCACGCCAATCTGGAAGCTGTCGCTCGTAAATTGAAAGAAGCCCAGAAAAGCAGCGGTATCAAATTGCTCTGGGGCACAGCAAATCTGTTTTCAAACCCTCGCTTCATGCACGGCGCAGCGACCAGTCCCAACGCAGATGTGTTTGCGTATGCCGCAGCGCAGGTGAGAAAAGCCATCGATGTCACTCATGAACTGGGCGGGGAGAATTATGTATTTTGGGGAGGACGCGAAGGTTACATGTCTTCCTATAACACCAACATGAAACGCGAATTGGATCATCTGGCGCGTTTCATGCACATGGCAAACGACTACGCTCAGTCAATTGGATTCAAAGGCCAGTTCCTGTTTGAACCGAAACCCAAGGAGCCAACCAAACATCAGTATGACTTCGACGCAGCGGCCTGCCTGAACTTTATTCGCCAGTATGGACTACTGGACGTCGTGAAACTGAATATCGAAACGAACCATGCGACACTGGCTGGCCATTCGATGATGCACGAACTGGAATACGCCTCGATTCAAGGCGTCCTGGGAAGCATCGACGCGAATACCGGCGATCTGCTGCTGGGCTGGGATACGGATCAGTTCCCCACAGACATTTATCTGACCACCCAGGTCATGCTGGTGATTATGAAACAGGGAGGCCTGCGTCCGGGCGGTACGAATTTTGATGCCAAAGTCCGGCGCGAAAGCATTGATCCGATCGACCTGTTTTATGCTCACATCGGCGGCATGGACGCATTTGCCCGCGGCCTGAAAATCGCAGCCGCAATTCGAGCGGAAGGCGTTCTGACAGACTTCGTGAAGGACCGCTACAGCAGCTACGACAGCGGCATCGGTCACAAGATCGAAAACGGCACAACGAGTCTGATGGAACTGGAATCTTACATCATCGAAAAGGGCGCACCCGCAGCGAACGCCAGCGGTCGTCAGGAGATGCTCGAAAACCTGATCAATCGCTACATTTAGTTGATGTCGTCCGGATCGATCCAGCCAGCGTCGATATTCTCCCCGCGCAGAAAACGTTCGTGATAAACGATGTTTGCTCGGGAGGAAATGTTCGTAGGCATCAAAGATGCCGCGGTTTCCCTTCATGCGAGGAACTCCTGCGCGCTCAGCTCGGAATGCATCTGGTCGCAAAGTTTCGTTTTTTTGAGTCACGGAGTTCGTTAAGCTCCCGCGCGAAGTCCCCAGTCGTCCGCGATGCAGAACAGGATATTCGGTCTTTCGACCGCAATGTTATTCAACGTGCCCCGTGTCTCCGACGCGGGACGAATTGCCCAGCGGACCGCGTCCTGCGACCGCATCCCGGGGCATTCTCCGGGAATTTGCTGGAATTCGTAGATTTTGAGCATTAATCGGGAGTAGTTTGACAGTTGAATTCGGGTTGAGGTGAGTCGCATATGATCTGTTGCGGTCCCGATCGCTTCGGAAGGATTGGGTCAGGGCGTTGAATCCGCATTCAACGATGGAGCCTAAGAAGCATGGAAAGCCGATCAAGGGAATTTGGGAAAACGTGTCGTGTGACGAAAAGTTATTTGGCAACATGTCGGCTGCTGCTACGATTTTCGTGTGATGTGAACGAAGACACTGGGGTATGATGAGTGCATTCGCCAGACTGGGGAGTCTTTGCGAATTTTTAGCGTTAACCGACTGAGAATTGGCGGCGAAGCTGTTGATTTCTGATCGGCACGTTCGGTTCAGGCTGTCTTGGTTTTGTATCATTGGGAACGGTCAGATGCATCAGTCGTCTTTCGACAATGCGGACGTGGGGACGTCCGATGTCCTTCCATCGGCTCTGGCAGAACTGCCGTCAGCTCGATTTGTATGGAGTCTTCGACTGATTTGTGCAGCGGCGCTAGGGATCTCCGTTTATCTGGCGTGGACCGCCTTCGGCATGGGACAAGTCTTTGGATGCAGTGGAGGTGATTTGATCGACTGCGAACATGTCCTGACAAGTCACTGGTCGAAAGTCCTTGGAGTTCCCGTCAGTGTTCCCGCTGCAGGCTTGTATGCGAGCCTGATCGCGCTGCTGGCTTTTGCCCGCCAGGGTGGTCCAAACCGATTGCGACAACTCGTCTGGGGTGGCATCACGCTGGGAAGCACCATGGCAGGACTGGCAGCGCTGTGGTTCATCGGGCTTCAGGTTTCCGAGTTGAAGTTCTGCCCTTATTGCCTGGTCGTTCATACCTGCGGGATCGTGCTCACCGGGACCATGCTGGCTTCAGGACTTTGCCCTTCGCCGTTAAAACTCAAGTCTGCCTGCATCAGCCTGCTTGGAATCGCTGCTCTTGTGGGAATTCAGGTTGTAACACCAAAGGCCGATCATTTCGAAGTTGTCCACTATGACGATGTTGTTCCCGCAGCATCAACCAATCAGGATGATGGCATTGATGTGTTCGAAGCTCCGGGTGAGGCATTTGACGCACCAAACGCCGGTGAAGCGGCTGAGAAGAGCGATCCGGCAGGAGCAGTCAGTCCTGCTGCTGAAGAATCGGCCAGGGCTCAGGATCTCAGGCCTGTCGATGAACCATCTTCCGTTGCGACGACCGTGCTTTTTATTTTACCGCCGCAGTTTCTGCAATTGACACACCTGCTGCTCCTGACGTTGCCACAGTGCGATGATGAAGCTGCGAAATCTACCGACGCGGCCAACGTCGAAGTCACGAAAGAGTCTTCAGAATTACCGAATGAAGCATCTGTGAAGAAAACAGACGGCGACAACGCAGACGCCGCAGCAACTTCGGAAGCGTCCACACCTGAGGCCAATCAATCTGACGCCACGGTAAAGTCAGCCATCGAATTGCCAGCACCTGTTGTATCAGCGCCACCGGAACGAAGACTGCTTACGTTTGCAAACAGCCGATTTACACTCGACATCACTCAATGGCCGTTGCTCGGAAAAACTGACGCAAAATACGTGTTTGTCGAGATGTTTGATTACACCTGTCCGCACTGCCGAAATACGCATCACGCAATTTCCGGTGCGCAGAAGAGGTACGGCGATGACCTCGCGATTTTCGCACTTCCAGTGCCTTTGGAAGGTGCGTGCAATCCTGCAGCCGGCGGCGGACATCCAGGTGCCTGCGAGATGGCAAAGATCGCGGTTGCTGTGTGGCGCCTTGATCCTTCAAAATTCCAGACGTTTCATGACTGGATGTTCGCGGGATCAAGAACCGTTTCGACTGCCCGAGCGTACGCGGAGACTCTGGTTGACAAAGAACGGCTCAAAGCGGAACTTAAATCCGACATGCCAAAGCAGTATATCAGTCGCCATGTCAAGCTCTATCAGCGAGTCGGTTCAGGGCAGGTTCCTAAGCTGATTTTCACAAAGACCACAGTGCAGGGCGAAGTGAATTCGATTGAGACGCTGTGTAATAAGATTAAGAGCGAACTTTCAGTCGCACAGAAGTAGGCCACGCATGGCCCGCATTTGCGTATTCTGTGGTTCGCGTTCAGGAAATCTCCCCGAATTTGCTGACGCAGCTGAACTGCTCGGAACTTGTCTCGCTGAGTCCGGTCACACGCTGGTTTATGGCGGTGGAAGTACGGGCATTATGGGGATCATTGCGAACGCCGTTCTGCGGCATGGCGGCAATGTGATCGGAGTGATCCCCAAACATCTGGCACGCCCGGAACTCATGCACGACGGCGTCGCTGACATGCGGATCACGCTCGATATGCACGAACGCAAAGCGCTGATGCACAGCCTCGCCGATGCCTACATCGCACTACCGGGCGGTTATGGTACCCTGGAAGAGCTCTTCGAAGCCGTGACATGGGCGCAACTTGAGATTCACCAATGCCAGGTCGCGGTGCTGAATATCTGCGGCCTGTACAATGGGCTCGTGACAATGCTGGACCAGATGACGGAACACGGATTTCTGTCGCAGGACTGCAGAAGGCATTTGGAGATTTTTTCAAACACCGCAGACATGCTGCAGTGGACGGCGGCGTTAGGACCGACGCAGAACTAACTGTCGTCTTCCGCACATGGAGCACGTTTTTAACGTGCTCGGCACGATGGAATCGTGCCCCACATATTTCTGTGGCAGTCCTTAGCAATCACGCGGTGATCCGCTGTTGCTGCTACGCGCTGGCCCGACGAGTCGTCGGAGATTCGCCAGGCAACGCACTGCGAAGCTCGGTCAACCGATCGGCGACACTCTGCAGCGCAGTCGTCATAATCTGCTGTTGCGAGACGATCTGTTCCAGTACATGGCAGACATCGCCCAGCCGGGATTCCTGCTGTTTGACTTTTGCGGCGATTTCCTGAAGCTGCTCACGGTCCGCAGCCACAAATCGCTCTTCCACGCCGATAACTCGCAGCGGTAGTGCCGCCAGTTTGATCGAAGCACCTTCAATGGACTTGCGAGCCGCATTCAGCAGCCGATCCATCGAGTCAGCGTTTGACGCTTGCAGTTCGTTGAGCAATTGAAACTCATGCTCCAGGCCAGTCACGAGTTCCGGTGCGGACAGTTCCTGAATCAAATCCGAATCGTGCTCAGCATTCTCTTCATTGAGGCCCGAGTCCAGTGTTGCGGCTGATTCGGGTTCGGGGAGTGCATTTTCTGACACGAAGCGAAAAACCAGCCGAACGTCTCCGATTTCTACAATGTCGCCATCCAGCAAACCAGCCCGCTGAACCGATTCTCCGTTGACGAACAGCTCCGGGAGTTCTGCCATCAGCGTGATCGACGCCGACTGCCGCGTGACGCGCAGGATCGAATGCAGCGCCGGTACCTCGTGGTCTCCTAACCGAAGATCACAGGCTGATCCGTGTCCGATCAGGAACGTGCCCTCAGAAATCGGTCGAATCGGAAACCGCGCGTCGTTGTCTGCAAGTCGCAGAAACGCGACGGCATCGAGAGGCAGAAATTTAATGATATTTTCCACGGCCATCCTCGCCGTCCGCACTAAAAGTCATCCGTGAGCAGTTCATCGATGATGAATCGATGACGGTGTGAAAGTCCTTGTTCTGTTCGATCGTCGCTCTGCCGTTGCAGCGTGAGACTGGACGGTCAAATCTGATAAATTCTGAAGACTTCCACCCCGACGGCTGGCACAGTTTCGCGCGGCAGAATCTGCCGCAATTCAAAGGATCCTGTTTTGGTCGCCGGATCGCCGTCCCAGCCGACGTGACTATAAAGTTGAGGGCTCCGCCGGGGCGAGGACTGCGTCGGGGCCATCCCAATTACAGGCAATTCAGGAATCCTGCGGCTCCAGCGCAAACGCGATGCGAGGTTTATGGATCGGGCCTTTGGTCGCACACCGGGAGACATCAGAAACGCATCCGGCTCAACTTATCTGAGCAGAAGTCAATGCTCAATCGACGAAACCTGCTTCAGGGAATGGCTGGTGCCGGTGCGGTATTCGGGTTGTCATTGTTCCCCGAGCAACTGCTTGCGTCGGCAATGTTCGGGACTTCGTCATCGACAACCGGTGCATCATTGCCCAAACGCATCATCGCCCAAACGCATCATCTTCTTTCTGCAGAACCAGGGCTTCGATCCAGCGACCTGTATTCCGGAAGGACTGAAACGCAGCGGCTCCCTGGCTGGCATGAAACTGCCGGAACCGACCAGCCCGCTTGAGCCCTTCAAAGACAGGATGCACATTATCAACGGCCTGCACGGGCTTCACACCAGCCCATCGCATAGTGCCTTCTTTGGTGCATTGGGCGGTTTCATTGATCAAAATCCTTCACGGCGTCGCCCGTTGAGCCTGTAGACCGAATTTGGAAGTCTATGCAAAACCAACGATGGTTTGGGAAGTCACGACACATAGAATTCGATAGGGTCAGAGATTTTGACACCTGAGAAGAAAATCGCGATTTTGTGTGTCAGTTTCGGCCAGAAAGTGAGCCAAAATTCCGGCACCGGTTGGGCTTGATTGGAATTTTGTGATACCAGTCCGGCTGGTGGGGGTGTTACGATCAGGGTTGCGGCAGCGTTCGGAATGAAAACGCCTCAGAGCAAAGACAAATCCACTGACAGACACCTTGCCTCTTCACTGGTGATTATTGTGGTTCAACGACAAATGAAGCGCGCGGAGGAGGACTGGTGTTTCAACTGCGAATGGACGCGAATACACGCGAATCGCGGCAGGGATCCAGTCTGGGATCGTTTCGGATGACGCTTCACCGGGCGTGGGCTCTCGATCTCTTCTCCGTTCAAATTTACCGAATAGTTTCTGCTTTTGCTAACTGTCGCAATTCTCCATTCTGTCTGGTGATTGGATTAGTTGAGCCACACGTTCCGTGGGTGATGGGTAATGCGTCGCAGTATGCAGTCGATGGAATCAAGCTGCCACCGCATCTGGCGGACACACCGAATCCTCGCCACAGGACTTTGCTTTTCGATGCGTGGATGAAAGAACAAGGCGACGAAGGGCAGCCAACCGAGATGAAAGCTCTTGAACGTATGCTTCGGGAATCAAAGTGAGCCATTCAATCGAACCAGGAATCTATTCGAAATGAA
The DNA here is from genome assembly GCA_945861465.1 of Candidatus Kuenenia stuttgartensis. Taxonomy (GTDB): domain Bacteria; phylum Planctomycetota; class Planctomycetia; order Planctomycetales; family Planctomycetaceae; genus SXXK01. Next base: position 23,151 of record CAMAVB010000100.1, read on the forward strand.
AAAAATTTGAAACGCGCCCTCCAGCTCGCCATGTGCCTCATGGTCATGGCAACATCCGCACTCGCCGCCGAGCGACCAAACATCATCCTGATCATGTCGGACGACGTCGGTTATTCGGACATCGGCTGCTACGGTAGCGAGATTGCCACGCCGACGCTCGATGCGCTTGCGCAGGGCGGCGTGCGCTTCACGCAGTTCTATAACACTGCGCGCTGTTGCCCCACGCGCGCGGCACTGCTCACCGGATTGTACGCGCATCAGGCGGGAATCGGGCACATGGTGGATGGCGCGGGACCGAAGACTGGATCACCCGCTTATTCCGGCGAACTTGCGCGCAACGCGATGACCATTGCGGAGATGCTGAAAACGGCTGGATACTCGACCTATATGGCTGGCAAATGGCACGTTACGCACAAGACCAAACCCGTCGGCGACGAGGACAAAGCGAATTGGCCTCGGCAACGCGGTTTCGACCACTTTTATGGCACGATTCACGGGGCCGGTAGCTTCTTCGATCCGAACACGCTCGTGCGTGACAACTCGTTCATCTCGCCGTTCGACGATGCCGAGTATCAGCCCCGCGAGTTCTATTACACTGACGCGATCAACGACCACGCGGCGCGATTCGTCACCGCGCACAAGCAGCACCAGGGGGACCAGCCGTTCTTTCTATATGTCTCGCACACTGCCGCGCACTGGCCGATGCACGCGAAGGAAGCGGACATCGCCAAATATCGCGGGAAGTATGACGCGGGCTACGACACGATCCGTGCCGCGCGGTTGGCGAAGATGAAGCAACTTGGGGTGCTTGATTCTCGCTGGCAGGTGTCGCCGCAGGCGGGCGATTGGAGCAAAGTCGATGACAAGACGTGGGAAGCGCGCTGTATGGAAGTCTATGCGGCAATGCTGGACAGCATGGACCAGGGCATCGGTCGGCTGGTTGAGACGTTGAAACAGAACAACCAGTTCGAAAACACGCTCATTCTGTATTTCCATGACAACGGCGGCTGCGCCGAAGGGATGGGGCGTGGCGATTCATTCACCTCCCGCGCCGACGCACCGACGTTGCCGCCGCTCGCGAAGGACTATCTCCAGCCCGATATGATCCCCAGGCAGACGCGCGACGGTTTCCCGATGCGACAAGGCAAGGGGGTAATGCCGGGTGCCGCTGACACCTATATCGGCTATGGACAGGCGTGGGCCAACGTCAGCAACACGCCGTTCCGCGAGTACAAACACTGGGAGCACGAAGGAGGCATTAGTACTCCGCTCATCGCACATTGGCCCCTGGGCATCGCGCCGCAACGCCACAGCCAACTCGAAGCGCAGCCCGCGCACCTCATTGATCTCATGGCAACCTGCGTCGATCTCAGCGGAGCGAACTATCCCACAGAGTTTTCCGGGCAAAAGATGCAGCCATTGGAAGGCGTGAGCCTCGCGCCGGCATTCTCCGGCGAGCCGCTCGCGCGCACGCAGCCGCTGTTTTGGGAACACGAAGGCAACCGCGCCATTCGTGTTGGCGACTGGAAACTCGTCTCGAAGCATCCCGGCGAGTGGGAACTCTACGACATTGCCGCCGACCGCACCGAGCAGCATAACCTCGCCGCGCAGCAACCGGAACGTGTGAAAGAACTCGCCGCACAGTGGGACGCCTGGGCGAGACGCATTGGCGTGTTGCCGTGGCCACTCAATGGCGGCGAAGAACAGAAGGGGAAAAAACAAGTCAAACCAAATGGGAAATCTCAATGAAACTCACAAGCATTTTCACAACTCACCTGGCTGTCGCACTCGCTGTGTTCTGCGCCCGTGCACTCGCCGCCGAGCGACCGCATGTTGTTGTGATTCTCGTCGATGACATGATGGCGATCTACGCGGCGATGATCGACACGATGGACCGCAGCGTGGGAATGTTGGTCGATGGCCTGCGTCAGCGCGGGCCGCGATTGTTCCATTCGAAATTTGAAATTTGAAATACGAGATTTGAAATACGAGATTTGAAATTCGAAGCGCGGGGCGTTGCCCATGAGGTTAAACGAATTAGTGGTTTAACCCGACCCAAAGGGGAGGAATGCCACAGGAACGCCTCGCCTACGGCATCGGGTTAAACGAAAACACTCCTGATCGTCCTTAAATCAACAGACCCTGGCGGCTTGCCGCTTACAAAACTTCAAATCTGACCGCGCGGAATGTAACACTCAGGGCGTATTGGAACGAGTGTTAAGGCGAGCGGCAGGATAGAACTTACCATTCGCAATTTGTACGACGGACTTCCAGTCCGTCGAGTAGCACCATGCGACGGACTGGAAGTCCGTCGTACCGGTAAATTCATTTCTGCCGCTCGCCTAACCGGCGTCGCGTTGCGGGTT
>CAMAVB010000101.1 GCA_945861465.1 Candidatus Kuenenia stuttgartensis
ATCGACGCCGCGTCTGGTGGCCAGACGGGGCTTCCATCCACGCAAGGTGGATGGCGTGCCGGGGAATACGAGACAGTCGTACCCGACGCTTCGCAACGACGAACAAAAATGGCACAATTCAAAAGTGAAGTATACCCTCGACAATAGCAAATTTTTAACGGCCCAGACTTACGCCCCGCTCGCCGAACGCAGCCTCAGTCCAACCCACGTGAAGTAAATCGTGCTAAAACTGAATTCCGGCACGCAGCAGGATGGCGTCGCCGAAATCGATCTCGCCCGGAATGTTTTCGTATTCCATGGAGCGATCAAAGACGACTCCGGTTTCCACAAAGACGCCTCGGTTTTCGCGAAGCAGGTATTCGACCCCCAGCACGAGTCGCAGGTCGCGAAGTGTGAGTTGGTCGTCCTGTCCGCCAGCACGCTTGACGGCCCATGTGTTTCCGCCGAACACGCCACTGAGGTAGACCCACGTTTCGCTGTTGTCACCGTCTTTCAGCAGGCGGCGTGACAGGCGCGGGGCCGGGAATTGAATGTCCAGCTTCCACTCCGGTGAAGGGGTCCAGTAGAGGCCGATCGCGGGCAGCACCGGAAAGTCCTGCCGCCCCGTGTAGACTGCCCCCCCGGTCATCGACAACTTTTGCGGGACAATCTGCCATTGCAATAATGCCATCCCGAACAGCTTGAACGCCTGCTCACGGGATTGAAAATCGCTGCGCACGGATGGTGTGAACATCACCATCGTCGTGAAACGCTCGCTCTGGACTTTTTTCCAGAACGCCTTCACTCCGGTATCATAAAGCTCATCGGGAACATCCAGTGACGGATTGGCGTTCAGTTGATCCATGCGGAAGTACGGAGTAAACGAAATCACGTGATCCATACTTCCGAACGGTACGGCAAACGTTCCGAGCAGATCCAGCGTCTTGATTCCCAGTCCATCGGAATCGCCGGCAGGGATGATGCCATAAGCAGCCTGAGCTCCCTGGAAACAGGTCTTGCGATATCGAATCAGCGGTGCTTCGCAGCAATCAAAGTCCGGCCGGTAGGGCGTTTCGAATCCAGGATACGCAGCGGTTTCATCCAGCATCGAGCTAGTGACCTGTGAATCCTCTGACAGCCCATCGATGATGACCGAATCATCCAATAACGGAACCGGTTCCAGCGCCGGGAAATCACTGCGATCATCGCTGAGTGAGGGTGTGTCATCACCAGCACCGGAAGGCACGCTGGTCGCATACGAAAACCGTGGTGGCACTTCTTCGTCCCCAACGGACTCAGACGGTCTCTCGATCCGCAACTCATCCAGAAACGAACTCTGGGCGCTGACCGCTGCGGCGTCGATCAGCAAAATCAGCAACGGCAAAGCGCACCAGCGCGGAAGCAGGGACATGAGTCGGGTTCGCATCGGTCACGGGAAGGAAACTTGAAGAACCCTTACAAAACGTGCTGGACTTGTGCGGTTTCGTGAAAGGCTTCCCATAGAATCGGCATTTGAGGACTCTTGCGAAGCATCAGATTATGGGATTGAAGACTTCCGCGGTGTCTCCTTGTATCCCTCGGTCGGCGTTTTCTGCCGATCTCAACGTAGCGACGACCTCACCAGCGATTTCAGCCGTGAGACTGCTCGTTCTTTTGCCTGATCCGCTGCAGCAATGCCGTGCTGTGACTTCCGGTGCTGCGCAAAACGAATTGTCGTGCATTGACGCTGGTGGCGGATATATCAATTTGAAGACGGTCGTCCGGAAGGCATTCGACGACTCGTTCGGCCCATTCGATCAGGCACAGCCAGTCGCTGCTGTGCGTGAATTCGTCGGCCCCGATCGCGATGAATTCGTCCGTGTCACCGAGGCGATACGTATCAAAATGCGCGACCGGGATCCGTCCGTCCGTGTACAGTTGCAACAGCACAAACGTTGGGCTGTTGACCTGAATGATATTGATCCCCAACGACTCACAGATTGCCCGCACGAGCCGTGTCTTACCGGCTCCCAATTGACCGTTCAACTCAACAACCAGGCCTTCGACAACCGATTCCGCGATGCACGCACCCAGTCTGTCGGTAGCTGCTTCATCAGCACAATCAATGCTGAGAGAATTACGGAGATTTGCGGGCATACACGCTGTCGGGCTTCTGCGTCTGTTCCAGAGAATCTTCCACGGAAAAGTAGGCACCGTAGCTGCCGTCCGAGTTTGCATTCGGAGAATGATAGTTCCAGCGCCATAGTCGATGTGGCTGCATTTCGTGCATCATCTTGCTGCAACCCGGCAACACGCTGAAAATCAGTGAGGCCAGCCCGAGCGCCATCGTTTGTGATATTTTCATAAAACCCTCGCTCATTCATCTTTTGCACAGGATCAAACGCTTTGTCTCTGCGCCAAAGCCACGAACGCAGCCATTCGGAAAGAATAGCGAAGAATGGCATCCCGAATCGCAGGAAAATGCTGCGCAAAACCTGAACCGAACTTTGCGTCAGTCCGACACCTTCGTCCACTGGCAGAATCTGCCGTTGTCGTGCGTCGGTGGCGACAAACGGCCAGTGAATGTTCAGCCCGCATTCAATCGTTGTTCCGTGCGTTGCACTACTTCTGCAGCATGTCCGGAGTCAAGACGCAACGGAAGCCCGTGTGGAACGCGCCGGTGTCTTCTTCTCCTTTCATACGGGCACTCACACGATAGCCGACACAGTATTGATCGCTGCACATGAATGATCCGCCGCGTTGCACGCGTTTGATGATGTCGGGTTCCTGTGGGTCGTAACTGGATTCGGGGCCCGGTGGATTTTTTGACGGGCTGACGGCGTAGTATTCCGGCTGGTAATAGTCAGCACACCATTCCCAGACATTGCCGGTAATCTCGTACAGACCAAAATCGTTCGCCGGAAAACTCTTCACCGGTGCCGTGCGGGTGAAGCCATCTTCGCCGGTGTCCTTGATCGGAAACTCACCCTGCCAGATATTGTGTCGCCACTTTTCGTCCGGCTTCAGGTTGTCGCCCCAGGGATAGTCGGCACCGCTGCGTTTCCCTCGAGCGGCGAATTCCCATTGAGCTTCCGTCGGAAGTTTTTTGCCTGCCCACTCGCAATACGCCTGGGTATCCAGCCAGCTCACATGGACAACGGGGTGCTCCATTCGATCTGCGATCGTGGACGCCTCTCCCTCGGGATGCATCCAGTTGGCCCCTGGGACATATTGCCACCAGCTGTATGCTCCTTTTTGCGGATCGATATCATCGCGACTGGAAAGCTGAAGGCTGCAGATGGATCCCGGCTTATTCATTTCTGGCAGAATCTGCAGATTCGCCAGTTCTGAATCCGGCTGAATGCTGCGCAGTTCCGGTGCTCGCTCAGCTGTGGTCACATAGCCGGTGGCGTCCACGAATTCTCTGAACTGTTGGTTGGTGACCTCGGTCGTGTCCATCCAGAATCCTTCCAGCTCCACACTATGTGGAGGGAATTCGTCCGGTACAGTATTCAAGGCCCCCATTTCAAATCGTCCGCCGGGAATCCATTGCATGTTGGAGACGCGAGGATCGTCGGACTTCGGAGCGGGCTGTGCATCGGGATCTGCCGACGTCGAGATCAAGCTTGGCGACTTGGGCCAAGTCGCCCCACTGCCATTGCGCTGCGTATCGGGATCTGCCGTCTTTGAAATGGCAAGCACGAGGGTCACCGCAGCGATCAGGAACGTTAAGGCAGCGAACACGACTCTGAGCATGGAACTGAACTCATGATGGAAGCATGTGTTGACGCACGATCGGCAGTAATTGATCGTGCAGCAAGCCGTTCGAGGCCAGCAGCGTGGTTTTTCTGATTGGCGGACTTTGCCCGTCACAGGTTGTCACGACACCACCCGCTTCTTCGACAAGTAACTGCCCGGCGGCAAAGTCCCAGGGCGAAAGCTGGTACTCGAAGAACGCACCGTACAAACCTGACGCCACATGCGCCAGGTCCAAAGACGCCGTGCCGAACCGGCGGACGCCGTGAATCTGCTGACGGAAACAGTCACCGACCGCAGCCAGCGTCGCTTCCATCATCGCCCCGCGATCGTAAGCAAATCCGATCCCGAGCAAAACTTCGTTGAGATTCTCCTGCTGACCAACCCGAATCGACTTTCCGTTATGCGTCGCGCCGTGACCGCGTCGGGCGACATACAAGTCATCTCGAATCGGATTCAGGATCACGCCACACTCGGCCTTGCCATGATGCAGATAGGCGATCGATACGGCAAAGTGGGGAATGTGATGAGCGAAATTTGTGGTTCCGTCGAGTGGATCAATCACCCACAGATGCTCGGCATTGATATCGCCCGCATTTTCTTCTTCACCCAAAATTGCGTGATCCGGAAACGCATCACGAATGACGTCCGCGATGCGACGTTCGGACGCCACATCCGCATCCGTCACCATATCGGCGACTCCCTTTAGGCGAATAGAAAATCCGTCGTGGAAAAAACGCGACAGAATACTGCCAGCTTCCCGAGCAGCACACATCGCCACATCGAACGTGTTGAGCATTGAGTTCTCTTGAGCCATCGGTATGCAAATATCAAGAATCTGAGGCCGGAAGAGTCTAACGGTCTCAACCTGAAAAGGCACGGGAGACAATTGTAGATGGCCTGATCACGGTTCTGAAATCCCTAAATCTCGGCAGATCTTCCCGGCTAAGAAACCATTGATCTCTCTGTGGCGCGGGATCGCCGTCGTTTGATTGTTTGTGGGGTTGAAATAAACCCTGTGTTTGCCGCCCTCACGCAGCAAACGACAGCCATGTGACTCGACATGGCGAATCAGTTCCTGACGTTTCATATCGATGTCAGGTCAAAGGGTTCTCGTGACACGTTCTGACCTGCGAGGGACTGTTCGGCGAGTTCACGATTCGCCTCGAGTACAAGCTGCACCGCTTCTTTTAAATTTTCCCTCACCTCATCCATGGTTGCTCCCTGCGTATTCGCGCCGGGCAATTCTTCGACAAAGCCGATGTAGCCTTCAGGCACCGGCATGTATACCGCAGTCAATCGCATTCAGAATCTCCGCAAGCACCAATGATGCGACAAGTCGTACTTGTGGCCATTTTAGCAAGGCAGAGGAGACAACGTCAAAGCCGTTTATGAAATCCAGCGACCTGCCATTCCCCTGTTCCAAAAGCTTGACGCGACGATCGGTTACCGAATGTCCAGGCGAACGACGGCGGTAACTGGGCGGCGGCCAGCGACCTTGGAATACGGAAAACGTGCCGCCCTCCGCTCCGGTTGACCGCCTTGTTAGGCTCTTTCTGCGAATTACATAGATCTGTGCAACATTTGCAAATTTCACTGCTCCAATAACTTCGCTCGTTTTACATGAGCTCTCGCAAGATCTGAGAGGTGGTTCACCGAATGGGCGTGGGTTGGCAATAGTTTATTTGCTTTGCTGCTAAGCGCAAGAGCTCGTGTATGGTGGAAGTCAAAAGCTTTTGCACGAAAAACGGCAATGGCTGGCACACAGTCCCAATCGAGTCCATCCAAGGCTTTCTCAGCAGAAGCTATTTTTGAAACCGGCTGCTGCATGTGGTGCGCCATGGCCATCGTTTGAAATTCATTTCGCGCTTCGCGCATCGCTTGCGTAGCATCGTCCAGGTTCTTGGATTCAGTCAGTAGCAATAACTCTAGTTCTAAGTATTTCACATAGTCGAACGTGTCTTCCAGAACGAGTTTTTGACTGGCACCCGCTTGCGGCGTATACGATGGCTTTGCTTGTGGAGACGCGGTAGGGCGTGATGTTGTCGAATGAGTGGATGGAGTGCCGGATCGAGGCGATTTCCACTGGTCGCGGGCAATCATTACGTCAACCACTCCGACGACAATAAGAAATGGAATCAGTTTGTCCATCGTAAGTGTCTCCAAATTCGATCGAGCCTAACTATCATTCGTCTCGGTCAGAGGTCGATATTCTGTAATGACGGTACGAGAATGGCTTGATATCAAGGGAAATCTTGCGTGTCAAGTTCCGTGGAGACGCACCGGGCACAGGCGGATCGGCGGGCCAATATCATTCGGAAGGCGAGCTGCAGGTTTTCTCACCCGCTCGACGAGCTTGACGGATACTCGAAACGCTGTTCAGACGATGCAGAGTACCGCCCAGGATCCTACGGTGCCTGTGTCACGCTCGACTTACCGGAAATATCATCCAGCATCTTTTTGAGATCAATCTTCACATACGGCATTTCGGCAGCTGGTTTGTTATGACTGGCATTCGCGACGTACAGCACACCATCGGCCGGAACGAACAGGACGTTGTGCAGATTGGAACTCATGGCCACCGGGCGACTCATCAGCCACTGACCGACTTCACTATCGATCTGCCCGTGCTTTTCGGTCACACGGCGTCGCAGTTCTTCCAGACGGCTGCCTGCCGATAAGACAATGGCGTCTTTGATGCCTTCGCCGAGTCGTTCGTGGGTCTGGCCAGGCTGAATGAATTCAATCGATTCCGGCGTGGCGGCGACGCCGACAGCTTCGTTGGTCTTCCCGTCGGCGAAGACGTAATAGTACTCGCAGGTGCGCGGACTGTTCGTCCAGAGATCCTGAACTTCCTTAAGCGTATCACATTCTTCCATCGCGCGGCGCATCAGAGTGGCCATTGGTGCTCCGTCCCATTGTCCTTCGCCGCGGCCTCCCATTTCGCCGAGAGAGATACCTTCCGCATTCATGCCGCTCACGCTGCCGATGAAACCGGCATAGCCCACATTGGCAAACGGAATCTGACCTTCAGCACGCACGATAAACGTCGTCGCCGAATCCTGCAGCCCGATCGTGGTCATGTAATCCAGCACGCGACCGTGGTAAAGCTTGCCGTTCTTCGTGGCCGTGCCGAAGACCGCAAAGCCAGAACAATGAAACAGTTCCGGGAACACATTCAGCACCTGCACGATTTCCGGTTCCAGACCAAGAGACACGGCCAAAGCCTGCGTCTCCCGCTTGTGGCGTTCAGGAATATGCGGAGACAGCCGAGCATACGCAGCTTCCAGATCATGTCGGAACCAGCGACCGGTGCGAACCGTATTGACAGCACCGAAACTGTACAGCACCGATTCAATGCAGCGACGTGACTCGTCTGGCAGGAGTTTTCCATGTGCCGTGCCAATCTCTTCCGGAGTGCCCCACAAGGTCGCGACGCGCTGGCCATCGATCCATGTCAACCTACCGTTTTCGGTAGAACGCGGTGACTGCGACGGTTTCGTCAGTTCATTACCAGGATGAAGCACTTCCGTGGCGCGTCGTACTCCGCAAAGCAGAGTGCGTTCCAGTTCGCCACGAGGCAGTTCGGTCACTTTCATGCCGGGCCATTCTTCGGCGGATGGAGCCACACCGACTTCAGCTTTTGTGTGCAGCGATATGCTAACGTCATGCGCATTGACACTAATGCTTTGTTCTTTTGGGCAGGTGACAGTGGCGTCGCCGGATTTCCAGCAACCTTTGCTGGGGTCATGGATGAAATTGGCGCTGGCCAGCAGGCCACGCAGGGTTGCTTCGATATCGCCGACCGCGAGCAGGTTCAGGCCGAAGGTCATTGTCCCGAGGCTGGAATTTTTTGAAATCAGCCGATCGGCGATTGCCATCGGCTTCAGGCTGTCGGCCGCATCGACGGAACCACGTCCGATGAAGACAGTGGCATGCTTTGGCAGCGCCATCGCAGTCACATCAGCACGGCGACGGATTTCGATGGCATAGTCCGCATGAGTCAACGCGAGGTCAAATGATTCCTCATCATAGCGCACCATTCGCACATCAATCGGTTGAGTGCTGCCATCAATCGGCACGGCCAAATGCCCGGTCACTTCAAACTGGGGCATCCGACCCGACAAGGCCGACGCCAGGGGAGTCAGCGCGCTGGCCAGATCTTTCGGCTGATCGGCTACCGCCCTTCCTTCAAAAGTGCAGGCCATCATGGCAAACGCCAGTACCAGAACACAACGCTGCATGGTGTGACCGAATCGCATAACAGTGGGCTTTCAATCAGATGTTCTGGACAAAAACTCAACGCAACCGGGGAATGCTACGTTTTCGACCGCGTAATTCCTACGTCGCGGTGCTGAAAATCTTCGCCGACGCGTGCGAAAATACTCACAAGCCGGAGAAAATCCTTTCCGGTCGAACGGATCTACTTTGCGTCAGATCTGTTATCCTGTGATTATGATGTTTCACGAGACCATGTTCCGCACCTGAATTCACAGGAATTCATTGCCTCCCTGAATTCCTGCGAATTCAGCTGCGGCAAGTTCTTTGATGCCCGCCTTGAAGGATTCTCCGTTTTCCTATGTCCGTTCACTTCGAGCCCGTCTGGTCATGGATGTTGACGCTCATTGCCTGCGCTGCAATGTTGGCCGTGGTATGGCTGGGATACCCACGACGAATTCGGCATGTGCCATCCGGATGGCGGAGAGTCCTGATCGCGCTGCGTCTGGCGATTGTCTTTGTCCTGTGTCTGCTGCTGCTGCGACCGCTGGTGGTTTTCGAAAGCCAGGATCAGTCGGATTCGATACTCTATATTCTGACAGATATCAGTCGCAGTATGCAGACAGAAGATATCCCTGGCGGAGCAACGCGGCGTCAGGCCCTGCTCAAAATCCTGGAAGCAGCAGAGTCAGATCTTAAGATTATCGGAAAAAAAACCGAAATCCGATTCCGCGATTATTCGGATTCATTGCAGACAGTTCAAACCCCTGGCGCGACTGCTGAGGGCACGATGACAGCACACGGCAAAGTTCTGGAATTGCTGTCCGCAGAAATGGGAAAAGATCGCATCCCTGCCGTGTTCATTCTGGGCGATGGCCGTCAGGCCGCTTCCGGAGCACTGGATGTCGATCCGACTCAGGCCGCGCGGCTGTACGGCAGGCAGCAACGTCCGATTTATGGCGTCGGGTTCGGCAGCACCGAAGCATCTGCCGCATCGCTGGATCTGGCTTTAGATGAGCTGGATCTGTCGCGCGAAGTTTTTCAGGGCAATGTGCTGCCCATCCGAGTCAACCTCCGGGCGAACGGAGCGCAAGGGCAGCCGGTCCGAATTCGTGTCCTGCTGGAAGATCAAACGGGGAAGCAGGATGGCGAGACCGGAGAAATGGTTCCGGTCCCAGTCACGGAGGAAACGCGACCGATCGCAATGCATACACCGCAAACGGCATCCGAAGAATCGTTCATTCAGCTGCAGATCGCACCGGAACAGTTTGGCGATCTGAAACTTGCGGTTGAAGCCGAACCGCTTCCGGGAGAAGTCCGCAAGACGAACAATCGTGTGGAGACCATCATTCGAGTCCGCCGAGGAGGCATTCGCGTCGCTTACTTTGACATTGTCAGACCAGAACAGAAATGGATCAAGCAGATCAACGACAGCAGCCGCATTCAGTTGGATTATCAATGGATTCGATCAGGCGCGTTTCAGGGTCGCAACCGAATTCCGGAACGGTTTTTTGTGCCGGGAAACTATGATGGATTCATTATTGGCGATGTTCCGGCAGATGCATTCACGCCCCAACAGCTTCAGGAAATTGCAGTTTGCTGCAATCGTGGCGCAGGTCTGATGATGACCGGCGGTCGGGAAAACTTCGGTCAGGGTGGCTGGGGGAAAACAGTTCTGGCACCGCTGTTTCCCATTGAATTGCCGCCAGAAAATCAACAATTGACCGACCCGCAAAAGATGCTGCCAGCGCGGGATGGCCTGAGCCATTATGTGATGCAGATCGCGGCACCGGATCAGAATCGAAGTCGGTGGGATCAGTTGCCGCCATTGTCAGGAGCCAATCTGCTGGTGCCGCGTCAGGCTTCACTCGCGCAGGAGCTTGCCGTTTCAGATTCCGGTCATCCGCTACTCATCGGGCAAACGGTCGGAGCGTCACGTGTTTTGGCGTTCGCGGGCGACACGACCTGGCAATGGTCGATGCAAGGTTATTCCGAGGAACACACACGCTTCTGGCGGCAGACGATTTTCTGGCTCACGAGGAAAGAGACGGACGACGAATCACCCGTCTGGGTGCTCGCCAATCCTCGCGACCTGACACCAGGGCAACCGACGGAACTTTCGTTTGGAGCGCGCGACACGGCAGGTCAGCCGATTGCCGAGGCAACATTTGAATTGTCGGTCACCAATCCCAAAGGCACCAGTTTTCCGCTCACACCGAGGTCAGGCTCTGGAATGAGCCTTGCTGATTTCAGTCAGACTCTCGATGCCGGCGACTACTGGGTTCGTGTCAAGGCGAGCAAAGATGGCCAACCCATTGCCGGGATCGCAACGACACGTTTTCACGTCAACGCACGTGATCCGGAACTTGATGATCCGTCGTCCGATTTTTCGCTGCTGCGTGAGATATCACATTCCAGCGGTGGAGAATTCTTCACGCCGGAGGCGTTCCTTAAGCGAATCAGTCTCTGGGCCAGCGACGGCCTGCCCGGAATCGCACTAATTCGCCAGGAACGCATGAGCTTGTGGGACAATTGGCCAGTGTTATTGCTGCTGGTCCTGTTGCTGGCCAGCGAATGGGCGATCCGCAAGAAACGCGGACTAGTCTAGCTGTCCCCTCGCCCCCAGATCGTTTGCGTTTCTGCATGTGGCATCACCAAGCCACTGCGCGGCAAACGATTTGGGGGAGAGGGTTTAGGGTGAGGGACTTTTCGCGAACGCTGCCTTACTCAACGGCCCCCTCATCCGGCCTGTCGGCCACCTTCTCCCCCTTGCCAGGGGGAGAAGGGACAGCTGATCGCAAATCCAAAAGCAACGGCCGGGCACGCATCAACGCAATCGTGAAATGCCCAAATCTAAGGGCTTGCTGTTTCAAGAGCCTGCACGCGCGCGGCCAGTGCATCCGCCTGAGCCTGCGCGTCTTCCGCCGCATTGTTTGCGTCCAAGGCCACGACGAGAGCGCCAACTGAGGTGGCCAGGACGACGAACATTGGCAAATTGAATGCGCCCAACTGGCCGCGGATCACTTCAGCATCAGACACTACGGCGGGAACCGTAGTCGCCGTCGGCGGAGCTGTCTCAGCGTTCCACAGGCGACACGCTGTCGTGCCGGTGGGAGTCACAATGGCGTGAAGACCGGGACGCAGACCACTGACAGCCGCGAGGCCGTTCTCATCACTGACCGCGGCGGCAATTTCTTTTCCGTGAAACATCACTGAGACCTGCTCACCGACAACAGGGTTGCCCTGCAAGTCAACGATGCGCGCCGTCAGGATGCCACCCTTTGACAGTTTCACATCCTGCGTGACGGATTCCGGTACGGGAATCTGTTCGTCCGGCCCTCGCTGTTCCGCAGACAACATGGGTCCCTGGGCGAGCAGTGCCAGTGTCAGAGACCAGGCGACGAAACGAGTACACGATGTTTTCAGGAATGACATTTGAGGTTCCTTCCAAAGATGCTACGACGGTATTGAGGAGGTTAAGGAGGTTGAGAATGGCAGTCAGAGTCAGAACTCCGCGACAATACATTCGCAACGAAACCACTGCAGAAAGGAGAGAGACAGGAGAGAGACGGGTCAGCAGGCGGGGATTTGACGGGGTTCGCAAATCGTTGATAATGCCAAACTCCGACGGCGTCGGAAAACATCATCAATCACTTGAGCCCAAATCTAGTCGAATCGGCATTTTCCTGAAATAGGAGTTTGCCCGAGATAAAACGCCTGAATCTGCGGCTGCCTGAGTCTGGCTGAACGGCCCAGGTGCCTCACCTCTGTGAATCACAGCGAGGTAGTCGCACAGAGCCTGGCGGCTGGCATCCGACTCATTCAGCAACAGGCACGTCATGGCCCAACTGTCGCGGTATTCGTCAGTATTCATGCTCTCGGCATTCGGAATATTTTCCAGCGATTGAAGCGACGGAACCCAGCCCATGCGTGCTCTCCAGCGGGCAGATTTTGTGCGGGATGAATCCGATCGCTGAGCTTCTGGCTCTTCCAGATATTCGGCCAGTCCTTCATCGATCCAAAGCGGCAAAAACGGCAGGTGCTGATGCAAAATCGCGTGGGTCACCTCGTGCCGCAAATCCATCGTCAGCGTCCGACTTCGAAAGGCGAATACCTGATAAACATCGCCGTTTCGATAAAAGATCGCTCGCCGCTGTCGTGACTGCGGCACTGACGACGCAAGATAGCGAAGATAGCTGCCCTGATCGCGAAACAGGATTATCTGAATCGGTTTGTCGGTTGGTTCGACTGCGACCAGAACCTTGAGTTCGCGCGCGACATCGTCCACGTGTTTCCACAGATCCTGAATTCCCGGATCGAACTCTGCATAGACTTCGATCGAGCCGCGTTTGTCCTCTATTACCCAACGCGATTCCTGCGCGTGCGCCACGAGAGGCAAACTGAAGAGCATGAGAATCCTGAGTGCTGATTGCAGCATGACCGACAACCAACCGCAGGGCGCTCGAGGGATTTGACCGGAAAAACGCATCGCCGGGATCGTCGCGCATTCCTGAAATCTGGTCAACGGGAGTTTTGGAAACCGCATTCCAAAGGCATGGACTGTCTGCGAGAATTCCGAGCTGATGTGGCGCACGCTTCCAGCGTGCGAAGTCCCTGCTGTTGGCTGGCAGGCAGCTTGCCACACATCGACAGCCAATCATGACCATTATGTTTGCGGTGACAGAGAGATTATGCGCGATTTCCCGTCATTCTCACGACTGTTTCTGGGCCTTGATCTTGGCGGCACCAATGTGAAAGCCGGGGTTGTGAATGATGAGGGAAAGGTGATTTCCGCGTGCAGCGTGCCGACCGATGCGATTCAGGGGCCGGACGTGGGCGTCGAAAGCATTGTTGCGGCTGGGCGCAGGGCAGTCACAGCCGCAGGAATTTCGATCGATCAAATTGTCGCCGTTGGTCTCGCAACTCCTGGCACCATGGATATTCCCAACGGAATGCTGCTGGAACCACCAAACCTGCCGGGCTGGACGAATTTTCCGATCCGTGATCGGGTTGCTTCCCAGCTACAACGGCCGACAATTCTGCAGAATGATGCCAATGCGGCAGCGTACGGCGAATACTGGACTGGCTCCGCAAAGAACGTACGCAGTCTGTTGTTTTATACGCTGGGTACGGGGCTGGGCGGCGGCGTGATCGTGGATGATCACATTATTCAGGGGGAACATTCTCACGGATCTGAACTCGGACATGTCATTCTTGAAATGGACGACGGTCGGCTCTGCACTTCCGGCCAGTACGGCACCGCGGAAGCCTACGTCAGTGCGACAGCTCTGTTGAAACGCTTTCGGGAAGCGTTGGGCAGCGACGTCGTGACATCCGTCCGCAATCGCGTGGACCAGGGCGAAGAACTGACGCCGCTGGTGATTGCGGAAGAAGCAGAGGTTGGCGACGTTCTGTCCGCAGAACTCATTATGGAAATGGCCCGATATCTCGGAGCCACCATCACCACGGCGGTGCATGTCATCGATCCAGCGATGGTCCTGCTGGGCGGCGCAATGACTTTCGGACGAAACGACACCGCTGTGGGCCGCGAATTCCTGCACCGCGTGCGTCAGGAATTTCGAAAACGAACATTCGCCACACTCGCCGGGAAAATTCGCATCGAATACGCCGAACTCGGTGGCGACGCCGGCTTCATCGGCGCCGCTGGCTGCGCCCGTCGCGCGGTGGATCTTGGATTATTGAAGGACTGAGCGAGACGACACACGTAGTTCCTTGGACTAATTGAATGCCATTCCTTGACGTTGAGGAATGTTTCTATCCTCCGCGCGGCCAGGACTGAGGGACGTATTGTTGAGTGAGCCGCAGGCGTAGGCGAAACCTGGCACCGACGCCTGCGGCTTGCCGTTAAACGATTTATGAGTTATCGAGCACTACATGGCGGCGCGTCGCGCGGGATGCGATTTTTCGATGTGCTCCGAACCACAACCGCCAGCCGTGGGCAACATCTTGCCGGGGCTACAGAGTTGTTTCGGATTGAACACGTCCCGGATCTCTGTCATCACCAGCAGGTCCGTCGCTGTGAACAGGCGATTCATCAGGCTGATTTTTTCCACGCCGATCCCATGTTCGCCCGTCACGCTGCCGCCAAGATCGATGCAGCGATTCAGGATTTCGTCGCTGGCCAGCATGACTCTTCGCACCTGATCCGCATCGCGTTCATCGAACAGCAGGATCGGATGTATGTTTCCATCCCCGGCGTGAAACACGTTGACAATCCGCAGCCTGTGCCGCTGGCTGACTTCGTTGATGAATTGCAGAATCTGTGGCAACTGCGTGCGTGGCACTACGCCATCCTGAGTGCAATAACTGGGGCTCAGTCTGCCAATCGCCCCAAAGGCCTGCTTGCGCGATTTCCAGAGCAGGAGTCGTTCTTCCTCCGTCCGCGACTGACGAACTTCTCGCGCACCGGTTTCCATGCATAAGTCTATGATCACGCGAGCTTCGTCATCGACGACACAATCGAGACCGTCCACTTCAATCAGCAGCACGGCACCGGCATCCAGCGGAAAGCCAAAGTGGAACGCAGCTTCCACTGCCGACACAATGCCTTGATCCATCATTTCGAGTGCAGCGGGAATGATTCCGGCACCGATGATCCGGCTGATGGCCTGAGTCGCGTCGTCCACCGTGCTGAAGATTCCCAACATCGTGCGGTGTGCCGCCGGATCGCGCGTGATGCGCACCCAGACCTTTGTGACCACGCCAAACGTCCCTTCACTTCCGACAAACAATCCCGTCAGATCAAAGTCGTTGCCGCGTCCGCACGGACCTCCGAACTGTACGAGTTCACCTTCCGGTGAAACGAACTCCACGCCCAGCACATGATTGACCGTGACGCCATATTTCAACGTGTGCGGCCCGCCTGAATTGGTGGCGATATTGCCACCGATCGTGCAGGCTCCCTGGCTGCTGGGGTCCGGAGCATAATGAAATCCGCTGCCTGCCAGCGCACGAGTCAGACGCACATTGACCACGCCTGGCTCAACGACGGCGTACCGGTCCCGAAGATTGATCTCCAGAATCCTGTTCATTCGCGTGAGCGCGATCATCACGCCGCCGCCCACCGGAAGGCATCCTCCTGCCAGACTTGTGCCGGCACCGCGAGGAACAAAAGGAACTGCCGCGGCGACGCATTCGCGAACAACCCGCAAAGTTTCGTCTGCCGATTGCGGGAACACGACGACGTCCGGAGTTGTCTTTTCGACGACGTACCCATCGCACTCATAGACGAGCAATTCGTCGGCGGCACTCAGTAATCGATCCGGTCCGACAATCGCCGCCAGATGCTTTAGAAAGTCGACCGTAACGACAGGGTTGGATATTGGAGGTGCGTGTGCTGTTGGAGACATAGTGCGACTCATTGTAACCGCGTGTGATGAGTTCGAAAAGCGCCGAACCGCACGACATTGCTGATGCCCGGTCAGCAAATTCCGTAGGGTGTGACAAGCGGATGGGCAGGCACACCATCTCAGCATTTCGGTGTGCCCACTCAGCAAACGTTGAGAGTGTTGCTTTTCTGAGAAGATTTAACCTGACCAGCAGGAGAGCGCCTGGTTGAGTACAAAGTAGCCATCACTCTCTGAGTGATGAATTGCGATGAATTGGGATAACGGCGGATCAACCAGGATGCGACCGCATCAGTGACGCTTCTCTGAACTTGCCACAAGAATCGCATTGCGTCACTCGGAGAGTGACGGCTACTTTGGGATGCGGGCCAAGCCCGCGCAAAAGTTGCTTGTCTACAGACTGGACAGGCTACACCAATTCTGCGATCGGTTTGCCGGTTTCGATCATATATGTCGGACGACCAGCCTGATTTGTGAACTGGATTCTGTGGTCCAGATCCAGCACCTGGAATACTGTCGCCATCAGGTCCTGCGGCGTGATGGGAGTCGTTTTTGGCACGTCAGCTTTTTCAGCCGATTCACCCACAACCTGCCCCATTTTCAAACCGCCGCCAGCCAGAGCCAGCGTACTCAACGGAGCCCAGTGATCGCGTCCCGAGGAACCATTGATCTTTGGCGTTCTGCCAAATTCGCCACTGATGATCAGCAGCACGTTGTCCATCATCCCACGCTGATCGAGGTCTTCGACGAGAGCCGACACCGCCCGATCGATCTCGGGGCCGCGGTTGTCCATTTCCTGTTTGATATTGCTGTGCATGTCCCAGCCGCCGTGAGACAGCGTGACAAAACCACAGCCCGCTTCGCACAATCGACGAGCCTGCAGGAGCTGTTCGCCAAGCCCTTTGCCGTAGCGATCTACGACGCGAGGATCTTCGTACTTAAGATCAAATGCCTGCTGCGAACGGCTGAGAATCAGACTGAAAGCCTGTTCTTCAAATGAATCCAGTCCGGCCATCAAACCCCTGCGATCAATCTCCCGCTTCACGTTGTCAATGCCGTCCAGCATCGCACGACGATTCGACAGGCGAGACTGTTCGATTGACAACGACATGTTCCGACGAGCTTCCCCGCCCGGATCGAACGGACCATACGCAGTCCCCAAAAACGCGGGCCCGTCGGCGTATATACCGCCCAGCCGGACGTAGGTCGGGATCCCTGTGTTGGCATTGTTGGTGCCACGGATCCGAGACACGATGGATCCGACGAATGGACGATCGGCGACCGCACCGTTGTCAGCCAGACGGTTGTCGTAGCCTGTCATCACATAGTGCGTGCCACCTGAATGACCGCTGTTCGTATGCGCAAACGACCGTACAAATGCCATCCGATCGGCGACCTGCGCGATTCGTTCAAAATTCCCACCCAACGTCACACCCGGCAGGACTGTCTTCACTTCGCCTGTGACGCTGCGGTATTCAGACGGTGCCGTCATCTTGGGGTCAAACGTTTCAATCTGTGTTGGTCCGCCGCTAAGCCACAGCCAGATCACCGACTTGTCACTTCCTGAAACTCCGCTGGTTGCGGCGGCTGCCCGCGTTTGCAGCATCTGAGCCAGACTGATTCCACTCAGCCCAAGTCCACCGACCCGCAGGAAATCCCGTCGGGTTGACCCTTCACAATTTCGCCGAGCTGGTCCGTAGTGAAAATCGATCATTGAGGCTATCCTTGGGAGCGGGAGGTGAGGAAAACAGGTGGGGGCAGATTTCTGTGGGGAGTATCGAGTCAGAAGTCTGTCTGATGACCACTGGCTTTGTAAGCGGCTTGCTGTCTTTCAATATCGGAGCAGACTCCTCAATATCGCTTCTGCACGAAATTTGCTTTCGCACAGAGATCCATGATATTACCAACTGCGAGAATGAGTGTGCAAGTCCATCGAAGCGCGACAATCCAAATTTTGACAATGCCGGTTCATGAGGATTTGCCGTCAATGCTCCGATGTTGCTTCAAAAAGTGAATCGGAGAACCTGTTCGCGGGTTTTCCTGCCTCCAATTGTAGGGTATGCTGTCGTTGCTGCTAAAATTGTGGCCTGTGTTCTTGAAAAGACGTTCGATAGCTTGTACGCTTCCGCACGTTGAAGTTGCCGAAAGGCAAAGCGAGGGGTCGTAGCTCAGTTGGTTAGAGCGCCAGCCTGTCACGTTGGAGGCCGCGGGTTCAAGTCCCGTCGACCTCGCTCGAAAGCCTGCTGTTCCATCGGAACAGCAGGCTTTTTTTTGTGCCGTGTGCGAATTGTAGGCCGACTTCGCCGAAGTCGGCACAGCAGATTTCAGCGAAATCTGCTCACTTGATTCGGTCTTGACCGAATTTCGAAAAAAGCGCAAAGTTTCATCGGCAAGCGTTTTGTCGCTGAATTGCATCAATCACAACGCCGCCTGCCGTTCGAGATTCTCCCAAATTCACCTGCCATGGAAGGATGGTGAACCATGCGGCTTAAACGCTGGGCTTCGGTCCTGTTTGTCACCTGCTACCTGCTTTCGCTTACGTGGGGCACCGCTGCTCACGCTCTAAAATTCGGCCTGTGCGGCAACACACTGAGTTACTTTGTCGTGTGGGACATGTTCTGCGGCTGGGCGGCGTACGACAATCGTACACACATCGTGGGCGAAGACGCCAAGGGCAACTACTACGAAGTCCGGGAACCGTGGGGCGCTTTCACGCCATTCGGAAATGTCGATCGAGTCAACTATGACGTTTCAAATAATCTGATCGCCCGCCATATCAACCATGTGATCTCCCACACGTCACATCCCGAAATCGATCGCGTCTACGTTGTTCAGGAAATCTGGCCAAAACAGTTCAACGTGCCCGCTCATCTGTGGTCGTATAATTTCCATGAGCCGATGGAGAAACTGTCTTATTTTCATCTGAAGTCGATCTGCACGGCGAACGGATCTGCAATTGAATTGTATCCAGACTGGTTCAACCGTCAGACACTGCTGACAATCGCCGACAATCCCCGGCTGCAACAGGCGTCACGCGAAGCCAAGCCGTACTACAACACGTTTTTCGATCCTGCTGCCAACAATATTCAAAACAGGTTCCAGGCCACATCGGATTCGAACGGGTTGATTACGAACTAGCGCTGTGTCAATCGTGCTTTGATGTGTGCCACTGGCTCTTCCAGTGTCCTGCATCGGCATGAAACACTGGCAGAGCCAGTGGCACACAGCCCATCAATTCATCACTGACAGAGCACTGAATGGAGTCATCATGAAATCAATGCAGACAAGACGTCCGGCACTGTTCAGCGGCATTCGAGAATTCTTCTTTGCCGAACAGGCTCCGTACGGGATCGCTCTGGTTCGCATGTTTCTGCCGGCGGTCGCACTGGTGCCGATGATCCGGCGATTCGGGCGAGTTCGCGAGTTGTTTTCGACCGATGGTGCTCCGACACAGTTGTTCGAACTGTTCGGACAGGGAACCCCGCTTCCGATTCTTCCACCCTCGTTTGCCGTCGCGCTGTATGGGATCATGATCTTCGCGTTGATCTGCGGAGTGTTTGGATTTCGAACACGACTGGCATTTCTGATCGGGGCTCCACTGTACACCTATTTTAATTTACTCGATGCCGTCAGTACGATGACGAAGTATTCCGTGATCACTTCACACGTCCTGCTCATTCTGGCCTTTTCCGAATGCCATCTCGTGTGGTCGGTTGATGCCGTCCTCAAACGGTGGAAGGATGGTCGTGAAACTTCGGCCATTCCTCCCCGGGTTCCTGTCTGGCCGGCACGCCTGATACAGATTCTGTTTTGCTTCGTCTACTTCGGTGCGGCCATCACCAAGATTCAGACCCAGGCGTTCTTCAGCGGCGAACAACTGCGTTACTGGATGCTGAGTAACTGGAACTACGCAAATCCGATTGGCGAACTGATGGCGACTTCGACACCACTGCTGTTAATCAGCGGATACATTACCGTGGTGTGGGAAATATCTTTCCCGTTTCTTGCATGGAGACCGATCGGGCGTTATTTCGCGCTCGGTGTCGGTATGCTGTTCCACTTCATTACGTGGCTTTCGCTGGGTTTGTGGATTTTTCCCCTGATCTGCCTTAGCTGCTATCTGGCATTCCTGATGGAACGCGACATTGTCGCAATCCGGCGTTTTGTGCATCGCCTGCGTCTGCCGACTTCGCTGCTGGGTCTGCCGCGATTTGCCATTGCCCGAGCAATCGAAATGCGACCAGTTGCAATTCCGGCTTCCATGCTCTGGTTGGCTCTGGCGACACTCGTGGCGATCGGGGCCGCTGAGGCAGATTATCGGATTGACCTGTACGGTGTTCGCTCGAATAACGGCATGATGCCGCTCAAGACGCTGGATCGCGAGGTGGCTCTGGCCATGATCAACAACTCCCGACCGCTGCGCGAAAAGGACAAATTCTTTTCTTTCGATATCGGCAGCATGCTCGTTGGTGGTCAGCTCGCAAATCGTTTAACAGAATACGGCTATGGCGACACTATCATTGCCCAATGCAATATCAATCCACCCCACGAGGATCTCTGGATCGAAGTTGCGATTGAAGATTCCAAAGCAAGAATTTTTGACAGTTCCGGCCAGTTCGTCACAAGGGATTCGTTGTGGGCGAATTTCGTCTATCAAACGGGAAGCAAGATGGCTCCTGGCGACTACTGGATGATTCTCAAGAGCGGCGGAAAAGAAATTTCCCGCAGGCCATTCAAGCTGACGGGTGATCCCGGTTCACTGCCACCGATGGCACCCATGCTGACGAACTGAACGGTGTTGGGCGTGATCCAGGAAACCCCGATTGTGCCGGCAGAATGCCAGATAAAAAGACGCCAACAAAGGGAAGACTTAGTATTCACCTCGAGAAATCAGCTTCCGGCGAATTCTCAACTGGCCACTTGCGTTCATCAGAAGAAGTCTGGCTGTTGCGGTGCCGAGCTCCGTCATGCCGACGATGAAACCGTTAACCATTTCGAAATGATCTTCCCAAACATCCTCTCTGGGATGGAAGAGCCGAATCAGTTTTCGATCAGGGGGCGACAGAGTGGCCAGGTTCGGCCCTTTTTGAAGATTGCATCGAGGGCACGCGAGGCAATGATTTGATTCGTTGTCGTCCAAAACATGCTGAGTGGCATGAATATGTTCGACGTGGAATCTTGGCGCGGGCTTCGCCCGCAACCCAAAGTAGTCGTCACTCTCTGAGTGACGCAATGCGATTCATTTCGCCAGTTCAGACAAGCGTCACTGAGGCAGTCGCGTTCTGGTTGATCCGCCTTTTCCCAATCAATCGCAATTCATCACTCAGAGAGTGATGGCTACTTTGTGCTCAACCAGGTGCTCTCCTCCTGGTCAGGATCAATCTTCTCAGAATAACAACAATCGCAACGTTTGCTGAGCAGGAAGGGGGCCGCGTCCTGGGGAAGGCGACAGTACTCACAGCGATGACCGGCGCGTTCACGCACAAACTGACGAAGTGTCTCGTCCATCAGGCAGCACCGGAACGGCGATCCAGCAGGTCGCGCGCTTCAATCTGCAGCAGCGTGACAAATTGTGCGAAACTCACATACTGCTCGTACTGAGTACGTTCGTCTTCTGTAAGTGTGCCGAGATTGGCTTTGTCAGCCAAGCGGTCAACCTCAATCTGCAACTCCGGATTGGCTCGCAACGAGACCAGACGCTCCGCAACCTCAACAGTCAAGCACTGGCCGACAGGCTCAATCAGTTGATCAATTGTGGGGGCCATTGGTGGCATTTACGGATTCTACTACAGGGTGATTCAGATGTCACGAAATATTAGCCCCGTTGTTCCGCACAGGGCCATGCTGCGACCTGGCACTAATCGTCCTTCTGCGATTCCAGCACTGACAAAAATGCTTTCTGCGGGATTTCGACTTCGCCGAATTGCTTCATCCGCTTTTTGCCCTCTTTCTGCTTCTGCAGCAGTTTGCGTTTGCGGGTGATGTCGCCACCGTAACATTTGGCCGTCACATTCTTGCTGAGAGCCGAAATGGTTTCACGCGCGATGACTCGGGAGCCGATCGCGGCCTGGATCGCGATTTCGAATTGATGCTTTGTGATCTCTTCTTTCAGGCGTTTGACCAGTGAACGCCCGCGACGGTCGGCGTTCGAGCGGTGGACGATCGTGGACAGCGCATCGACGCGCACGCCTTTGACGAGGATGTCCATTTTGACAAGATCTGCTGCCGTGAAGCCAATGACTTCGTAGTCCATCGTGCCGTAGCCGGATGTCACGCTTTTGAGCTTGTCGTACATGTCATACACGATTTCGCTCAACGGCAATTCGTAGACGATCTGAGCCCGATGCGGTCCAAGGTATTCAGTGCCCTTGAACACTCCGCGTCGATCCTGACACAACTGCATAATCGTGCCAACATGTTGTGTCGGAACGATATAACTGACTTTGGCGATTGGTTCGCGGAACTCTTCGATGATGCCAGCGTCCGGAACGTCCTGTGGATTATCAATCGTCATCACCTCGCCGTCACGCTTGACGATCTGATACGTCACGTTGGGGGCAGTCTGGATCAGATCCATGTCCTGCTCCTTTTCCAGACGCTGCTGCACAATTTCCATGTGCAGCATGCCCAGAAATCCGCAGCGAAATCCAAATCCGAGTGCGTCGCTGGATTCCGGAGTGAACGAGAAACTCGAATCGTTCATCTGCAGTTTCTGGAGTTCTTCCCGCAGCGTCTCAAAGCCCGTGGCATCGAGCGGAAACATCCCGCAGAAGACCATCTGCTTCGGCTTCTGATACCCCGGCAACGGCGCGTCGGCCGGATTGTGGAACAGCGTGACCGTATCGCCCACGGTGACTCGGCTGAGTTCCTTCAAACCTGTCAGAATGTAACCGACCTGCCCGGGCCCGAGTTCTTCGCATGGTTTCATTTGAGGCCGGAACTGACCGAGTTCCAGAACTTCGTTGACGACGCCTTCGCGCATAAAGCGAACTTTGTCGCCTTTCCTGACGCAGCCTTCGAACACGCGGACATACGTGATCACGCCGCGATAGTTGTCGTATTTGCTGTCAAACACAAGTGCCTTGAGAGGTTTGTCGGTCGTGCCACTGGGTGGCGGAATTCTCTTGATGATCGCTTCGAAGACGGATTCGATATTCAGCCCGACCTTCGCACTGACTCGAAGGGCATCTGTCGCATCCAGTCCGAGAACAGTCTCGACCTCTTCAAGGACTTCATCGACCCGAGTGACCGGCAGGTCGATCTTGTTGACTACCGGAATGATTTCCAGATTTACGGCAATGGCAGCGAATGCGTTTGCGACCGTTTGAGCCTGCACGCCCTGAAACGCATCGATCAGCAACAGCGCGCCTTCGCAGGCGGCGAGACTGCGGCTGACTTCGTAGTGAAAATCGACGTGCCCCGGCGTGTCGATCAGGTTTAGTTCATATTTTTGGCCGTCCTGAATCCAGTCGATCGTGACGGAACGAGCTTTGACTGTGATGCCGCGTTCTCGTTCAATGTCCAGGTCATCAAGAATTTGTTCGCGAAACTGGCGCTGCGTGATCGTACCGCTCTTCAGCAGCAACTGGTCGGCGAGCGTACTCTTGCCATGGTCGATATGGGCTATA
Organism: Candidatus Kuenenia stuttgartensis; assembly: GCA_945861465.1. Taxonomy (GTDB): domain Bacteria; phylum Planctomycetota; class Planctomycetia; order Planctomycetales; family Planctomycetaceae; genus SXXK01. Next base: position 22,928 of record CAMAVB010000101.1, read on the forward strand.
ATACTGAAATTACGGATGAACTTCGGGTCCATAGTTGCACAAACAAGCGATCAAAGGGCATGCGTGGCCTGAAGTGACCTGACGCAAAAATGGGCTGAATGGCTCATTCGCTTAGTACCGACGAATGACTGCCGAACGGGGCAGAGCCCGCAGTTGCTGCGTATTGTACGGAGTTTGACGGGGATTGGTCGAGCCCTGAACGTGCGGATTTGCAACTCCGGAAACGAGTTCTCGCGTCTATCGAGCGTATTTCGTGTAGATTGACTCTCTGAGTCGATTTGTGCTCCGATCAGCGTCACCGGGCCAAGATACTCGACTCGGAGAGTCAAGCTACGGTACTCGACTCGGAGAGTCAAGCTACGATGCTCGACTCGGAGAGTCAAGCTACGGGAGATCCCGTTGGATGGCCAAGGGCGAAAATCTCGGTATGCTGCGTTTCCCCGCCTAAAACCGCCACACCTGACAGGCTCTTGCTTAATATGGCAACTTACAACACACCAGCGACCCCGGATCCCCGTTCTCCCGATCAGATCATCGATCCGCCCCATTCGCTCGGCGCGATTATCCGACAAATCGGACCAGGGCTGATCATCGCGGCCAACATTGTGGGGTCAGGCGAATTGATCATGACAACGAAAACCGGGGCTCAGGCCGGGATTTCATTGCTCTGGCTGATCCTGCTGGGCTGTGTTGTCAAAGTCTTCGTCCAGTTGGAATTTGGGCGATTTGCCATCAGCCACGGCGAGACAACTCTGACATCGCTCAATCGAGTCCCCGGCCCCAGGATTCTCGGCATCAACTGGATCGTGGCATTCTGGGCGATCATGATTTCTACATCGACGGGACAGCTCGGCGGGATTCTCGGTGGTGTCAGCCAGTCCATGTCAATTACGTTCCCGATCACGGGCGACTACAAGGCTGCCGTTCAGGTTCCGGGCGAGAAGGATATCAGGGATCACGCTGCGTGGAAAAACGGCGACGTGCCGGCTTCGGAAAAGGCCGCACGACGCCTGCAGAGGATTGAGGAAGAACTTGCGGAACTGGGGGATCGCGGAAAGATCCTGCTCGATCTGTCGATGGCGGGCAAAGATCTGGTTGATCAACAAGGCAACAGCCTTGTCGATCCGAAAACTGTGGATGACAAGATCTGGGCGATCGTGATCGGGCTGGCAACCGCAGCGATTCTGTTTGTCGGAAGATACACACTGATCGAAGTCTTCTCAGTCGCACTCGTCGTCGCCTTTACATTCATTACTGTCGGCAATGTGGTTGCGCTGCAGCAGACGACCTATGCGATTTCCGGGAAGGAATTTCTGCACGGCCTGAGTTTCCAGCTTCCGGACACGGGCGACTGGAAGGGCGCGCTGGTGACGGCATTTGCCACGTTTGGCATTATCGGTGTCGGTGCGACGGAACTCATCAGCTATCCATACTGGTGCCTCGAAAAAGGATACGCGCGATCGGTCGGACCGCGGACTTCGGACGAATCATGGGTCCGCCGCGCGAAAGGTTGGCTCTTTGTGATGAAGTGCGATGCGTTTACATCCATGGTGATTTACACGCTGGCCACAGCAGCGTTTTATCTGATGGGTGTGGCCGTGCTGCATGCAGAAGGGCGCAATCCGGAAGGTATGAGAATGGTCAGTACGCTGGCTCGCAGTTATGTTCCGATCTTCGGCGAATATGCGAAGTGGCTGTTCCTGTCGGGTGCGTTCGCGGTGCTGTATTCTACGTTTCTCGTCGCCAACGCCGGCAACGCCAGAATGATGGCCGACTTCGCAGGAGTAGTAGGCTGGAGTTCCAGCGATGCCGACAGTCGCACGCGCCGCAGTGTGGTTCGAGGAATTTCAACTTTTCTGCCCGTGCTTTGTATCGTGCTCTTCCTTGTGATTCCGAAACCAACGTTGCTCATCACGATCGCCGGAATGACGCAATGCCTGATGCTCCCGATGCTGGGATTCGCGGCCCTTTATTTTCGTTTTTATGAAACCGACAAACGCTTGCGTCCAGGGCGTCTGTGGGATGCGGCACTGTTCGTTTCGACAGCAGCATTGTTGATTGCAAGTGTCTGGGGTGTGGGCACATCGATCCGGGAATTGGTCACCTTGATTCAGAAATGGCTGGCTTCTTAGGACAGAGACAGAAATAAGTGGGGCACGATTCCATCGTGCCGGGCACGTTATAAACGTGCCCCACGTCCTGAATACGACAGTTATTTCTGTGCCGGTCCTTACCGAGGCGGCAGAATCCAGATTTCATCGAAATCAATGAATTGTTCTGAGCGGTAGTGCTCGTGGCGGATGAGTTCCAGAATGGCCAGAAAGACGCCCACGATGCGGGATTGAATTTTCTCACCGGCGAAGAATGAGCTGAATGCGACGCGACCTTCTGCGGTGATACGATCGCGAATCTGTTCCTGATAAACGGCCATGGGAGTTTCGTCCATCCGAATGCTGACTTCGCGTTCGAGATCCGGCATCCGCACGATCCGCGACAACGCGCTGACAAGGTCCCACAATTCGACTCCGCGGATGCGATCATCAGCACGATCTCGCTTCGCTGTCGGACGATCGCTGCTGAGCCT
>CAMAVB010000102.1 GCA_945861465.1 Candidatus Kuenenia stuttgartensis
CTGACACTGCCAGCCGGGACCGTCATTGAGACGGTCCTCGCAACGGCGAAGAACGATACGATCCTCGGAAATGATGCCGACAACATTCTGGTTGGTAACGCCGGGAACGACGTGCTGCACGGCCGTGCCGGTCGCGACATTCTGATTGGCGGTCTGGGAGCTGACACACTGGATGGCGGCGCTGACGATGACATTCTGATTGGCGGCAAAACAACGAGCGACGCCGTGATCGGCAAATTGAATGACCTCCGTGCCGAATGGATCTCGGCGAATCTTTATGCGACACGTATCACGAATCTGCAAGCGGGCGTGGGTCCATCAGTCGCTTCATTGAAGGCCAAAGTGACGGTTACCAACGACGCGACGTCAGGATCGGCGGACACCATGACCGGAGGCACTGGCGAAGACTGGTACTTCCAGGCACTGGACGATGTCATCACCGACCTGCTGGCCGGAGAAACACTCGATCTGCTGTGAGACATCCAGCGACTGTCGATTCCGGCCAGAAAGTGGCGCACTATTCCGGTCAGAATTGTAGCAGTCGAGTGGTTGCGGAGTGGAATTTTTTGCGGGGCCAATGTGAGGCTGTCGCGAGTTCTGAGAGCGGCTCTGCTGATTTGATCCACGCGAAGGGGAGACCAGTTGTCCGGCACACGAGTTTTGTCGCGGCGTACCGTGGCTTGTGAATGGCCAGATGCCATATTGGTCAACCTGTGAGTGAGAATTCATCGTTCCTGTGCAGTGTAATGTTTGTGACGAAAACTCTCCATGGTGCTCGGCCCGCTCACACGGTGTTGTGAGTGCAGGAAATCGCAGGCTGTTGTTTACCGAACACCGAACAAGAAATGTCGAATGTCGAAGTATTCCCGCCTTCCCTTCTTCATTCGAAGTTCCTTGCTCGACATTCGATATTCGATCCAGATCTTGCCGAACACCGAACGCATTGAGTTGCGAACCTTCTCATCGCTTTCCATAATCACAAAATGAAAAGTAATCCTTACGAGTTTTCAAATGTCGATGATCCGGCGCAAATGGCGTTGACAGGTGGCGCATGTCCAGAGTTTCCACTGGAGATACAAATCAGCGGAGACCTTTCAGAACAGGAGGCTCTTCGGATGGCTGCCCGGTGCAAGGCAATTCGGCAAAGGAATCCGAAAACCGGGAAGCCAGTGACGACATTGAATGGTTTGCTGCTGTTTGCTGTAGTGATGACGTGCCTGGCCGGCAGAAAACTGGTGGTCGATATCAGAACGGCTAATCAGCATTTGAAAATCTGCTGTACTGGATCACCTGCATTGTATTTCCAGCACTCTCGATTATGGCGATCATTATCATCTTTCGGCGGAGGCGTTTCCGTGTTGAATCTGCCGATCCACAAATCTGGGGCAAATCGCAGATTGAACTCAATGCGAAATGGTATTCCGCAGTTAGACACTGTCGCGATGGAAAGCTGTGTACCGCTTGGTATCGATGGCCAGGGACGAGAATTTTGGCCTCAAACGAGGCGTGGCTGCTTAACTCCCAAGAGGTCAACCCAATACTCATTCCCCGAGAGTGGCTCACACTGGACCAAAGGACCGTCATGGAACAGTTCGTCGATGATTTGGCACAATGGCGATTTTCACCAGCGGCGAAATACACATTGGCAAACCTGCCCGCTGTCTTGCCGCCATTGCCAATCGACGGTATCCCATTCAACTTGAGTAGTAAGCAACACGCAGAAGTCGCGCGGCTGTTGCCCCAGATCTATAATTTGTTTCCCGAAATGCAGCGTGAAGTACTCTACATGAAACCATGGTTCTGGAAATGCTGGGGAGTCAGCATAATTCTGTGTTCGATTTGCTCGCCTGCCTATGTGTTGCTGACCGGCGAGGGATTGATCCATGTCACCTTCCTGCTGACGGGTATGGTCGGATGGATCATTTATCAAATTGGAAAAACGCGGAGCGCTGCCCCGGATATTGCCGGAGTGATCACGGATTCGAGCGTCTGGACCGAAACACGATTGATGCGATCATCGATTCCTTTGCAGGAATTCGCTCAGTGCCGTATCGCCGGCGACGCACTCTTGCTATCGACTGAAAAGAGTAAAACCCCGTTCGTACTTGTTCGCGCATCATTCTCAACCGAAGCTGAATGGCAGTCTGCCCGCCAGCGTATTGAAGCCGCTATTGTTTCGTGAAATGTCTCTCAGGAATTTTCCCAGATGACCAGCAACCCCTACATTCCTCCTGCACCGCCGACTGCTGTTTCCGGCTCGACAGAACCGGTCACTCTTGCTGAGATTGCCAGCGCCTTGTACACAACAAGCCACTGGGTGCGGGTGTTCGCTGGCACGCTCGCAGCGATTTCACTCCTAATGGTAGTCGGTGGGCTTTCTCTTGTCATGCTGAGTTACAGTGCTCTGGGCCGACTCTCAACGATGTATTTTCGAGTAGGACTGGTACTTATCGCGGTCGGAGTCCTGGAGATCTTTCCTATCTTAAAGCTTGCGGGATTCGTTCGTTATTCAAAGAGTTTGCATGACGACCGGGAATGTCGGTTCGTGGCCGAAGCGCTGCAAGAGCAGCGTTTCTTTTGGCAATACACCGCCATAATTACTCTGATTCTGATCATCGTTGCCGTCGCACTCTTTATCGGCCAGTAACCACGTGGTTGTTCCATACAGAATTTCTAACGAAGACTCATGCAATGATGTCCGTCGACAATGAGAAAAAAAACGAGACCGAGATGTCGACCGAGACCCTACAGCGTGTCGCAGACGCATTGTCTGAAACCGCTGCGTGCGTGATGTTTTTGGGCTTTCTTGGCATGATTGCGTCCATTCTGACAGTCGCGTTGGCCGCGGTCGCCTTGCTTGCGGGATTCACGGATCTGGATCGTGGCGGCATCGGCATAATTGTGGCAGGGTTCGCATTCGGCGCAGCAGCGGTGATCTGGTTCTACCCTTCCAAAAAGCTCCTGGCATACGGAAAGAGTATCGCCGAATTTCGACAACACCCGGGACTTTACGGACTGCGGCTTACGATCCTCGAACAAGCAGCATTTTGGCGTTTTGCCACGATCGCATTAGTTGCTGTCACAATTGCGTGTATGCTTGCTTTTTTTGTCCGGTTGCCATCGTCATAAGTTGACGTACAGCATGTACGCGGCTTCGTTCACTGACAAGGCATCGCATAACACCGATGTGTGTAAACCAGTTCATCATCGCCTGTTCAAACACATATTCATTCCGAGTGGTCTCGGATTTTCTCAGGGTCTGGCTCGAAGCCCTTGTCGAATGGCGGCTATTCCTACGATGCAAAGCACCGCCTCGGGAACAGCACCGAGAAGATTTGGTAGCCTTCCGCTCGTAAATCGAATAACCAAAGATGTGGCACAACCGATCGTCAGGATCCCGCCAACGCATAACAACAGGAATGCCGCCCACAATGGAGTTGGGGGCGAGTATCGCGTGTTGCATGACTTGCAGATGCGATCTTCGGAATAGGTGACCCAACCTTTTGGCCGTGTCGTCGTGTAAGCCACGCCACCACAAGACGGGCAGACTCTGGAAACACCCGCTGGCACCGATGATAAGCGCTCCAGTTCTTCGGTCGTTTGAAATTCCGGATTCGCTGCACCGTCCGTATCGGCGCCGCAATTCCAGCATGCATCGAAGGAGTCTTCAATCTGTTCTTTACATTTTGAACAAGTCCACATCGTTGATGCTCCGAGTTTTGATTCGCCTTTGCCCGCGGCGCGCAATTCATCAATTCGATGATAGTTTTACGGACAAAATATCTCCAGCACTTGCACTCGGCCGTTTGGCATTATCTCAACGCGATTGGATTCAGCCGGGATGAGGACTGTTGTACCGAGCCGGGCTCGGATCGTGCCGCCGGGGGTTTTCACAACGGCAGTGCCTTCAAGGAACATGAGGATGCGAAACTGATCAGTCATGTGGATCTCGAACGATTCCAGCGCGCAATGTCGACGGACAACGAAATAACTGCACCGAATCAGTTCCTCAAAGGCGTGCGTCTGGTCGCACAGCGAAACCGGAGTGACCGGGAATACAGGGCCACGATTGAAATCCGTGCATTCGATCGACTGCTCAACATGAATTTCCCGCGCCCGTCCGGCAGAATCCACGCGGCCCCAGTCATGCAGGCGAAATGTCAGATTGCTTTGCTGCTGAATTTCTGCCAGCAGAATTCCCGGTCCGAGGGCGTGTACTGTACCAGCCGGGACATAAACGCAGTCACCGGGCTTCACGGGAATCAGATGTAACAACGCTTCGATGTCGCCGGTCAGCAACCCCTGCCGCAACGCAGCGGCATCGACGCCGGGTTTCAGTCCTGCACAAATGCGACTTTCCGGTTGCGACTCGAGGATGATCCAGGCTTCCGTCTTGCCGTTCTCATGCGGATCGAATTGTCGAGCCAGTTCATCGTCGGGATGAACCTGTAATGACAACCAGTCGTTTGCGTCCAGAAACTTGATCAGAAGGGGAAACTGCGTGAGTCCGGCGTGTTTACCGAGCAACTCATCCGGATGTGATTGCATAAGTTGTCGCAGCGTGGTCCCCTGAAACGGCCCGCAAGCGACACAGCTGTCATCTTTACCGTGGTCCGCCAGTTCCCAGCTTTCAGCGTAGTCATTTCCATCGCCGATTGGCTTTTGCAGATGACTGCCCAGCCGCCGGCCTCCCCAGCGAATTCGTTTCAGAATGGGTTCAAAGACAAGCGGCGGCAGCATGATGCAGGCTCGGTGCGTTCCTCGTAAGTCTTGAAGACCTGTCCTCGGCGAGCGGTTGGGCGTCAGCCCTCCGAGGCCAGGATAAACTACGTTGCCAAATCTGTTTGTGGAAGACAGCGAACTCGGAGGGCTGACGCCCTGCCGCTCGCCCTTTCTTACGACCGGGCCGCTTCACGGCGCGGTTTGCGATCCGGACGACTGCTGGATTTCCCGGCACGAGGTGAAAATGATTGTTCTCGATTTCCTTCGGCTTTGGAAATCTGCAACTGACGACCGGATACCCAGACTTTCTTCAAGGCAAAGAACGTCTCAGGCGGCATACCCTGCGGCAGGTCGACTGTACTGAAGTCGTCAAAAATCTCAATCCGCCCGATCTGAGCGCTGTCGATTCCGGCTTCGTTGGCTATTGCTCCCACAATGTTGCCGGGTTTCACCTGATGCGAATGCCCCACTTCGATGCGGAACGTTTCCTTATCTGCATCGTTGCGGCGTGGTGCCCGGGGGCGATCATCTCGGTCGCGGAAGTTGTCGTTATTTCGCGGTCCACGATCACGCGCTGGTCCACGATCATCGCGGTGCAGCATACTACTCCCACGGTCGTCACGGCGACCACGGGATTCGAAGAATGTTTCCTGTCGAAATTCTTCCTTCAACAGCAGCGACTGACCCCCGGTGGACATCACCGCGAGTGCCGCCATAATCTGCTCGACGGGCGTCTCCGGATTTTCGCGACGGTACTGTTCAATCAGCGAACCCATCGATTCCGCCATCGGGTGCGTCATGTGCTCTGTAATCTTCGCATGGAACTGCGCGACGCGCGTCTTGTTGATCGCACGATTCGTCGGCAGGTCCATCGGTTCGATCTTCTGCCGTGTAGCATACTCAAGACTCTTCAGCATGCGCTGAGACTTAGGATGCACAAACAGAATGGCTTCACCGCTGCGACCTGCGCGGCCCGTGCGTCCGATGCGATGCACATAGGCTTCGCTGTCGCCGGGGAGATCATAATTGAACACATGGCTGATTCGCTGCACGTCCAGTCCACGGGCCGCGACGTCGGTCGCGACAATGATGTCCAGTTTGCCGGATTTTAAATGCTCGATAATTCGTTCTCGCTGAGCCTGCGGGATATCGCCGTTCAATGCGGCAACTTTGTGCCCGCGCTGACTCAGAAACTCTGCCAGTGGTTCTGTCGTGCTCTTCATCTTGACGAACACAATCACACCGTCGATTGGTTCCGCTTCAAGGATTCGGCCCAGAGCACCTTCTTTCTGATGGTTGCCGACGACGACAAATCGCTGTCGGATCGTATCGGCCGTGACGGTCTTCTGACGAATGGTGATCTCAGCCGGATTCTTCAGATACGTTTGAGCAATTTTACGAATCGTCGGTGGCATCGTGGCGGAAAACAGCGCGATCTGACGTTCGGCCGGAAGTTGCTGCATAATGAACTCTACACTCTCAGCGAATCCCATGCGAAGCATTTCGTCGCCTTCATCGAGCACGATACATTTGAGCGCATCCAGTTGCAGTGAGCCACGATTCATGTGGTCCGTGACTCGACCCGGCGTCCCGACAACAACATGAGCTCCACGTTTCAACTGTGAAAGCTGGGGCTGATAGGCGGCACCGCCGTAGATCGCAAGAACGTTGAGTCCAGTCATTTTCGCTGCGTAGCGTTCAAACGCTGCGGCGACCTGAATTGCCAGTTCGCGCGTCGGAACCAATACCAGAACCTGCGTGCGTTTCACACTCAGGTCAATGCGCTGCAACAACGGTAGTGCGAATGCACCCGTCTTGCCGGAACCCGTCTGAGCCTGTCCGAGAACGTCGCGACCTGCAAGCAAATGCGGGATCGTCTGTCCCTGAATGGGCGTCGGAATTGTGTAGCCGGACGACTCAATCGCCTTCATCAGCGGAGCGATGAGTCCCAGCGTCTGAAAACCGTTTTCTGCAATGACCGGCGTGGCTGCTGCCGGAACGGGTGCCGCAGTTTTCGACACGGCTGGAGTCTTGGCTTTCGTGAATTTAACGACCGGTACGATACCCGCTGCAGCGGAAACAACTGGTGCTTCGACAGCAACCGGCGTCTCGATCACGTCTGCAGCCTCGATCACGTTTGCAGCCTCGATCGCGACTTGAGCCTCGATCGCGACTGGTGCTTCGACCGATGCCGAAGCCTCAACGATTTCCTGATGCTGTGCAATCTCGTTGCTCTGTGACTTCTCAATGGACGGATTCATCGTGGTTTCTGAATTTGAATCTGTGAACGACATGTGGATTTTCAATTTCTATGACGGCTGCGGTTCGCAACCAGGAATCTGAATTTGTTTGAAACGTCAGCAAAATGCTGATTGTTGGAGTGCGGCAATTGCCTGAAAATCGACCGACGGTGTGAACTGAATGGCACTTGGTCGAGATTCAAAGTAGCAGGCACACTCCGTGTGCCGTCCGCATCCTCTGCGATTTTCAGGGCTACAGCACCTGGAAATTGCCTGCTACTTTCAAAACCAAGTGCCGTTCGGTGTGAGACTGAAGACTATTCTCCACCAGCTCACATTCTCGACTCTGGAGAGTCAAGTTACGTATTTGTTTTTGCCGGACGTTTGCGACGACGTCCTGCCGGGCGTTGTTCCGAGCCTGAATTCTCGGTTGATCCTTCCACGAATAGTCCGTCACCGAAGTAATCGTCATTCTGCGGAGGACGCGGTCTGGCCGTTCGAGGTTCGGAAGCAGGTCGGGCAGTCATCTGCGGACGAGTCTGAGATGTCTGAGTTCTCAATGCGGGGCGACGCGCGCTGTCAGATGCTGCGTTCTCGCTGCGACGACTTCCGGACGTTGATTCGGTCCGTCGTCCACTGGTGTTGCCCTGGCTGGCGTTTCCTGGACTGGCGTTCCCACGTCGTTCCGGGCCGCGACCAGACTCACTGCGTGCCGGTTTCTCAAAGCGACGATGAACTGAATACCCTTCACTGCGAGCTGCTTCGCGACCGCCAGTTGACTGCCGACGTTCCTGACCGTCGCTGCTACTGCGCCCCCGACTTGAAGGCTGCGAACTGCGTGCAGCACCTGGTCGTCTTTGCCGCGGGCCACGTTCACGGTCAGAACTGTCACTGTCCGCAGAATCCAATGCTGCTGAGAAATCGAATCCTGCGACTTCCTCGACAGGAATCGACATCCCGATCAGTTTTTCAATACTTCGCAACATCCGACGTTCGTCCGGATCGCAGAGAGCAATCGACTTCCCCGTCGAACCCGCTCGGCCAGAACGACCGATACGATGCACGTAGGTTTCTTCTTCGGTCGGCATATCGTGAATAAACACATGCGACACGCCATCCACATCAATGCCGCGAGCCGCAATGTCTGTGGCGACCAGAATCGGAGGACTCTGACTCTTGAATTCTTCCAGAATCCGCTGACGCCTGTTCTGACTTTTGTTCGCATGAATCGCTTCGGCCCGGAACCCGGCCGCAGTCATGTGACGCACGATCCTGTCAGCACCATGCTTGGTCCGACTGAACACAATCGCGCGGCTGGGATTTGCGCGGGTGATCAGTTCAATCAGCAGCCGAGTCTTCTGTTTCTGTGGAACAAAGCACACACTCTGTTCGACGAGTTCGGTTGTCTTCTGTTTTGGTTCGATTGAAATACAGACAGGGTTGTTCAGAATCGAACTTGCCAGGTCACGGATTTCCGGCTTCATCGTTGCCGAAAACATCAACGTCTGCCGCTTAGTTGGAACGTACTTCAGGATGCGGCGAATGGCCGGAAAAAAGCCCATGTCCAGCATCCGGTCCGCTTCGTCCAAAACAAGCGTGTGCACGTCTGAAAGACTGATCAGCTTCTGCTGAATCAAGTCCATTAATCGACCCGGTGTGGCCACAACCACGTCTACGCCCGCCCGCAGAGCACGTACCTGTGGCTGCTGGCCAACGCCGCCGTAAATCGTCGTGGATCGCACGGAAGCAAAAGCTCCGTAGCTCTTGAAGCTCTCGTGAATCTGCATCGCGAGTTCGCGTGTGCTTGCCAGAATCAAGACCTGCACCGGACGATGTCCGGAATCGCGTCCGGCTTTGGAACTGATCAGTTGATTGATAATCGGCAGGGCAAACGCGGCTGTCTTTCCAGTGCCAGTCTGAGCAATCCCGATCACATCGTGCCCTTTGAGCACGACCGGAATTGCCTGAACCTGGATTGGAGTTGCGACCGAATAGCCTTCTTTGGAAATAGCGCGCACAATGGGCTCAGCGAGCCCGAAGTCTCTGAAATTCATTCTTTATCCTGGGGTTAGTCTAGAAACATTCCCAGGACCGAATGCAGGAGATCGCAGCTAAAAAGGCGAACTCAAGAAAGATGGAACTGGCAGTCGTCCGTCAGCATAAGCCAACTGGAGAGGACCGAATGCTTCACTGATCAGATCGACGCCCCGGTGACGCAATGTCCACTCAAATGAAGGCGAATCCGAAATCAGTTACGCAGGCATTCTAGCAGTCAGCGTCGGAATGAACACCCAATTTTCGACGATCTCGTCGAATTTCCGAATGTTCTCACGTGTTGTCGTTCAGACTTCGGCAAATTGCCGCCATAGAACATTCAACGGCCCCTTCATCCGGCCTGTCGGCCACCTTCTCCCCCCCCTTGCGGTCTGTAGATTTAGCGGTTTTTAAGGCTCATCGTCATACCAGCCCGAAGCGCCAGCGAGGAATTCAGCCTCGCTGGCACCTCAGGTTGGTATTCAATCAACAAACCGCTTGAGTAGGGGGAGAAGTAGGGGCAATGGCTGTTTCCAGAATAATTATGGAGTCGCCGCCGCCTGCGTCGTTGTGGTGGGACTTCCAACTTTGGGATCCAAGGTGTCCACCACAATGATTTCAACGGTGTAATTGCCATCTGCTCCACCTGCTCCGCCGCCGCCAAAGCTCGGCCCGGACTCCATGACGCCGCCCGGAGCGCCGCCTGGAGCGCCGCCTCCTCCGGCGAATCCCATTTGTTGATTGGCTCCGCCACCTCCCTCTTTCTCAATCACGACATCCAAAGTGCGACGATGACCGTTTGGTAACACCTTTACGCCTTCAATCCACATCACGCCTTTGGCCGCGTCTGGACGACTGTAGCCGCTGGTTCGGCTTTCATAGTGTGCAGTCAAGTCGTCCGTGTCGCGTTTCTTTTGCGGTGTAAATCTTGTGCGCGTATAGTAGACTGTCGTTGCTGCCGGGATTGCGTCCGGTGCCTGCTGGCTCGTTCCCGCTGGAAATTGGACCATCACCGAAACTTCAGCGGTGGCATTCTTGTGCAGCTTGACCGGCAATGTGCCAGTGTACGGCTTCAAGCTCCCAGATGCCCGATTCAGTTCATCGCGAAGTGCAAGAACCAGACTCTCTGTGCCGGAAGTCCACGAATCCATCGTGCCTGGCGCATCCTTCGCTGGTCGAGTCCTTGGTAATGTTTTCAGAATCACCAACATCCCAGGATCATGTACGTCGCTGAAAAAACCGGAAGCATTCAGGCCATCCGCCCCGGACGGATGGAGGCGCAGAAGAGTCTCGCAGACAGCATTCCGGACAACGGTACCAGGAATTGTGGACGCCAGTAAAAGTACGTCAGACGCGGTTGTCAGATCTTCTGTTTTCTCCAGCTGACTTACAATGGCAGCGACGGTCTTCGGGCTCCACAGAAAATTGGCAGCTTTTTCCACCACATCCGGTTCCAGCGCGACTTGCGGCAGCGAAGATTTCGCGTTGCCTACCGATCCGCCCATCCCCGGTTGGCCGCCCATCCCCGGTTGCCCGCCCATACCCGGCTGGCCGCCCATCCCCGGTTGGCCGCCCATCCCCGGTTGGCCGCCACGCCCGCTCATCCCCGGAAAGCCGCCTGCTCCGCCCATCCCCGGATAGCCGCCCCCGCTCATTTCAGGATTTCCCGATCCGGCACCAGCGAAGCCACCTTCTTCGTCGCCCATCGCGCCGGGGAAACCGCCATTTCCGCCGGGTATCCCTGCTGTCAGTGTCTCCGTCGTTGCAAAGCCGGTGAGCAAATTTGTTTGAGTCGCCGAGATTGCTGCCAGCATCCGGATACACGCAGTTCGACTTTCCGCCGGGATCAGCTTCGGACTGTCCAGGAATGCCAGAATGACCGGCTGAATCTCGTCTGAATTTGAATCCATGTTTTGCACAAGTCGTTCAACCACAATCTCGCAATTCGTCTCGGCTGGCAACGGCGTCTTCACGGTCCCTGCTACGATTCCAAACACCGATTGCCACGCTTCCTCGGAGTTGTTTGCAATCAGGCCATCCACAACTTTTGAGACCAGCATTCGGTCCTGCAATTGGCCGGCATTCGGTGACCCGTTCGCAACCTGTCCATCGCCTCCGGGGTAGCCGCCCCCGGGAAATTCTCCGCCCGGCATCGCCCCGCCCGGCATCGCCCCGCCCGGAAATGCCCCGCCAGGCATCGCCCCGCCCGGAAATGCCCCGCCCGGCATTGCCCCGCCCGGCATTGCCCCGCCCGGAAATGACTTCGGTGTTGATCCGTTGCCCGATGCCTGCCCAGTGAGGCCTTCGATCCGGCCCGCAGCGCCACCGGCAACTGCGCCGACTGCCGCACCTTGTGGCATGTAAGTCACTGCCGCTTCCAATATCATGGCTGAAACACTGTCGATGGCACCTCGTTGATCAGTCGCTGCGACACCGAGATGTCCATTCTTCGATTTGCCGAGGATGCTCTGGGGAGCACTAAGCTTTTGGGGACCCAAGCTTGGTGCAATTCCGGTTGCTCCACCTCCCGGCATCCCGCCTTTTCCAGGTACCGGCATCTGCGAACCGGGTGGCGCACTTGAACCCGAGTTTCCTGCGCCGGGAAAGGAGGAGCCTGGATATGAACTTCCAAAGCCGCTCTCGTCGTTCATTCCTGGAAAACCCGACGCAGCCCCGCTGGCATTTGTCTGCACTGGCAAAGGGGGCAGATCGAGCAAACTTGTCAGCAACACGGCGACGGCGGCATCCCCGGGTGCCGATTTTACTTTGAAGTCAATTGCGTCAAGTATCTTTGGGTCGTGCTCCCGAGCAGCCGATAGAAAATCGGAATCAGTCCACGCATCGAAGCTGTCCGGCCGAGGGGTATTTGCAACAACCTGTCCGCCGGGATAACCACCACCAGCGTAAGAACCGCCACCGTAAGCACCGCCTTCCCCGCTGTCACTTGGTGTCGCGCCGCCGGGATAACCTGATGGCATCCCGCTCATGCCAGGTCCCCCTGACATCATCGCGCCTCCACCCGGCGGGCCGCCCATCCCGGCCATGCCTGGCCCCCCTGACATCATCGCGCCTCCACCCGGCGGGCCGCCCATCCCGGCCATCCCACCCATCCCGGGCTTCCCTTGCATCCCCGAACCAGCGTCTGCTTCAATTGGCGCGGACATCCCGGACGCCGCCGGTGCAGCCGGTGCAGCGGGAGGCGACGAGCCCCCTGCTGATGCGCTCGACGTGCCAGCAGCGGTCGATGCTTCCTCTTCACTGCCGCCACAGCCGATCAGCGCGGCTGCACAGCAAATGACACTTCCGAAAAAGTGGCATCGAACGATCGAACGAAACGGATCTGACAGGCTCATTTTAATGACTCCACCAACGTCTTGACGGGACGGTCTCCGAAAATTCCTTGATTCTTGCGGTCGTTGGAGACCGTCTAATATTTTTGGATTATCACGCAAAAATGCCTGCTTGCAAGCCGCTAACCGCAATTCACCCATTGCTGCACCAAATTTTGGTTCATTTTAGTGGTGCCTTCGCCGTCCGTGTCTTGAAATGTCGCATGGCCAATATCTCGGACATGAATGTCCAAGCTACAGAAATCGCGCCCGAGCAATGAATTCCCGATGCGGAGCATCGGGAGACGATGAGTTGAATCAACATGACAAGCGTTTACGCTGTGTGGTCTTTCTGACACGATCTTTTTTGTCGATGGCCGCGATTGGCGGTGGAGTTATCAAAATGGATGCCACAATTGTCCTGCTTCCCGGTGATGGAATCGGGCCGGAGATTGTTTCACAGGCTCGGCGAGTTCTGGACGTGGTTGCTCAACGATTTGGGCATTCATTTGAAATGCTGGAACATGCCATCGGCGGGAATGCCATTGACGCCTTTGGCGATCCTCTCCCTGCCGCGACACTGACAGCGTGCCGAAATTCTCAAGCCGTGCTGCTGGGGGCTGTGGGCGGGCCGAAGTGGGATGACCCGAACGCGAAGACGCGCCCCGAAGCTGGTCTCCTGCGAATCCGCAAGGAACTGGGACTGTTCGCAAATCTTCGTCCAACGAAAACATGGGACGAATTGCTTGATGCTTCTCCCTTGAAGCGTGAAATCGTCGAGGGCACGGACATCTTGTTTGTCCGCGAACTCACGGGAGGGATTTACTTCGGCGAATCCGGTCGTCGATCTCATCCGTCCGGCGAAGAAGCCTGGAACACGATGATCTACTCCACGGGCGAGATTGAACGTGTGGTGCGTGTGGCAGCTGAGGCGGCTCGAAAGCGCCGTGGAAAGCTGACCATGGTAGACAAAGCCAATGTCCTGGAATCGTCCCGTCTGTGGCGTCAGGTTTCTGAGCGACTGATCAGGACGGAATATCCGGATCTGATATACAACGTCGTGCTGGTCGATGCGATGGCGATGCACTTGATTTCGAAACCACGTGAATTCGACGTGGTGGTGACAGAGAATCTGTTTGGCGATATTCTGACAGACGAAGCCTCCATGCTGCCCGGTTCACTGGGCTTGCTGCCGTCAGCGTCAATCGGATCCAGCGGACCGGGACTCTTTGAGCCGATTCATGGTTCAGCTCCGGACATTGCCGGTCAGAACGTGGCGAATCCGTTGGCGACGATTCTGGCTGTGGCGATGTTGTTGCGATATTCGATGAGCTTGAATGCCGAAGCCGATGCCATCGAAGATGCCGTCAGCCGCGTCCTGAAATCCGGCCTGCGCACCAGGGATATTGCCTGCGGCGGGGCCTCAGTGAGCACAACGGAAATGGGTGATGCCGTTGTGAAGACTCTGATAGGATAACCAGCCTGACATTTGTTTCTCCACCGTTCCTGAAGAGGCTCTCTCATGGCACAGACGCTGACGATTGACGACACGTTCGCGGAAGCATTCCCTATGTCTGCCACCCGCGTCATCATTACGGCGCTGGATGCGGAACTCGTGTCAGCGGCTGCTCAGGAGTTCTGCGGTAATGCTTCCAGCGTGATCGGGTGCGACACGGAAGCGGGTGTCGAACGCATTCTGCCTGCCGAGGAAACACCGGATGGACGTCCGGGTGTTTCCATCCTGGCGTTTGGATTCAAATCGAAATCATTGCAGGCGGCGGTCGTCAGTCGGATCGGACAGAATGTGCTCACCTGCCCCACGACGGCGTGCTATTGCGGGTTGTTCTCAGAGTCCAAAGATCAACAGATTCGCGTGGGCGGTCAGCTGCGTTACTTTGGCGACGGGTTTCAGATCAGCAAGAAGCTGGGCAGTCGGCGCTTCTGGCGACTGCCGGTGATGGATGGTGAATTTCTGTGCGAAGATTTCTTCGGGACAGTTAAAGGGATCGGCGGGGGTAATCTGATTTTCTGCGGCGTATCGCAACTGGCAGCACTCAACGCCGCGCGCGCCGCCGCGAACGCCATTCGACAGATTCCCGATGTGATCATGCCGTTTCCGGCAGGAATTGTGCGAAGCGGTTCCAAGGTCGGATCGAAGTATCCGCAGCTCAAAGCCAGCACAAACGACAAATTCTGCCCGACTCTGGTTGGTCAGACAGAGACATCGCTGGCGGCCTCTGAAAACGCGGTTTACGAAATCGTAATCGATGGCTTGTCAGCGAGCGCAGTCGCAAAGGCCATGCAGGCCGGGCTGGATGCGGCAGCCGCAAGTCCCGGCATGGTGCGCATCACAGCCGGGAACTATGGCGGGAAACTTGGACCACATCACTTTCATCTGCATCGATTGCAGGACATGATGATGTAGACCGTTCTCAGTTCAACTTCTTGATTTGAATTTCGAGTCTTGAGATTTCAAATTTGAGATTTGAAATCTGAGATTTCAAATTCAGAACAGCAATTCAATCCAGAAATCAGAGCAATGCAAACCACTCCCGTCCGTATGGAACAGTTTCGGTCGTCCGTGCTGGCCGTCCCGCCCCTGGCGCGCGATGAAAACGACAAAATCTGCGCGGAGGAGAACGAACGACTCATACACCATATTGAAGGTGGTGGTGTTTCGATGCTGCTCTACGGTGGCAATGCGAATCTGTATCACATCCGACCGTCTGAATATGCCTCTCTGCTTGAGATGCTGGAGGCCACTGCCGCAAACGACACACTTGTGATTCCGTCGGTCGGGCCGTCGTTTGGACTGATGATGGACCAGGCTGACATCTTAAAGAACACTCGCTTTCCGACGGCGATGGTTTTACCAACGAAGGCGGTCATGACCGAAGCAGGGCTGATGAACGGCTTTAGGAAATTTGTGGATGCTTTCGGGCGTCCGGCTGTGCTGTATATCAAGGAAGAAGGCTACATCAGTCCGGAAGGCGCGGCCGAACTTGTGCGCGACGGATTGGTTTCATTCATCAAGTACGCAATCGTCCGCAAGGATCCGGCGGACGACGATTTTCTTGACCGTTTGGTTTCGCTCGTGGATACGCCGTTGATCTGCAGCGGCATTGGAGAACAGCCTGCACTGATTCACATGACGAAGTTCCGGCTCAACGGCTATACGTCCGGCTGCGTCTGCGTCAATCCGGCGTTGTCACAACGGATGCTGCGGGCCATCACATCGAAGGAATATGATCTGGCGGAAAAAATTCGCAAAATCTTTTTGCCGCTGGAAGAACTGCGGAACGAGATTCACCCGATCCGCGTCCTGCACGAAGCGGTGACGCTCTGCGACATCGCAAAGACCGGTCGGCATTTCCCGTTGCTCTCCGGCATCACCGAGTCGACCGCAGACCGTGTTCGCGACGCAGCAATGGAATTGCTGGCTGTAGGGTAAGTTTCGAGTCAGGGGTTCTTAGGACCGGCGCAGAAATAACTGTCGTCTTTTGGACGTGGGGCACGTTTATAACGTGCCCGGCACGATGGAATCGTGCCCCACTTATTTCTGTCTCAGTCCTTAATCTTCTTACGAGTTCAGTACAAATACTAGCACATGGGCAAGGCGGTCGAGCACATCGGGACGCAGGTTCCGCTCGCCAGTCAGGAATTCGTCCAACAGCAACGCAGGAATTTCAGCTCGCTGAGCGATGATCGACAGCGACAACGAATTGCCATGAATTGCTCGCCGGAACTCGCCGCTGAGTGTAGGTTCCGAACGCGCTTCCAGACGCATCCGATCTCGCTCGATCAGATCCGGCAATTCAGACGCGACCTGTGCCCGCAGAACAGGCAACCGTTTTTGTTGTTCAGGAGTCAACTCACGAGTCATTCGACGAGCGATGGATTCACCCATGACAAAAACCTTTCATCAAGGTTCAGGAACTTCATACGCAGTGACAGGAGGTATGGTCATCACATCGATGGAAATCTAGAAACGGCATCCTGTCCTGCTTCCCGCGCTGCAATTCATTAAAGAAAGCGAATGGTCCGAACCAACTGGAGCGCCGAAAACAGTCAGATTGTACTCGTCGTCCCGTTGAAAAAGGAATGGAAATACTTCTGCCGCTGTGACGCTCACCTTCATGACGAACCATTAATTCTGTGGTTCGCGGGTGGCGGATTGCCTGCCGCCGGTCAACAAAGTGCTGTGTCCTCGTTGTCGCACCAGATCCAGCCAGAACTCTACACTGCAATCCACGCGGTCAATACTCGTCAAGGTGCAACTCACTCGCCCTTTTCACTCCGGGATGACCCAAATTTCGAATCTCAGCCACAAAGCCAACTGACAGGGACAACTGGGGATACAGCACTACTGTATCGACCGGCACCGAGAATTTATCAGATCACAAGCATTCGTAGCACAGATACCCACAACCATTCGGAGGGACCAGTGATTCAAGTCGTGTTCATGTGGAGCTTGTTTGGCGATGACCTTCTCTATTTCTGGCTTCCACCAGGACGAGCCAGGGTGGAAAGCAGTCCGGCTGGAACGCAGCCGTTCCGTACTTCCATCCCCGCTATACCTCAGGCGGTTGAGGATGACACAATCGTTTAACCGCGTGGGCAACGCCGCGCGATTTGTATTTCAAATTTCAAATTTCAAATTTCAAATTTCAAATAGAACAATCGCGGCCCGCTGGGCACGCGGTTAAATGAGCCAATGGCAACCGCGCGGAGTATAACAACACGGGCCGTTTAAATCCTGCATCATGAAAACCTGGCAACAACCCCAGTTTAATAACGGCCCAGGCTAGCGGTCTGTTGATTCAGTGATTTTTAAGGCTCATGGTCATACCAACTCTAAGCGCCAGCGAGGAATTCAGCCATTTCAGCCTCGCTGGCGCTTTTTGAAGTTGCGAGTTTTGTGGTTGATGTTCCCTCTCCCCCAATTCGTTTGCGTGTTTTCGCGTCGTATGACAGGGCAGTGCGATCGCAAACGAATTGGGGGAGAGGGCAGGGTGAGGGGGTTTTTTTTCGAACATCATGTTTCACCAACCCCCCCCCTCATCCGGCCTGTCGGCCACCTTCTCCCCCGATGCGGGGGAGAAGGGACAGAATAGCGCAACTTCAAAACTGGCGCTTCGGGTTGGCATTAAATCAACAGACGGTTAGTGCCGGGAACCATCGGTACGGAGCTGCTCATTTCCCAGATGCGCTTGCCGTTCACGTGGTCAGGTCGGGATGCTGTGGCAGAAAAAATCGAGGAATTGTTTGTATCCGGAGGGAGAATTTGACAATGTACAACTTTCAGGGAAGAAGGAGCGGAAGATGTCATACAATTTATGCGACGAAAAATGGAGACGACGCTTGAGTTGGAAAGCCCTGAACGTCGGTGTTGTGTTCAGAGGCGTTTCACCTCTGGTGGTTGTGTGTTGTCTTGTCGTGCTGACCTTGATCGGCCCGGCACAGTCGGTTTGCGCGCAGCGAAATCTGCTGGGGAAGGACATCCCTGAACCAACGGATGACTTGCAGCGTTTGCCGTCTGATCGAAAAGTCGTGCAGCAACTTCAGGAGCTGACACGTTTAGCGCGTGCCGGCGATTTGGCGAAGATTCGCGACACGCTGCAGTTGTTGCAGGCTGCAGAGCCATCGCTGATGATTGCAGATGGAAAAACGACGTTTCGACCTCTGCATCGCGACCTCATCGAACGCATCCAGGGATTCCCGGTTGAGCTGCAAAGCGCACTTCTGAAGCAGCCCGGCGCGACGCCTCAAGCTTTACAGATTGCGTGGGAGGATGGTGGCCCGTTGGCTCTGGTGGCATTTCTGCATCGCCATTCCGGAAGCACAGAATCGTTCAGAGCGCATTTGTTGCTGGCAGCCATTCATCGGGATCGAGGCCACCGACAGGCGACTCTGTATTGGCTGGCACCCGTTCTGCTTCCAAGCGCACCTTCGGACCTGCAGAGGATCGCCATCGGCATGCGCGATGAATTGCATGCGAGCATTGCGACAGGCTCGACCCTGAGCGGGGAATCGGGACTGGATGGCAAGCCAGTACCGGAAGATGAAGCTGAAGCTGAAACAGGATCCGGGGACGCCTCAACGAATCCATTGAACCCGGATGTTCCCAGTGCGAAAGTGAATGATGCCAGAACAGACAGCTCGCGGCTGACGGTTGATGCGCCGCCGGTTTCTGCGACACTCAACAGCGTGTCGGCAGAACAATCCTCAGCAGGCTCCAGCGTTCTTCCGCGCTCACCTGCATGGCAACGGATGTTGCATTTGATTTCCACGCAGCGGAATGCGTCGCAGGACCTGGTGCGGCTTCTGGCGGAGGAAGGCGAACACCAAGCGATTGCATGGATGGCCGGTGAACCGGATGTCGATTCACAGGCGATCTATGTTCGATCCTCGGGCGGTTTACTGGCGATTGAAAGAAAGACAGGCAAGGTATTGTGGACCAGGTTGCTTGATCGACTACACGACCAACGTCGATTGAATGAACCTCGTATGGGATTTTCGGACGACATCGATGTTCCTCCGCAGAATGCGGTCCAGTTGCAGAGTTCCCGTGAAATTCTGGAATTGCACCGCGACGAAGTGACATCGGGCATGACATCGGATGCATCGCGTCTGTTCGTGCTTTGTGACACAGGGGAATCTGCGGGGCCGTCCGCCGATTTCAGTCAACCGTTCGGCATGTTGCCACGCCGCGGTGACATGGTCTCCCGCTCGATGCGAGAACTTGTCGCGATTGAGAAGGCCACGGGACGCAGACTGTGGTCTGCCGGCGGTGCGCCTTTGGAAGCTCGGTTTCGAAATGAGTTGTCTCGGGCATGGTTCGCGGGTCCGCCAACGGTCTCGGGCGGCATGCTGTTCGGTGTTGTGGAACGTGACGACGCACACTGGCTGGTCTGTCTGCGATCCGAAACCGGCGAAGTCGTGTGGAAGTTGATGTTCGCGTATCCGGAAACAAATATCTCTCAGGATCCAAATCGCCAACTGACAGCGTCGCGTCCGCTGGTTGCCGAAGGCATGATCTGGACGAGTACCAATGACGGCTGGCTGATCGCCGCGGACAGGTTGACTCGTTCCGTCGTCTGGACGCGCCGCATGCTTCAGACTCCGAAAGAGACAGAGATTCCTCTACAACTTCGCATTCGGAATTTCCGGAACCCGATGCAGCAGACGCAGGTGAAGCCGTTTCGTGAAACCTGGCGACCGGAAGCACTGCTGTTGTTGGCGGATTCGCTAGTCATTCAGGGTGCGGAGAGTCATCAGCTCGTTCAGGGTGCGGAGAGTCATCAGCTCGTTAAGGGTGCGGAGAGTCATCAGCTCGTTAAGGTGGATCCGCTCACGGGAAAAGTGCTGCTGCGCGTTTCACCGGAAACGGCAACGGTCATACTTGCGGTGGACGATCAGTTCATCGTTGTGGCGGGACCCAAAAAAATCCAGCGGCTGCGACTGGACGATTTCAAAGTCGATTGGGCCACCACACTTGCTGCCACCAACGTCGTTCCGACCGGGCCTGGCACGCGCATGGACGAACATCTGTTGATTCCGCTTTCGGACGGGTCGATTCAGATCGTCCGCTATTCCGATGGACAACTGACGGAAAAAACCCCGGCATTGCGGCCCGCATTCAGTGCCGGAGGATTGAAATCCATGGACGGAGACCTGGTCAGCTACGGCCCCGATCATGTCTCACTGTTTTCAAACTCCGGAACGGCCCCACCGCTGCAGCCGGAAACCATTGACCACGCTCGGTTCCTGATTGAAACGGGACAGTTTACTGATGCTGAGAAGATCCTTGTCGAATCCACACCCACTTCAGAAGAAACGGACTCCGTCCATCGGTTGTTGTTCCGCATTGCGACGGCACGTACGCTCAACGACCCGACGCATCGCGACGATCACCTTAAGAATGCCGCACGTTACGCGGCGACATCGCAGGACAGTGCCATCGTGCAGTTCCTGACACTGGAAACGCAGCCGGAAATCACGAGTGATGTCGTTGTGGATTTTCTGAAAGCCGCGCCGGCGGTACTGAATGCCGAATTGCCGGAAAGTACGTTGCTGAAAAAGCAACTTCTCAGTCCGATGGCGGACGATCCGATTGGTCATCGCACTTTCAGTGCTGAAACGCACTTCACCACGACCCGCCCGCTGCGAGACCTCCTGCTGCAGATTTTTGAGCAGCATCTGGCCGATCCCGACATGTCAAAATCCGCGTCCTGGCTGACCGCGTTGAAGCAGCTTTCCGATGACGATCTGTTGTCGATGAAACTCGACACCGCTATTCTGGCTCTGCAGGACGAACTACTCAGTCGAGCCGATGCGGCACTCCAGGCGGGGCGACTTTCGGAATCCACATGGCACCTGCTTCTGCAGGCGCGGCACTGCGAAAATCGAATTCGCGGGGCGAAGTCCGATGCTGCTGCATTGCCGCAGGCACCAGACGTTTTCGACGCACGGTTTGCCGCGCTGGTCGATCGATTCAGAAATCAGCTGGCGGTGGAAACGGCGCGCGTCGATCTGCCGTTGAGGCCGCATCCTGCCGCATTGAATTTGCTGGATGTGGTTCGGGCGGAAATGTTGCCAACGGCAGAGAAATCACCAACTCCCCTGGAATCAGTTGCGCAGCAATGGTCCGCATGGAAAGATCAGAGGTATTCGGTCCTGCCCGTCAATCCCATCTCGGCAACCACGATGCCACAGCCGAATGAACGGACTTTGCTGCCTCGTTACCGCGAAGATCGATTCCTGAGTGCCTGGCGCTGGTCCACTTATCGGGAACCGTCCGTGCTTGCCGTGCGTTCGCTGATCAAGCCTGACGAACCAATGTGTACGATCGACGGCGGGATGTTTGATGCGTTATCGCTCGGCAGCAGCGGTTCTGTAATGCGTTTTGGAAGTGTTGTGCTCGTGCAGAATTCGATGGGCTTGTCTGCCGTCTCCCTGATCGATCAGCGGGTCTTGTGGAATCGTCGGATCCCAAATCAGTCATCCAACGTCATGTGGCAGATGATGGCGGAAATGCAGTTATTCGATAATTTCTCCACCTCATCGATCGCCTGGCACCAGGTCTTTGGTCGGGATCTGCGAATCTGCGGCGGCAATGATCGCTGGATCTGCGTGCAGTCACCGTCACACATCGAAGTGATCGATTTGCTGACCGGTCGGAATCTCTGGTCGCTTCACACAGAGCCCGGAAACCACTACGTGTTCGCAACTGAATCGTGCGTCTTCCTGAGCCACCTGCCAACGGGATTACCGGGCGATGATCCGAAATCAGTAACATGCTTCAATCGGATGGATGGCAGACAACGGGAGCCCCGCATTTCTTTCTCAGGACTATGGCAGACGATTCTGGCAACCGGCGATGAACTTGTGATTTTCGAACCGTCACGGAGCAAATCCGCGCTGGCCTCGTTGAATTGGGTCAATTCTATAACGGGCGAAACACGCCACAGTCTGAATTTGACAGACATGATCAACTGTCAGTTCATGGACGCGCGGACGCTGGTTTCTGTCACGAGGAAGGGCAAGTTTGAGATCATTGATCTGTTGACGGCAGAAAAACAAGTCGTGCAATTTTCTGCCGATGCCAATTATGATGCTGAAGCAGAAAAAGGCACAACGCCGGAGCATCTCACCAAAGTGTTGATTATGGCCGATGCGACAAACTACTATGTTCTGCCATTTCCCGATCAGCAGGCTGTTCAGGCTCAGATGATGCTCGGTTCGATGGGAGATCTGCAACTCTATCCGATCAAAAAAGAGCTACGCGCGATCGAGCGCGCAACCGGAAAAATTCGCTGGGTGTGGGATGCCGAAGAAAATACTGCGGCATGGTTCGAACCGACGGCCGATCCGGTCTTGCTGCTCGTCGGTGTCTCCGCACGTGCGAACAAGGCCAACGCACTGCGTCCTCCTGCGATTCCCGGGCTTGTTATGCCCAACGACAGACGCACGACCATCACGGCTCTTTCCAGAATCAGCGGCACGAAACTCTTCGACTACACCGTGTCATCCCGCTTCCCGGTCCCGGGTCTGGAATTCAAAATCACACCCCGTCAGCATCTCGACCTGCAAGCGTTCGGCAACCGCGTCCGCTTTATCCCGGAACCGGCTCCGAAGGCGGTACCTTAGTTTTTGTAGGGTGTGACAAGCGGCAGCGCAGGCACACCAGATCGGTGATGCGGTGTGCCTGCGCGTTGCCTGTCACACCCTGCGGGATTTTTTCGTCAGAATTGTTGCGGCTCGTTTCTCGTCCCCGGGCTCTGCCCGGGGACGCACTGCGAATGCGGCTCCGCCGCAACCAGTTTTTAGCGTGTGAGGCATATTATGCTGTGGATTGATCGTAATCGTTTGAAGACAGAATTGCTCGCCGGGACGTTTTTGAATCTCGGGTCGGCAGCGGCTGTTGAGATCGCAGCCCAGACAGGTTTCGACTGGCTGTTGATCGATCTGGAACATGGATCAGGCACGATGGCCGATCTTCGCGGGCAGTTGCTGGCAATGCGTGGGACGAGGGCTGCGCCGATTGTGCGCGTGGCCTCCGCTGATGCGGATGCAGTCAAGTTTGTCATGGACAGCGGCGCGGCGGGGGTGATGTTTCCGTATGTTGCGAATGCTCAGGAAGCCGCTCGTTGCGTGCAGATGATGAAGTATCCGCCGACAGGGACGCGAGGTGTCGCGCAGATCATTCGCGCAACGGATTACGGTCGCGACTGGCAGAAGTATCAGGCCGAGGCAAATACTGAATCGCTTGTCGTCGTGCAGATTGAAACGCCGGAAGCGGCCGATCAGGCGGAGGCAATGGCTGCAGTGTCGGGCGTCGATGTGTTGTTTGTCGGCCCGATGGATTTGTCCGTAAACCTCGGACATCCCGGCGATTTCACTCCGCCGACGTTCATTCAGCACCTGAAGAATGTGGTGCGGGCCTGTGAGTTGCACGGCAAGACGGCCGGGATCCTGTCACGACCGGAGCTGATTGATTCCCATCGGCAACTCGGCTTCCGCTTCGTCGCGCTGGGATCTGATTCCGGGGCGGTCGTTGCTGGACTAACGAATTCGTACAAGGCCATGACGTCCAATCGACCTTCGTAGTTCGCATGCAGGATGGACATTCATGTCCGTCGCGTAGCCAACATGCACCCGACTCCACGATGCAGACGCCGCCGGAGCGAGATTGAACTCGTGCTCGCCATGGTAAATGCAGAAGTTCGAAAGTTTCAGTGCATTGAAAGTCATTTGATGCAACTCTTATCAAATTCGGCGAGCGGCAGGGCGTCAGCCCTCCGAGTCATCTCCCGCCCCAGCATGTACGATGGGCATTCCTGCCCGTCGCTGGAACGTCGGAAAAGAACGTCCAAACTACACCCGCCGCACTTTCCAATACTCCGACATCCGATTGGCGATGTCCCGAAAGCTGCGAAACTGATCCATCGAGCCACAATACTCACCGGGCAGTCCGATCTGAAATTCACTCACTGACTCTATCGCGTGGTCGCCCAATGGCGCAATCACGTTCAGACGAAAACCGAAATCAGCCACTCCGTTTGAAATTCGACTCGAAACGTTTTGCCGCTGGCCTTCGAATTTCTGCAGGATTCCGATCAAATGTTTGCCATCTTCGGTGCAATCACAAATCACTGCTTCCAGCCCTGGAAACATCTGATCCAACGCCATCACCGCAGAATTTGCATTCGGAAACATCACCGCGCTCATCATTGTCTACCCCATCAGTTTTCAATCTCGTAGGGTGGGACAAGCGGAGCGCCGGCCCACCATTTTCGCCCAGTCGGTGGGCTTCTGAAACACCCCAACCACCTGACGACAGTTCCCTCGCACTTGACACGGAACGGCCTCCAGCTCCGGGAACAGCCGATCCAACGCCCTGATCGCCGCCTCTTCACACGCAAAGATTTCTGGAATGCTCATCGGACATTCCCCAAGTACGTCCTTTCTGCCGGAAAGGACTGTGTTTGGTAGGTCCTTTCTGCCGGAAAGGACTGTGTTTGGTAGGTCTTTTCTGCCGGAAAGGACTGTGTTTGGTAGGTCCTTTCTGCCGGAAAGGACTGTGTTTGGTAGGTCCTTTCTGCCGGAAAGGACTGTGTTTGGTAGGTCTTTTCTGCCGAATAGGACTGTCGCCGCAAGGCGGACCTGCGCGACGTTGTATTGAGAATTCAGCCTGACACAGGTTGATGACATGCACACACGTCGCGGCAAGCCGCGAAGTCCAGCCCGGCAGGCTGGACCTACGATTCACTTTCCGATTCAACGCCACCGCAACGTCTCTTGACTGTCCCGGATTCGACCCCAACGACTGCTTGCCGTTGGTGAAACAGCACCATTGCCACCCCGCCCGATTTGTCGCGACATTCCCCGGATGCATGCCACAATCGAGCGATACTCGCTCATTTTCCTGCCAACCGCCAACTCAAATCTCGCGTCTCGCCCCTGTCACCTTCACATCACCTTCACATGACATCCACTGGACTTCTCACGGCCAGTCCCGGGCGATTCAGCACAGGCGTATAACTCATCGTAGTCTTCACATCTGTATGTCCCAGGAGTTCCTGGACCGTGCGAATATCATAACCATCTTCCAGCAGATGAGTCGCAAAGCTGTGACGTAATGTATGCGGCGTTGCTGGCTGCTCGACGCCGGCCGCCACCAGAGCACGTTTCATGATCGGTGGGAAATTATTCTCATGAATATGGTGTCGGCGGACTATGCCACTCCGAGGGTCACGCGACTTCTGTCGCGATGGAAACACGAACTGCCAGCCAAACTTAAGATCCGCATTCGGGTATTTTTTGGCCAACGCATATGGCAGATAGACTCGACCCTCGCCCACCTCAAGATCCGTGTCGTGAACCTTCTTCACGCCACGCAATTGTCGCTGCAGCAGCTCCACAGCGGCCTTCGGCAACATCGTCACCCGATCCTTCTCACCCTTTCCGTCACGCACGGTGATCTGCATCGTGTCAAAATGCACATCCTTCACGCGGAGCCGCAGCACCTCTTTGTGACGCATCCCGGAACCATACAGCAGGAGCGCCAGTAACAGATCCCGACCTT
>CAMAVB010000103.1 GCA_945861465.1 Candidatus Kuenenia stuttgartensis
GGTGGAATGCCGCCGAGCATGGCGATACCACATGTCGCTGGCATTGGCTCGTTCAACCGCGTGCCCAGCGGGCCGCGATTATTCTATTTGAAATTTGAAATACGAAATACGAAATACGAAATACGAAATACGAAATACGAAATACGAAGCTTGGGGCGTTGCCCACGCGGTTAAACGTAAGCACCAGTGCAGAAGTTTTTTAGTTTAACGGCGAGCCGTAGGCGTAGGCACGCCGGATTCGCCTACGCCTACGGCTCGCCGTTAAACGATTTGTGCCAACTTACTTATGCACCAGTCTTTGTGTAGACCAGACCCTGATTGTTCAACCTGAGCAAACTCGCAGCAGGAACCTCCAGGATTGGTCTGGACCTGGCGACGCACTAATCCCACTTGACGACAATCCCGCTGGCGCAGCGATGCAATTGCAGCTCAGTTTGCAGCACCAGCTGACCCTCTTCATCCACGCCGACGCACAGGCCGGTGATTGTGGCATCGCCAGTCTGAAGGGTCACAATGCGGCCGGTCAGGACGTTGTGGTGATTCATTTCTGCGAGCGCCAGCCGAGGCTGTGTCATCAACTGGTTAATGCGATACCTGAGTCGTTGCAGGATCACAATCAGGAGACTGCTCAGATCAAACGAGCGGTTTTCCAGATCAAACAGCGAGGTGGCTCGTTGAGCAATCTCCATGGGCGCGTCGCGGAGAGAATTGTTGACGTTGACTCCGATGCCAATGATGACGGCCTGTCGCTGAGAGACCGCGTGCTGTTCGACAAGAATCCCGCAGACTTTGCGGTCGCCGATCAGCACATCATTGGGCCACTTGAGTACAAACGGACAGTGCGGCAGCATGTCCAGCAGCGCATCTCGCACGGCCAGTCCCGCTGCCAGTGACACCATGGAACGGCGTTCGACCGTGACCGGCAACTGAGCGGCGTCAACCACCCAGGAAAATGTGAGCGCTCCGCCGGATGACCACCATGGATTTCCTTTTCGTCCCCGTCCTGCGGATTGGTTTGAGGTCAGAACCAAAGCCGGTGCGTTGTCCAGCAGTGGACCGAGCAGTTCCACGGCTGTCGTGTTTGTCGATCTGAGTGTCTCGTGGAATTCGATGTGGCAAACATCCGTGTTCCCAGCGATTCGCTCAAGGTCAAACGGACACTGCGGTGAGCGGGATTTAGCCATAAATTGTTTATCGACGTGCATCCGTCACCATGCCGATGATGATCGCAATGATGGCCGCGCCCCACACCAGCGTAAAAATCGCACCACAACCGATACCAATCCCGGCATGAATGCTGCCCTTGATTGCGGGATTTCTGTTACGATCGCGGAGACCCATGATTCCCAGCACAAATGCTGGCACGGCCAGGAAGAATCCGATGACCGGAAACCCGCTGAAGATTCCCAGATAATACGCAATCAGTGCTTTGGGATTCTTGTACGGAATGATACCGCCGGTGGCATCACCTTCATTCGGATTGGTCACGGGCCTCGTGCGCCCGGCTGTTGGTGCTTCGTAGGGATTCGCCCGAGGATCCTCGCCACACTTCGGGCACACCGTGGAATAGTCCTGAATTTCTGCCTGACACGCGAAACACTTCATTGTCCAGTTCCTTGTGAAAAATCCGTCACCGGAAGCCGACTCGGCACTTTAAATCCTGGGAGTTTGGTTTTGCTGAGAAGAGTGCCACAAAAGTGATAGATGTCCGCCGACGGAGCGGCCCACCTACGTAGGCGAGCCGCTCCGTCGGCTTGCACCAAACATGGTGGCGTAGCCATTGATGCGGGCAAAGCCCGCGTTAAGGCGAATTGGAATATGGGTAGTCTGAAAGGACGTCCTCGCTTAGTCAATTCAATGGTCTGGTTCACCATGGCCAGTCAAATCCGATGTCCAGAGCGGGTGACGAATGTGTCAGGCTGCCGATGCTGATGCGGTCCACACCGCTTTCCGCGATCGCCCGCACGGTTTGCAATGTTACCCCACCGGACGCTTCAAGCATAGTCGCGCTGGATGCCGACGCATCCCGGATCGCGACCGCCTGCTTCAGCGTGACCGGAGACATGTTGTCCAGCAGGATGATCTCCGGTGACTCCTGCAGTGCATCCTGCAATTGTTTCAGAGAATCGACTTCGATCTCGATCTGTGGATTCATGTGGTGTGCAATTGCATAGCGGCGTGCGTCAGCGACGGCAGCCGCACAGGTCGAATCTCCCCGGGCAGCGATGTGGTTGTCCTTGATCAGGATGCCGTCGTAGAGACCCATCCGATGATTTGTTCCACCTCCACAACGGACTGCGTACTTCTGCAGGAGACGGAAACCGGGGAAAGTTTTTCTCGTATCCAGAATGACGGCCTTTGTGTGGTGTACCTCTGCCACAAACTGAGCTGTGCGTGACGCGATTCCGCTGAGCAGCGTTAGAAAGTTGAGCACCGTGCGTTCGCCGGTCAACAGGTCCCGCACCGGACCGGTCAGCGATGCGATTAAAGTCCGCTCAGAGATCGCATCGCCATCGCGGATCTGAGTCTCGACAGTCACCGCAGCAGAAAGCTCCGCAAACACGATCGGCAGCACCGCAAGTCCGCACACGACCCCCGGTTGACGAGTGACAATGTTGACAGTTGCAGTCAGATCTGCCGGAATCGTAGAAAGGCTTGTGAGATCGCCCACATCCCTCAAATCTTCCTCCAGTGACAGTTTCACCAGCAGTTTCGCAGCGGACTGGCATTCTGAATTGAAATCAATCGTCATCGATCAAAGTCTCTCATTTTACGTACCTTCTTGTTTCCGTCCTGGGGCGATGCCCCAGGCTGACATAGCACCGACCCGTTGGGCCTGAATCCATCCTGTAAAGACCGGCGCAGAAATCACTGTCGTCTTGTGGACGTGGGGCACGTTTTCAACGTGCCCGGCACGATGGAATCGTCCCCACTTATTGCCGTCTCAGTCCCAAGCCTGGTTTTCTTGACTGCACATAGAGGCCGGCAGTGTCAGTCATTTTACAATCGCTGACAATTTCACCTACCTGTTTTGTCAGGGCTCCTTAGTCGATATAGACAAACTCATTGGCGTTCAAAACAGCGCGGCAGAACTCTGCCAGTCCGGCTGACTGGATCAAGGCGATTGACGCGGCGGATTCAGCGGCTGAGGGCTGCCGTCCGAATGCCAACCGAAATCCCAGCCTGACCTGTGTCGAAGGAGTGGACTCAGGATCTTCAGCCAGCCTGGCGGAGAAGTAGTCGGCTTGCTTCAACATAAATTCATTGTTCAACAGCGCGAGGGACTGCAGAGCAGTCGTGGTGACGTTGCGGGTGGGCGACAGGTTGGCAGCGTTTGGACAATCGAGCGTTGCCAGGAATGGATCGGGCGATGTGCGAACGACGAAACGGTAAATGCTGCGTCGCCACAGTTCCGGGCGATCGGCAGTGATATACGTGTAAACCGGCGCATATTCTTCCTTGTAATCGAAGTCGCGATAGCCGGGCCCGAACATCTGTTGGTCCAGCTTGCCACTGACTGCCAGCACGGCGTCGCGGAGAGATTCGGCATCCAGCCGACGGGGGTTCTGACGCCACAGGTAACGATTGTCGGCATCGACAGTCTGGGCCGGATTTCGCGGCGAATCGGAACCACCCGACGGCACGTTTGACGCCTGTCGATAAGTCGCGCTCAGGCAGATCATGCGATGGATGGACTTCAGCGACCAGTCGTTGGTCTGCAGTTGCCTCGCCAGCCAGTCCAGCAGCTCCGGATGCGATGGCCGACCGCCTCCAAGTCCAAAGTCGCTGGGGGTGTCCACGATTCCAACTCCGAAATGATGGTGCCACAGCCGATTGACGATGACTCTTGCAGTGAGCGGATGCTGTGGTGCCACAATCCAGTCGGCTAAAGCAATGCGCCGCTGGGCATCAGTAAAATCTGCCGTTCCCAACGTGGCCGGCAATCGGACGCACGAAACTGTTCCCGGCCTGACTTCGTCGCCTGGTTGCTCGGGATTGCCGCGCAGCAGGACGTTGATGGGCAGCGGAGTCTCGGCGTTGATCGCGTAAATTTTCTCCGGGACTGGCAGTGAATCCAGTTGTTGCTGTAATTCACCGATCCTGTGCGTCAGCGCGGTGATTGTCGCAAGGTCGTCCGGCGTTTTCGCGGACTCAGAGGGGCGCAGGACAGTGTCGGCAAAGCAAATCTGGTCGTGACCGATGTCGTTGCCGTTGTCGGTGGCCATCAGCGTCAGGAATTGAGCAACTTCAGGAACAGGGAAGTGAATATCCACCAGCCCATCGGCGCGTCCGAAGTCTTTTCGTTCGATCTGCAGTTTCCCGTCCAGAAACACGTGAAAGCTGGCACCACCTCTCGGGGTTTGTCCAAAGTAACCGGCCTGAGCGTTCAAATGCACGACATCAGGAAGTCCGGCGGCGCGCATGGCTTGCAGATCAAACGTGATCGCACAGTTCGCATGCAAAGATAAAAGCGTGTGGCCGTCTTTGGCAAAATCAATGCCGCCAAGTTCCGTGGAAAACTGCGAGTTCACCGGGCCGTTGCGAATCGCATCCCATGCTTTACCACTGGTGTCCGGGATGCCGGCTGCAACGATGCCGGTCGAAGTGATCGGCACGATGCCGGATTCGCCGCCGTCCGGAATCACGACGCCATCAATGAACGGCTGATCGGACTTTGTAAACTGATTCGTATGGGCCGCATCCAGAAATCCTCGACGTGCTTCCGTCACGCTGCCGGAAAGTGGATCAATCGCAAAGCCTGCTTTACCCGAACCTTGTCCATCGCCGCCACCCACGATATCTGCCAGACTCCAGCCGCCGCCCTGCATTCGGGCTAGCTCAGCCCGGGCGACAGCGAGCTGGCCTTCAAGTTCAGCCTTACTTGTGGTCAGTTGTTGCTGCATCGTCGGTGACAGAATCCGATCGCCGCGTTTGATGCCCGCGAACACCGCCCACAGCGAATAGTACTCGCGCTGCGAAATCGGGTCGAGTTTATGATCGTGGCAGCGGGCACAGTTAATCGTGATTCCGCAGGACGCTGTCATCACCTGTGTGACCATGTCGTCGAGATCATCGGCCCGTGCCAGTCGTTTCAGGACTGGACTTGGCGTTTCGGCCTGTCCGACAAAATCCCAGGGACCAGCCGCCAGGAATCCTGTCGCTGCGACAGCAGCGGAATCGTCGGGGCGTAACACGTCACCCGCAATCTGATCACGCAGGAATTGATCATGCGGCATGTCAGAATTGAACGCCCTGATCACCCAATCGCGATAATGCCAGGCGTTGTCGCGGCGTTGGTCACGTTCAAATCCGTGTGTGTCGGCATAGTGCGCAATGTCCAGCCAGTGCCGCGCCCATCGTTCGCCGTAATGCGGCGCCCCCAAAAGACGATCGACCAGTTTTTCGACCGCCTGCGGATCGGCATCGTGGACAAACGCATCAACGTCTGCAGGCGTTGGCGGCAGTCCATGCAGATCGAATGTGAGTCGCCGAATTAATGTGCGACGATCGGCTGCCGGCGATGAGATCAGTTGCTTCTCCCCCAGCTTTACCAGGATGAATCGGTCCAGATCGTTCGCCGCCATCGTTTCCAATTCAGCCTGCAGCGCTGGTGGTAACACATTCTGAACAGGTTGCCATGCCCAGTGGTCAAGTCGCGGATCACGGGCCGCTGCGCGGTCGTAGTCCGTCTCCGGCCAGTTTGCCCCTGCATCGATCCAGCGTTTGAGAAGTTCAATTTCGCTGGCGGGCAGCGGTTCACCCTCTGGCGGCATGCGTTCTTCCCGCACGTCAGTCGTAATTCGTCGAAACAGTTCGCTGACAGCGGCCTTGCCAGGAACAATCACCGGACCACTGTCACCTCCCTTGAAAGCCGCATGCCGTGCGTCCAGCCGCATGCCGTTTTTCTGCACCGTTGCACCATGACATTTTGCACAATGCTGTATCAGCAACGGACGGATCCGGGTTTCAAAATCAAGAGCATCATCCGCCGGACGAGCAGAGACTTGCCCCGAAAGACAAATGGCAATTATGAAGTGGCAGAGGAACAATTTTTGTACGCCGCGTGTGTTTGTGTCATCTGATTGGCCAGTCACTGGAATTTCAGGATCGCTTTCGAGCAGCATGTTACTCAGTGTGGGGGGAAATGTTTAGCCACTCATCCGGGACCGACGATACTCCAGCAGAATCGCTGCGACCGCTACACTTTAACAGGCCTCAGGCAAACACGGGGGTCTGGTTGACCTTGCCGATTGGAGTTGTACTGACGATGGTTTCTGGTCGATAATCAAATGGGAACGCGGAGGATCGCATTCCTGATTTCTTCGAGAAGCATTGAGGCTTAATCATGGTGAAGGTTGCCATCGAATCCACGGAAACTCCGGAAGAACAGGCAGGCAGAAAGTCAAAGCCACGGCGAGAAAAAAAATCTCGCTGGTTTCTAAAACTGGCAGGACTGCTGATCGTCACCGTTGTTGCGGCACCGAGTGTCCTGTCGCTGACGGGGTTCGTACCGACCGTGATGAAAAAAGTCAACCCGAAGCTGGCAGATGCGGTCTCGTTTGGCAGTGTGAAAATGCACTGGTGGGCTCCGGTGGAAATCACCAGACTGAAGGTATTGGACCTGAGTCAGCCACTTCAGCCGGAAACTTCAACATCCGCAGCGCCAGTCTTGTGCGAAATCGAACGCATCGCCACGATCGAACCACTTTGGCGGATAGCGCTGAACTCGGGCCGTGGTACCGGGATCGTGGTGAAGTCGCCACGTCTGACATTAATCGCGGACGATGAAGGCACAAATCTTGATCGCACAATGACGGAACTCTTTGGTGCATCTGCGAATTCAGACAACGATCGATTTCCTTTTCAAGTCACGATCGAAAACGGGACCGTGAGTCTCCAATCCGGGCCGCCGACAAATGTACTTGAATCAACTCCGACCTCGATGACAGCCGCGGAAGTCTCGGCCACAAATCTCAAGGCGTCTTTGACATCGGCCACAGCGGTAGTTGCTGAAGTCACCGACATCAATGGCGCGTACTCCACAATGGACACTTCACGCTGGCTTCCAAAGATGAAACTGTCAGCTGCGATCAGGCAGTTAAGCACTGAGGATGTTGCAAAACGAACGGCAGCTCGGCCAGCGCGGATCGCCGCGGCCCTCGATAAACGAGTCCGCGATTTTCCGGATGTTCCGCGGGAAGATCTTGTCGGTACAGATCCGTCGGACGATCACGATGCTGCGCGAATTCAGATTTACCTGCAACCTCGAGCGGACGACAAAGGGCGGCAAGCCATTCAGATCAAGGCCCGAGACCTCGATCTGCGGTTGGTGCAGCCTTTCCTGTCGATGCTGGGAATCAACGCTGCCTGCAGCGGTATCATTTCCGGCGGCATTGATGCGCGTCTGACCGGGGCGGAATTGAAAGACGGGATTGCGGGAGAAATCATGCTGGCGGGTGACAACGTGCGGATGCGGCAATCAGCATGGGCGACAGACGAATGGCTGCCGCTGGGCACTGTCAACGCGAACGGTGCGATTGCCATTGCAGAAGATGGAATGCTGATTCAGGATCTGAGTATCACGACGGATGTTGCAAAAATATCAGGCAGCGGAGAACTGCGCTACAACGTCCGCGCGTCCGCGCCCGGATCGGCGGAATCGCAGAAAATCGAAGTGAATGGAACTGTTGATCTGGCCAGAATTGCATCGTCACTGCGGCAAACTCTGGCATTGTACGATGACGTGACGATTCACAGTGGTCAGCTGGCGTTCCAGGCGAACGGTTCGTCAAATTCTCTGAAGTCTGCGGATGGGAACGCGGCGTTCGCCAGCGATGCATCTCAGTCTGGGAGCTGGGAATTCATGGCACGTGCTGACGGCGTGCAGGCGGTAAGAGCTGGTCAGCCGCTCAAGGTCGATTCGAAACTGAAACTGGAAGCCGCGGGACCGTTTGCCGACGGCGTTCCTGATCTGCATCGCGCTCGTTTGACCGCAGATTTCGGCACGATTGACTGCGTGCCGGACGGCGCAGCATGGAAAATCTCAGGGTTGGTGCAGCCTGAATCGCTGTGGCAGACGCTGCAGCAGTTTGCAGATCTGACTCAGCCGGGCATTCGCGGTGACGTCAATTTCCAGACACGCCTGGAAATGCAGAACGCCGGTGTGCGACTTACCAATCTGCAGCTGAATTCGTCCGACGTCAAAGCAAGCAGCAACGCCTTGACCATCATACCTTCAAACCCCGTCACATCAATGCTCGACGGCGGCATGCATGTCGAAGGTTCCGGAGCAGCTGTGCGCACGCTGCTGATGCCCTGGTTTGATGCTTCGTTTCTGGCTGCACGCGCGCAGGTTGTCGCCGATCTGATTGCTTCGCCGAAAAGTGAAATCCAGCTGACCGTGAAGATTGCCCCGGCCAGTGTTGCCACAATCCAGCGTGGAAATGTCCGGTCGGTCTCGCAAATCAGGACGCAGCATTCGGCGTCGATGAGCTCGGCTACCGGATCAGTCTTTGAGATCGATGAAGCAGATGTCAATCTGAACATGACCGCGTCCGATCATGGCACTCAATTCGACATCAACCACGGCACCGTCAAACTGCCGGGGCTCAGCGCTCAAGTCACTGGCAGCGTATCCGTTCCGGACGACACCACACTGCTCGATCTGACGGCAGACATCAGTTACGACCTTGACGTTCTGAGCCCACGAATGTTTGCCGCTGATTCTGGCATTGTGTTCAGCGGTCAGGGCCGCGATGTGTTCAAGCTCAAAGGGGATCCTGCGGCATGCAGCGGAGTCATCCGGCAGGCGGCATCAAACGCCGCAGTCGCGAGCGTCAAATATGCACTGGAAGGTTCGGGGGCTGTGAAGTGGGCGTCAGCAAATATCTGGGGACTTGAACTCGGTGGCGCGTCGGTCCAGGCGAAGCTGGAAAACAGTCTGATCCGGACCACTCCGATTCAGTGTGCGCTGAATGGTGGTCAATTGAATGCCATGGCGCTGTATGATATCGCGTCTGCGCGTTTGCAGTTAGGTTCCGGGAGCCGCGTTGAGAATGTCAAATTGACGCCTGAGCTTTGCCGTCAATGGCTGGGCTATGTCACACCAATGATGGCAGATGCTGCCGACGTCAATGGACAGTTGTCGCTGCGTGTGGAACGATTCTTCTGGGATCTGTATGCCCCGCAGAATTCGGACGTGGCTGGCCAACTTACAATTCATCAGGCTCAGGCAACTCCCGGTTCGTCACTCGCGCCGCTGCTCCAGGTTGTCGA
Organism: Candidatus Kuenenia stuttgartensis; assembly: GCA_945861465.1. Lineage (GTDB taxonomy): Bacteria > Planctomycetota > Planctomycetia > Planctomycetales > Planctomycetaceae > SXXK01. The sequence continues at coordinate 9,277 of CAMAVB010000103.1, forward strand.
TCTGCTTCGAAATCGCGATCAAACCAACGGGCTGTCTTCGAAATCCCTGACGCTGCCCGAACAAACTGTTCCGATCCAGGTTCGTCGGGGCTTTGTGATTCACGACGGCCTGATCATGGATCTGGCTGGATATCGTCTGAAATCGTCCGGAGCGGTCGGACTGAACGAACAGATTCAGATCACCCTGGATGTCCCACTTGAAAAAGCGCCCCCTGGCAGCAACGTGCGGACAATCAAGGTCCCATTGCGTGGCACGCTGACGAGCCCACAACCGGATGTTTCGTCGCTAGTGCAGAACCTGGCCACACAACAGATTCAGGAAAAGCTGGGCGTGGACAAGCTGGAGAAGAAACTTGGTGACGAACTGGATCAGTCACTCAACAAAGGTTTGAACAAGCTGTTAAATCAATTCTAGCGTTTGTCCGAGATTCGCTTGTAGTCCCGGCTTTAGCCGGAAAACGGGCTGACTGTTCATGATTTGACTGGCTGAATCTCCGCCTAATTGGACAGCGCCACTTTGAGAGTCCGATTCGCCATAAGATATTGTTCAGATTAACGCTGCGTCCTTCCACCTTCCCTTCTCCCACGAAATCGGGGGAGAAGGTGGCCGACAGGCCGGATGAGGGGCCTGTCCAGGATGTCAACTTGCGAAAAAAGCCCCCTCATCCCAGCCCTCTCCCCCAATTTGTTTGCGACCACACTGCAAAGAAAAACCACGCAATCTCCGCAGACAAATCGGGGGAGAGGGGGCAAACTGGCGCTGTCCAACTAAACGCGGGACTACGAACAAAAGGCAACAATCGAACCTAAAACAGCAATGCATCATCGTCATCTTCGGTGACGACTTTACGTTGCGATCGGCCTGATGACGGAGACTTCTGCAGCGTCGCGGTAGCATCGAATTCTGCTGTCTGCACGTCGCCATCACCTGAAATCTGTGTGACGATTTCAATCCGCTGAGCAGCGACGTCCAGCTTGCTGTGACAGACGCGAAGCAGTTTCATGCCGCGTTCAAACTGCGCCAGTGATTCGTCCAGAGTCTCTTTTCCGGACTCCAGCCGCGACACGATTGAGGCGAGTTCGGCCATGGCGTCTTCAAGTCCCTGCGCCTGAGCGTCGTCGATTTCAGCGTCGTCGGTCTGCGATTTTTTCTTTGCCATGATAAGTTATGTTCCCTGAATTTCATTGATGCGCGACCGTACTTTGAAAAACGAATCCAGCAGCTTGCCGGGGGGCTGAGCCTGTAGAATGACGAGCGCGATGCGATCTGATGCAAACTTCATCTGTCCAGCGATGCCGCGAATCGTGACGGTACACCACGTCGCCTGCCGATCATACTCCAGACTGATTCGCTCGTCCGCTTCGTCTTCAATATGATCGATCAATGCGGCAATGTCGATCGCGGTCGGCGGTGACAGTTCAACGGTGTCGAATGTCGTGCCGAAAACTGTCGCCAATTCCGCTGAATCCAGCTTGTCTATCTGTCGAAACTCAGATAACTGCCGCCGCCAGATCACTGCTGTCGCATCATTTGCGTCATGAATCACTGAGACCTGATAATCAAACCACGGTGTTGAAATCTGCCCCACTCCGGACAACGGATCAGTCACACAGATTTCCACTCGCCGAAACTTCAACTGCCGCCGGAATTCTTCAAACCGTTCGTCCAGGTCCTGGCGGAGATCTTCTTCCGCAAGGCGACCCACAAATGACTGTGTATGTTCCGAGACATCCGCTGGAATCTGGTGTCCTTTGCGAAAGCCCTTCAAATCACGAATTCGCCCGCCCTGCTGCCGCACAAGCGTAATCGAAGCGATCAGTCCTGTATCTCTTGCCTTCGTCATGCGACACCAAAATAATCGCGGATAAACTGCCGCCGATCATCACTCTGAACATACTGTACCAAAGCGTACAACTTCTTTTGATCACGGAGCAACTTGGCCGCTCGCGCGTGCTGATCAAGCAATGGTTCAGGCAACGGACCCAGGATTTGAAGATTCGACAAATCGATTTCGTCCTCAATGACTCCATATCTCTGAAGCAATCCGAGGACCGTTTCGACTCGACGATCGTGCCGCTGCCGATCGCACAGCCGTTCACGCAGCCAGTCCAGCCCGAATGCCCGGATCTGTTCAGTGCTGTGCGCCAGATGGTGATAAGTCCGCTCGCAGAATTCCGCATCAGGATTCGTCCAGCGAATAAATTCCATCCGCGTATTCAGATCCCGCTGATCGTAAAGCAGTACGCATTCGGCCGGCAACCCGTCTCGTCCGGCGCGACCGATCTCCTGATAATAGGATTCCATCGAACCGGGAATATCAGCATGTACGACGAAGCGGATGTCATCTTTGTCAACACCCATGCCGAAGGCATTCGTCGCCAGCACCAGTCGCGAACGGCCGTGCATGAAATCATCCTGGATTGCACGCCGATCATGTCGCTCCAGATCACCGTGATAGCAAACATGGTCGATGCCTTCGGCCTGCAACCTCTCGCTGAATTCGATCAGCGTGCGGATCAGCGTGAAGTACACAATGCCGCTTCCAGTCGTGCCGGGTGTGAGCCAGCGATCGAAGACTGCCATCATCGATTCCTGTTTTTCGTCGGCGTCCCAGATATCTGCGACACGCAGGTCAAGGTTTGGGCGATCGATGCCTTCGTGGAACATCCGCATCTCGTCGCTGTTCAGGCCCAGCTGAGCCACGATGTCCTGCTGAACCTCCGGGGTCGCAGTCGCCGTGAGCGCCATGGTGACGGGGTTGCCGATGATCGCGCGGAACTCCGTCACGCGTGTGTAGTCCGGTCGAAAGTCATGCCCCCATTCGCTGATGCAATGTGCCTCGTCCACCGCCAGCAGTTGAATGTCCCGCTGAGCAATCACGTCCAGAAATTCAGCCTTGCGAAAACGTTCAGGCGTCACATACAGCAGACAAAAATCGCCCCGGGCAACGGCCTTCTGACGAGTTTCCCGCTCGCGTTTGTTGAGTGATGAATTGATAAACGTCGCCGCAACGCCCGCCGCCTGAAGCGAATCGACCTGATCCTTCATCAGAGCAATGAGCGGTGAAAGTACGAGTGTCAACGGTTTCCGCCTGGTGCCGCTCTCGGTCGCTGCGGGTTGCTTTTTCGCCAGCATCATCGCTGGGATCTGGAAGCAAAGCGATTTTCCGCTGCCCGTGGGCATAATCACGAGCGCATGTTGACCTCCCATGACATGCGAAATGATCTCAGCCTGCGGATACCGAAACTGATCATATCCAAAATACTGCTTGAGATAATGTTGTGCGGTCGTCATGGGCTTGGGACTTTGTCGGAGCAACGGGCCTTGAATTATCTATGCTCCGCATTATTCTGAGATCGAATAGAAGTAGATCGACTTCGCCGAAGTCGGCACAGCAGATTTCAGCGAAATCTGCTCACGTGTTTCGGTTGCAGGCGAAGCCCGCGCTGGGAATTATGGCTTTGCAGCCACTGGAGGATCAACCGGAGAACTCACGACGACAGTCAGCGACTTATCCGGGGCGAGCGAGAAAATAGTGCGGATATGAGGATCGGCAATGAGCAAATTTTCGCCGCTGCGACACAGACCGACAGGCCGGTCAAGTGGTTCACCTGCGACGAATTTCTCAGGTTTGCCGTCAGCGCCGATTTTCCAGACGGCGTGTTCGTAGTTGTCGGTGACGAAGAATGTGCCATCGTCCATACGCACGATGTTGTGTGGCAGATTGAACGGGTGATCTTTAATCCACGGCTCAATCTTCCCGTCAGGCGTGACTTTTTGAATCTGTCCCTTTTTGCTGGATGTGGAAAGTACCCACAGGTTGCCGTCCGGATCAAGCGTGAGACCGCGCGGTGAATTGATCACCGCAAACTCGGTGGGTTCCTTCGCACCCTCGGCAGGCATCTTCCAGATGCGATGCAGTTCGAGGTCAGCTGTATAGATCGTTCCATCAGGCGCGACGGCAATCGCCATCGGGATGCCGATCCAGCCATCGGTCAGCGGCTGCGGCTGGCCTGCGTCATCGAAGCGATAGACTTCGCGCGTCGATGAGTCACCTGCCAGAAGTTTCCCTTGATGATCGATGGCAAGGCAGCGGACGGCGTTGAGCGGTGTGCGGAATTTCTTTGAGCCCTGGAAGTAAATGGACTTCTGTCCGTTGACCACTTTCCAGACGCCCGGCAGATTTCTGTCAGCGACGTAAATCACGCCGTCCGCCTGAGCGGTGACCGCCAGCGGATAAACAAATTCTGTGGCTGCGACGACCGGGACCTCAGCGGCTGGTGTCGCGGCATCCTGTGCAAAAGAAACGATGCCGGACATCGAACACAAAATGGCAAGGCTGTTCGCCAGGTGAAAGATGATTTTCACAAGAATTCTCACAATGATGATGCGGATAAGATGTTCGACGGGACTGGTGCTCTGCCAGTCGTGTTGTGATGTGTGCCGCTGGCTCTGCCAGTGCTTCATGCAGATTGCGAGCACTGGCAAAGCCAGGGGCACACGATCCATCAATGAATGCATGAAAGAGCACTCGTGCAGCATTATACCGAATGCGGCAGCAAAATCACTCGACTTGTTTTCTGGCCCGTTCGATGGAGTCGATGACGGCCTGGACGTATTGCTGGTCGGAAAAAGGGCTCATAATGTAGGACTTGATTGCGACAACGGGTTGACCGTAGTCGGTCTCCCGAAAACGATCAGTCATGGAAAGCACGACTCCGTCGCCGCGCATGGCTTCGGCGTGGATGATCCGAAAAACACGGCGATTGTATTCGTTATATGCATGAAGCTGCGGAGCATAGTCGGCATTGGTTTGTTCGAGCTTTGGGAATTCAAACGTATCGACGCTGTCTGGGTAGACGCGAAAGAGTGTCACCGGACCAAAGTTGTCCGGATTCATCACGCTGATGGACGGCTGTGCCGACAGGCGATTTCGCAACGTTTCGGCCATTGTGACAAGGTGACCCAGCAGAGTCCGTAGTCCGGTTTTACCAAGCAACTGCAGCGCGCCGAGGGCTGCCATCGGGCCACTGCCGGAGCGGCTGGTCTCGAGTGTAAACCGCCCCGGATTGTATTCGCCGGATTGAAACAGATACGGTGTGGTCGCCTGAGTGCGAGACAGGAGCTGCAGGTCACGTGCGTCTTTGACAAAAACGGCGCTCGAAATGTATGGCGCGAAGCCGGTCTTGTGGTAATCGACGCCAATCGAATCGGCAAGATGCAGATGCCGCATCCGGCGGTTTGCCCCTGCGAGGGCACGCAGAGTTCGATCCGGGAATTCCAACGAGTTCTGGCTGAAGTCGTAATCCCGGAAGACGCTCCATGCCCAGCCGATGACGGCGTCGGCGTGCAGTTGAGGCACATAGTCCAGCGAGAATTCTCGTACAAGGTCGTCGCGAATCTGATGAATCTGCTCCAGTGAATCCAGACCAAACGCATCCGTGGTTCCCATCGTGGCGATGATACACGCAATGCGACGACCTTCTTTCAACAATCGTCGCAATTCTGTTTCCAGCAGGCAGGTTCTGATTTCATTGTTGGGTGCGGTGGCGATCGTGACCACATTGTTCAGCCCCAGCCCCAGCCAGGATGCTGCGGTTTTTGCGGCATAGTGGGCCTGATCGGAACAGACGACGACGGGAAGATCACCGCTCATTCCGGTTTGCATGGTTCCCGGCAGAGCTTTCTCAATCCCGATCCGAATCGCATACAGCAGCGTTCCGGTTCCGCCAAACGTAAACACGCCGCCCGCAGTGGCGGGATCGTAGCCCATCAATGCCGCCGTCATGCTGACCACTTCTGCTTCGGCCAGTGCGACACCGCGACTGGCTTCTTCGCTGCAGAGGTTTGGGTTATAGATGGCTGGCAGCAGGGTTCCCAGGATTCCGGGAATGCACGGGGGGTTGATCACGTTCACCTGCGCTCTCGGATGTCCCCAGATAAACATGCCTTCCAGATGATCCACGAGATCGCGTGAAACCAACTCGACAGTACTCATTGATTCAGGAACTCGCGATTCGATGGCTGCCGCGATGTTGACTTCTTTCGGCTCGCCCAGAATCGGGCGCTGCGACTTCATCTTATCCACGCGATCCAGCGCTCGCAGGACCGAAAACACGAACCACGCATCATGTTCCTGATCAGAAACCGGCTGCGGAAACGCACGTCGCAGGATGTTCAGATTATCTCGGTAGTTGGTCATAAAGAAGAGTCGATATCGAAGGTGGCCGAAACAGGCGCGCACGCCGTCTTTACAATCTGGTGATTTACAGTCTAAGGACCGCTCAAGAAATAACTGTCTCTTTTATGCCCCTCACCCCGCCCTCTCCCCTTCGCAGGGGAGAGGAGGATGCGGTCAATTATTTCTCGAACGGTCCAAACTCTGTTTCATGCGCGCACCATGTGCGCATCATTGTTGCCCGTGTCTCCGACGCGAGTCTTCGCGCCACGGAGTGACGAGCAATTATGGGTTGCGGGCAAAGCCCGCGCCAGGATTGGGTATTGTATCAACCGTCCCGCGTTTTGCCTCCGCTACGCAGCGTGTGTCCGTTGAATGATGTTCAGCGTGCGATTCGCTATGGCCATAAAACTTAAATTCACAAACCGGCCATCCGTTTTCACTTCGTCTGAAACACCTCACTTTGCACAATCTCATGCACGAGCGATCTGAATCCGTAATCCTTATCGCGCACGTTGCTGATGATTAATTCGATGCTCGCCTGATCGGCCGTCGTGGGCGCTGCGCCGGTCGCATAGCTCAGCAGTTTACCTGCCAGGGCTCGCGCAAGCTGATCCTTGTCGGTGAGCAGCAGCTGTTTGTATTCATCGATATCTTTGAACGGACGGCCATCGGGCAGCGTGTCGGCGGAGTCGATCTCAGGACCATCTCGATATCCCATTTTGCGGCCGTCTACCATCGCGGGCTCTCCTTCGCCGATGCTGCGATAGCGATCTCGCCAGCCGCCAATGACATCAAACGTTTCCAGGGCGAAACCGGGAGGATCGATGATTGCATGGCAGCCGGCACACTGAGTGTTATCCCGGTGCTTCGCCAGCTGGGCACGGATCGTGGTTGCACCGCGAATGTCGGGTTCCACGGCTTCGACGTCCACAGTGGGCTTGGGCGGCGGTGTTCCCAGAATGCGATCCAGCACCCAGGCACCTCGAACAATGGGCGATGTCGTCGTACCATTCGCGGTCACTTTCAAAATCGCGCCCATCGTCAGCACGCCTCCCCGGTGGCTGCCGGGTGGTAACATCACTTTGCGGAATTCCAGTCCCTCTTCGACTCCTGGAATGCCGTAATGTCTCGCCAATCGACCGTTGAGCAGACTGAAATCGGAGGCCGCAAAGTTGGTCAGGCTCAGGTCGTTCTTCAGGACTTCCTCAAAGAACAACAGCACTTCCTTGACCATGGAAACTTTGAGAACATCATCAAACTCAGGATACAACATGGCATCAGGCGAGGTCGCATCAATGGTCTGCAACCCCAGCCACTGACTGGCGAAATTCTCGGTGAACGCTGCGGCTTTGGGATCGTGCAGCATTCGCTCCACTTGCGCGCGAAGTCGTTCCGGTGTGTTGAGTTCACCTCGCTCGGCCAGAGTCAGCAGTTCCTCGTCGGGCATCGAACTCCACAGAAAGTACGACAGCCGACTGGCCAGTGCAAAGTCATCGAGTTTCCCTGGTTTTTCGCGCAGAAACAGAAACTCCGGGGACAACATTACTCCCCTGAGTGCGACACGCATGGCCTGCTCGAACGAGGATCCCTGCTCCAGTTTGGTGCTCACACGTGCAAGGAACGGCTGAATATCCACCGTTGTGACGGCTCTCCGAAACGCGCGGCGTGCAAAGCCAAGCAGGATTCGTTCCGCGTCAACTAAAGGTTCCTTCGAGACGACTTCGCGGCGACTGGAATTGTCAGGGCCGGGCAGCGACGTCTGATTGAGGTCACCGAAGATTCTGCGATGACTTTCAGGGGGCCATGAGTCCAGAATCGGACCCTCGATATCGACCCACTGAATGAGCAGCCCCGGCCCTTTGTAATTCTCGGCTCCGACCTTTTCGACCTGCGGCGGAATGGCTCCCAGTCCATCGGCAATGATTCGAATGGTGAGTGCCGATTCCATCTGCTCAACAAACTCGACGACCGCAGGTTCATTCGGTGGAACGGAGAAGTAGTCAATCAGGTACTGCTGGGCTGCCGCATTCATGGGTCCGGCCATCACATGAAACGTGACCGGCTTGTCTGTCTGAAAGCCCTGACCGGAGATGCGAAAGCGATATTTTCCGCGTCCCCGAGTCTGGAATTGCCAGAGAGTCACCTGAATGTTTGCAGAAACCCAGGAACTGAAAATCGCCACACCTTCGTCCACATGCCGATAAACACTACCAGTCGGCTTGACGCTCGTCTCATCTTTGATATCGAAACGCTTCTTGATCGTGTGCGGTTTTGAACCGCTGGCGATGGCAGCGTCCAACACCCGGTCGGCCGCCTCCAGGTAATTTTGCATCAGAAACGATGAGACGTGTAACGCCGCTGCACTGTTGTCGAAGCCCTCTGACGGAGATTCGATAGGCAACAAGTCGTTGAGATCAACTTCAACACTCAGCAGGTCACGAACCGTGTTCTGGTACTCAACCCGACTCAGACGACGCAGCACAACACGTCCCTGACTGCAGTCCTTTTCATTTTCCGCCGCAGCGACATGCTCGGTGATCCATTCGATGATACTTTGAACGTCAGATTCCGGCGGCCGCGGCTTGTCCTTTGGCGGCATCGTTTCATCCTTGAGTTGCTCAAGCACTGACACCCACTTCTGACGGTTACTTTCATCGGCGAAATTCTGAGACAGGCTCTCCTCATGGAACCCGCCTTTCGGCTCTGCGCCAGAATGACAGCTGCGACAATGTTGTGCAAGAAACTGCCGGGGAAAGACTTCCGACGCAGATCTCTCGTCGGCAGATGCCGAACGTGCGACGACAATCTCGCCAACGAACCCACTCAGGAACATTGCAAACAGCAATCCTGGGCGTGTCGTATCGCGATTACGCAGAGACTTGGAAACGAGGAGTTGCCGAATCCTGCTCCCCGATATTTTCAACAACGATTTCATGTTGCGGCCTGAAATTTATCGAACGGTCCTCGGTGGATTCTTCAACGGAGTTATGAGAGAAATCATCGTGAAGTTACCCGCTGTGACGGAAAAAGTCACGAGTGCTCGTAAATGAACCCACGGTCGGCCAGGTTGTCAATTTACGGTAGGGTGTGTGAAGCGGAGCAAAACACACTATGTGCGAATGTCCAGGAAAGTGTTGCGTTGCTCTCCGATTCACGCACCCTACAGGAATCGCAGATTCGCAAGAATGCGGACGTGTGCATTTTTCATGGCCGAATTCTGACGAATCCGGCTGCAACAAAACATCTCAATCAAACCCGCGCAGAATACAGATGAAATCTGCAAAACAGCCGCGAATACTTTGATCCGAAAGTTTCGCCCCAACGTTTGTCGCTCAAATTGCAACATCCGAATTTGCGATGGAGAAGCTGCCATGACCGGAACTGAATGCCAAACTCACGCGGAAGACCGCACCCTCAGCCGACTGAATCACGCTATGGGGCCGGTCGTCGCGGGCATGATTATCGACGCCGTTGATTTCGTGACGTTCGGTCCGATTGGCCTTGTGATTGGCATCCCGGTCGGAGCAATCGCTGGTTACTGGCTTGGGCAGAGTATGGCACTGGAAAAGAATGCATGTCTCTTTTGTGCCGTGGCCGCTGGCATCTATTGCACAATTCCATTCACAGAGTTGTTGCCACTGGGCACCATGGTGGGAGCTCTGGTCCGATACAAAGATGCCGCTCGCACGCTGACACCGGCGGAATCACCACAGACAGCCGAAACTCAAACGGAGCAGAATCTGGATGAGGCGGCTTGAAGCCCAACGGAACGCAACGCCACGGGCGACGCAAGATGGTCGCACGATCCGTTTGTTGTGGTGCGGCGAAATGTTTCCAAGAACCTGCCCAGAAACTACCCCGTGTCTTTGAAGTTTTTTTTGTTTAGGCCCAAAGGGCCAGCAGTTCAAATAGCCAGGGCCATCGGCCCTGGAAGCGAAAACAAAACAAGACGTTGAAGGCCCAACGGGCCGACAGTTCGATTCCAAACCATGGTCCATGACGGCGAATGGTCGGCCCGTTGGGCCTTTGGAGATCATCAGGACTGGTTTCCTGGCCCGATGGGCCAGGCTATCAGAACGAATGGCCCTTTGGGCCGGAAAAAACGAAAAGCGGTCAACATCACACATCTCACGATGTTGATTCTGGACGGGTTCTAAGTCATCATGTTGAAAGGTCAGGCTTTTCTGGACTGATCAATTCAGGAACCTGTTGACTTGGGACATCCTCAAGCCACTCCGATGGCCAGCGACGTAACCCCTCCACGCGCGCGGCTGCTTCGGACCTGCTGAGCATTCCAAATCGATGGGCCAGCAATCTTGAAGCTCGAAAAACAACTTGAAATGCCAGCATCGGAAGAAGTAGGAAAGTAACCAGGCCTACCATAGACTCAATTTTGTTTCGATCATCAAGCAGGTTGAAGCGAACGATTGCGAACGTCCACGCGGCAAACGTTGCAAATGCAGCTAAGACACTCAACGTGTTTACGGTAGCATAGATAATCCACAATCTGCGAATGCACCGTTTTTCCATCAAGTATGGTTGTGGTGTCAGTTGAAAACTGTGGTGACCGGGTTTCGGCACAATGCCTCTCCAAATACAGTCGTCAACTACGTATACCTCACCGCACGATGCTGAGGTTCGAAGTATTCCGGCAACAGGCTGTCTACCTGCAGCAGGCCCTTACGCGTCAGTTTCAGTTGATCACCTTCGACCGTCAGATATCCGGCAGTCTGCTGATTTCGAAAAGGCGCGGCAAATTCTTCCTGAACTCGAACGTTGTACTTCTTGTTGATGCGGCCGAGATCGACCTGGCCTTCCTTCATCAAAAGCACGAGTTCACGAATCAGCATCTGGTGAGCCGTCGGTCGCAACGCCCGATTGATAGGTAGTTCGCCGCGATTGACGGTTTCCATGTAATCTTCGATGCCATCGAGATTCTGGTAATGAACACCCTGGAAGTGTCCGAAGCTGGAAACGCCGGTGGCGATCAGATCACTGCCTCGGAACAAATGGTCGCGGTACACAAAATGATCGGTGGCCGGATTCTTGATCATTTCATTGCCGCTCGACACGTGATATCCGGCGGCGAGCAGTCGATCCATCGCTTCGCTCACCCAACGACGTTTTGTCGGCCAGTCAGCAACCGGCGACGAGATTCCGGTTTCACGCATCTCCTTGGAGATCACGGTATTGAACGGCAGCTCCATCTGGTACATCGTAATATTGTCCGGCTGCATTTTAGCCGCCTTTTCGACACACCGATGCCAGTTCTCGTCAGTCTCCCCGATCATTCCGGCGATCAGGTCAATGTTGACCTGTGGAAACCCGACCTGTTGAATCCAGTCATACGCCCGCATAATTTCCGGAGACAAATGGGCGCGACCGTTTTCTTCGAGAATTGTGTCGTCGAAGTTTTCAACGCCCAGTGAGATGCGCGTGATGCCCATGTCGCGAAGCGTTTCAAGTTTCTCCAGATTCAAGGTGCCCGGTTCGCATTCAAATGTGACTTCTTCGGCGCGGTCCCAGGAAATGAATTCGCTCATCCGGTCGCGGAGAGATCGTAGCTGTCGGGAACTTAAGTAGCTGGGCGTGCCACCGCCGAAATAGACAAATTTCAGCTCCCGGTTTCCGATGGCGGCACGTTGGCTGATGAGTTCAATCTCCTGCATCAATGCCTGGACGTAGTTCTCAATCGCCTGGGCGTTTTGATTGGTGTACACCCGGAAATAGCAGAACTTGCAGCGTTTGCGACAAAACGGGATGTGTATGTATAGACCCAGAGGAGTTTTGGCTGTTTCACCCGGATCTGCATCCAGCGCTTCAATTGCGCTGGGAACAAACTCGGACTTCCACTGCGAAAACGGTGGGTAGTTGGAGATGAAGTAACTGCCGACTTCGGTGGTCGTTGCGGTTTCAGCTGTCGTCATGAGTTTTTCACCAAACATCGGGAAGTCCCGACGGGAAACGTCTGAAAAAGCATCAAGGTCAGATGCATCAGTGTTCACTGTATAAGGAAAGGCGTCGGATTCCAATGGGATTGACGAATTGCGGTACGTCGTGATTCCCACGATCGATTCCGATGAGGTAAACTTTGCGGGATGTCCGGAAGAGTCAGCGCACGCTGGCTAGAGAATAGGGGTCAGATATCAATCGTTCGACGGTTTGACTTTCGACCGCAATAACCCCCTCATCCGGCCTTCGGCCACCTTCTCCCCCTTGCCAGGGGCAGAAGGGACTTCGAGAAAACCGGTGAAAACACGACGATAAATTCTTAACGGTGTTACCCGTTCCTCAGGATTCATAATTCCCTAAAGGTTTTTGTAATGTTCAAGGCATTCCTGAAAAACTATTTGCCGCGACATCGGAACCGCGTGAATCAGGGACTGCATTTGATCGGAGTTCCACTGACGTTTGTAGGGACTCCGTGGACTTTTCTGGCTGGGGCGGCTCCTGTGTGGCCGTGTGTCTGTTTTTTCGGTGGCTACCTTTTGCAATTTGCCGGTCATGCCGTTGAGGGAAACGATGCCGGTGAGGTTGTCTTTTTCAAGAAGAAGCTGGGAATGGCCTATACCGAATATGGTCCTGGTTCTGGTCCCTCAAGCAATGCCGAAGACAACGACGATACCTCATCTGGTTGATTTGTCACTTTGGCGAAATCTGCGGATCGCAGGACTTCGCCCGTTCTGTCGTGAAATCCGGGGCATGGATGTTCCTGTTTCACAGACGACATTGTCGAAGTCGGAACAGCATTTTATGCCGTTCAGCCGCGGATCGACGTGTGGCAATTCACATAGGACAGGGAAGTCACATGAGATCTTTCGCATTCGGTCAAGTTAAGATGCGGCTTCTGAAACTCGTCGTCGTCGGCGCGCTGTCATCATCAGTGGTGCTGTCCGGCTGTTCGATGTCGCGCAAGACGCGACCATGCGAACTGCACTATGCGGACGGCGACAAGCCGATCACATCGTATCGCGGATACAGCACGGCGATCGAATACCCGGCCATCGAAAACGTCACGGCCCGCGCGGTGCAACTCAGCGGTGAACCCCGCAGCCTGCAGCGGGATGTCGATGACGAAGTCCGGGATGTGACACTGCACGAGTTGATGCTGACTGCGTTGTCGCATAACGAAATTATCGAAACCAGCGCGCTGGGCGGGATTGGCTCCAAGGCCGTGCTGACAAATCCAGACGGCGTGGCGTCCGTCTATGATTCAGCCATTCAGGAAACAGGCATTCTCTTCGGTCGCCGCGGGATGGATGCCGCACTTTCGGACTTTGACGCGCGACTGGCATCCAGTCTGATACTGTCAGGTCAGGATGATCGACTGAATACGAGCGGGCTGCCGGTTTCGAGTAGTGAGGGCGGAGCCTTCAATACATCTCTGAGCAAAGCACTGGCGTCCGGTGCCAACGTCTCGGTGATCAGCAACTGGTCAAATAGCGCAACCAACAATCCGCTAAACAACTATTCGTCCATCTATCAGGGCGTTCTCGGAGCCCAGTTTTCTCAGCCCTTGCTGGCGGGCAGCGGAGCGGAATTCACACGCACCGCCGGAACGACAAATCCGGCATTCGGAGCGATCACCGGGGTCAGCCAGGGCGTAGCGATCGCACGCATCAATCAGGATATCTCCCTCGCTGATTTTGAAGTCGCCGTGCGAACGGCGTTGAGTGACCTGGAAAATGCCTATTGGGATCTTTATCTCGCATATCGCCTGTTTGACACCAGCGTGACGGCACATGAGAGCACTGCCAAGACGTTGAAGCTTTTGGTTGACGCACGCGAAGTGGGGGCAGGCAACTATACCGCCGAAGCGCAGGCGCGGGACCGATTCTACGAAACCAAGGCGAACGTGGAACTCTCCCTGAATCAGTTGTACAAGTCGGAATCTGAACTGCGGCGACTCGTCGGACTGCCCATGAACGACGGCACTGTGCTACGACCGGCAGAGGAGCCGATCCTGGCGGAACTGCGTCCCGACTGGCAGACATGTCTTGTGGATGGTTTGACATATCGCGTCGAACTGCGACGTCAGAAATGGCAGATCAAGAGCCTGCAACTGCAGTTGGATGCGGCGCGCAATCTTGTACGTCCCAGTCTGTATGCCGTGGGCGGCTATAATGTGCTGGGATTCGGCAATCGGCTGGCCAGCCAGGGAGTTAACGACCCGGCCACCGGAACTCCGACAAACAGTGCATTTGGATCCATGTCGCGTGACGATCTGAATGAATGGAACGTTGGGATGCAGTTCAATATGCCGATTGGTCTGCGTCAGGCACGCAGCCAGGCTCGTAACTACGAACTACAATTGGCGAAAGCAAATGCTGTACTCGCAGCGCAGGAGCGCAGCATTGCCCACGATATTACCAATGCCATTCAGGATGTCGCGGCAAACTACGCGGCGGTTCAATCGAATATCTATCGGTTGAAAGCAGCAGAACAACGTGTCGATCTGCATGAGACAAGAGTTGATGTGGAATCAGTGGACCTGGTGCTTCGTGCCCAGGAGAGTGTCTCTGTTGCCGAAAACTCGTACTACCAGCAGATCGTGGCGTATAACAAAGCCATCACCAGTCTGAATCTGGCGACAGGCCGTCTGCTGGAATTCAACAACATCTATCTGCAGGAGGGCAAATGGTGCCCCGGAGCGTATGACGACGCGATGCTTCGCGCTCAGGAGAGGACTCATGCCGTTGATAATCCGCATCTACGAACAGAGCCGGCCGAATTCGTGTCGCGGCATCCTGTCGGCGGCGTGGAACTGGTGACTCCGGAAGTCCATCAGGCTGAAGATCCCGAAGGTCCGCAGCCAACTCCAGAAACACCGACTCAATTGAGAATTGAGAATTGAGAATTATTTGGCGCGACTTTTCCGACCGTGAATTGTACCTTCGATCAATTCCAGCAACTGTTCGGCCACGTGCTGCTTTGTTCCCTTGTAGATGGCAATCGTTTCGGCACTGGGTGAAAGGATCTCGACCGAATTTGTCAACGAACCGATGGCGGACGTGTCGTTCAGGACTATGCAGTCACAGTTCTTCATTCGCAATTTCCGCATGGCGTTGTTGCGGGGATCCTGCGATTCCAGTGCGAACCCGACGATCCAGCGATGCTCTTTCATTGTGCCAAGTTCGGCGAGCACGTCGGACGTTTCCACAAGTTCCAGCACGATCGGTTGGCCTGTCTTGGTGATCTTGCCTGTGATTCGCGTCTTGGGTCGATAGTCGCAGACGGCGGCAGTGGCGATCACGCCGTCGCAGGACGGAAACAGTTCCAGACAACGCTGTCGCAGCTCATCGGTTGTTTCGATGCGGTAAACTTCACACCCGTCTGGGGGGGACATTTCAACCGGTCCAGTGACGAGGACGACTTCGTGGCCCGCAGCAACCGCCGCATCGACGAGAGAATATCCCATGCGTCCGCTGCTGGCGTTGGAAAGAAAGCGAACATCATCAATGTATTCGCGAGTCGGCCCGGCAGTGATCAGGATTTTCATGAGATATTCGTCGTTGGGCCACGGATCGGCGAGCGGGGGATGTGAATCCCCTGATTTGTCGCGAATGATGCGAAAATCAGGGCACTTACGTACCCCGCTCGCCAGTCAGTAATCGTTCCATTGTCTGCAGAATGGCGCCTGGATCCGCCATGCGACCCGCGCCGATCTGCCCACAACTCAACCAGCCTTCTTCCGGCCCGACGAGGTGATAACCATCACTGACCAGTTGGGTCACATTCCGCTGAACTGCTGGCTTCGCCCACATATCGCAATTCATCGCCGGAGCCACGATCACAGGAGCCGTTGTCACGAGCACCGTGGTACTCAACAGATCATCCGCCATGCC
>CAMAVB010000104.1 GCA_945861465.1 Candidatus Kuenenia stuttgartensis
CGAACCAGTTTGCCAGCCAGTCGAGCAGTTGCGGATGCGATGGTTCCATTCCCATGATGCCGAAGTCGCTCGGTGTCGAGCTGAGGCCAGTCCCGAAGTGCTGCTGCCAGATGCGATTTACCATCACGCGGGGCGTGAGCGGATGTGCGGGATCCACGAGCCAGTTTGCGAGGGCCATTCTGCGACCGTCGGAGTTCGGCTGCGGCGAAACGGTATAGCGCAGTGATTCTGATTCCAGCACTCTCAACACATCCGGAGCGATTTCAACTCCTGGTCGTCGATAATCGCCGCGAATCATGACGTGACTCGTCTGCCGGTAAGGAAACTGTTCCTTAAGTCCCGTGACGGACACATTCTTCTTCAGACTGATCGCTGGCTCAAAGATTGCCCGCAGTCGGTAAAAATCGGCCTGACTCACTGGATCGTATTTGTGATCGTGGCACTGAGCACATCCGATCTGCATGCCGAGAATCACTTCGCCGACCGTGGCCGTCATTTCGTTCAGCAATGTATGTCGCCGCTCGTCCTGAGAATTGATGTCGGGCATATCCGGCCCGGAAACACAGAATTGCGTCGCGATGGCTGCGGTTTCGTTGTCAGGTTCCAGCAGGTCACCGGCGATCTGCAGTCGAACGAATCGATCGTAAGGCAGGTCGGAGTTGTACGCATCAATCACCCAGTCGCGATAACGCCAGGCGTTGGCACGAATGTTGTCGTGTTCAAAACCATCCGTTTCCGCAAACCGTGCCAGATCCAGCCAGTGCTGAGCCGATCGTTCTCCAAAAGCAGGCAATGCCAGCAACCGATCCACCAGCGATTCAAAGGCCATCGGTGACTCATCGGCGATAAACGAAGTGACTTCGTCAGGCGTCGGAGGCAATCCCGTCAGATCCAGACTGACACGGCGAATCAACGTGCGGCGATCCGCTTCCGACTGCGGCGTGAGACCACGACTCTCCAGCTCCGTCGCGATAAACGCATCGACAGGATTCAGCTGCCAGTGTTCGTTGGACGTCGCCGGAACATCGACCGGCGTGCGCGGCTTCAGCGACCAGTGTTCACGGTTTGATGCGGTGATGGGTGGTTCGGTGTAGGAAGCGTCTGCCTGCGGCACGTCGTCAGCAGGCGCTGCGCGGGAAATCAGCATTGCAGAGCATGCTGCCATAAAGAAAAATCCAACAATTCGGATCGAAGGAATGTTGCCTTGTTGCTTCATTGATGAAAGTGTCCGGCGAGCGGCTGGGCGTTAGCCCTCCGTGCAAGAGAGTGCATCTATCAGTCGAGTTCGGTCTTACGAATCACACGGAGGGCTGACACCCAGCCGCTCGCCCTTTCTTATCCTGTCTCTTCTACCCAATCATCTCATGCACAACGTGTGCTTCCTCCGGTCCGGTCAGACGTTTATCCAACCCGTTATGAAAATGTGTCAGCTGTTCGTGATCGATCCCCAGGAGATGCAGGATCGATGCGTGAAAGTTGTGGACGGACACTGGATTGACGGCCGCTCGTAACCCAATGTCGTCCGTGGCACCGTAGGCTCGCCCACCAGAAATTCCGGCACCGGCCAGCCACGCACAGTAGCCCCACGGATTGTGATCGCGACCTGTCCCCTGTTCGCTCATCGGCATCCGACCGAACTCGCCACCCCAGATTACCAGCGTATCGTTCAGTAACCCTCGCTGTTTCAGGTCTTTCAGTAAACCGGCCACCGGCTTGTCCGTGCTGAGACAGCAATCGGAATGATTCGATTCGACATCCGCATGGGCATCCCAGCCGTTGGTATCGCCCGAATACAGTTGTACAAACCGGACACCACGTTCGACCATCCGCCGTGCGAGTAAGCAACGCATTCCGAATTCGCGTGTCTCTTTGCGATCGATTCCGTACTGCTCCAACGTGTCTGCCGTCTCACCGCTTATATCAACAAGTTCCGGTGCTTTGGACTGCATCCGAAATGCGAGTTCGTAGGCTCGAATGCGGGCGGCGAGTTGATCGTCCTGATCGCGTTCTGCCAGATGTCGCTGATTCAGCGATTGAATGAATGCCAGGTTGCGACGCTGTTGGTCGCCGCTGACACCGGGCTGTCCTTGCAGGTCGATGATCGGAGACGTGCCCGAACGCACGGTCACACCTTGATACGTCGCTGGCAAATAGCCGCTGCTCCATGCCGCCGGACCGCCTTTCAATCCACCGCCAGGATCGGGCATGACGATGAAGGCCGGCATGTCCTGGTTCTCAGAACCCAGCCCGTAGGCCACCCAGCTGCCAACGCTGGGATTGCCCATCAGAATACTGCCGGTGTTCATCTGATACACCGACTGCGGATGGTTGACGCTGTCGCCGTGCAGGGATCTTACGACGCAGATGTCGTCGGCGCACTCGGCGATCTGCGGCAGAAAGTCGCTGATCTCCAGCCCCGATTCACCTCGCGGACGAAACCGCCGTACAGGTGCGAGCAACGGATTCTTCGCGACTTCACGGCGTGTCATCACTTCGCCAAAACTCTGCGGCAACGGCTTCCCGCCATATTTCGTCAGCGCAGGCTTTGGATCAAACAGATCCACATGACTTGGCCCGCCATGCATAAACAACCAGATCACGCGCTTGGCTCGCGGCGCAAAATGCGTCGCCGAGATTCCCCGAGCACCATCCGCCGCAGCCATTGCCGCATACGCCAGCATCCCGGCCCCAGCTCCCGCCTGAGCGAGAAAGTTGCGCCTTGAATGCTGGTTGATGGGTGCCATCGGAATCATTGAAATCACCCAGTTGAATCTAGCGCAGTCAAACAACTGCATCGAGCGGTTTGCGCTCGATTCACACCGGCAGATTGTAGTGCAGAATTCTCTGGAAGCTATACCCCGCGCGGTTGAGGATGCCACATTCGCTTTAATGCATGGGCAACGCCCCGTGCTTCGTATTTCAAATCTCAAATACGAAATCTCAAATAGAACAATCGAGGCCCGCTGGGCACGCGGTCAAACGAGCCAATGCAACCGCGTGCCGTATATCCCCTCGGGAGTCAAGAGACGCCGACCCGTCGTCGCGTTGGTTTTCACGCATCGTCGATCGAATCACCGATTGATCATTATGATCGCATTCCACCGCGGTTGTCGTGAGTCATCGTTCAAGCTAATAACGTGTTTTACCTGGTGAATCTCAGTCGGCGGAGCGACTGAGCTACGTAGGCGATGTCGCTCCGCCGACTCGCACTCCTGTCAACGCTCGACCGAATACAACGCTTCCGGGCACAAGGAATTCTGTTCATATCACTTCTTGACGACGACTGTCGTCAGTGACTACACTAATTGACGACACTTGTCGTCGCGATGCATTCTGGAGATCGAAATGACCACCGAAGGAAAGCTGACTCCCGCTCAGTTTGAGATTCTGCAGCGAGTCTGGGAATCGCCTGGTGGGATGACCGTTGCTGAAATCTGGGACGCTGTTCGGTTGGAGCGTGATGTCAGTCGTACAACGATTCTGAATCTTGTCGATCGCCTGGAAAAACGCGGCTGGATGACTCGCAGCAAAGATGAGTCTGTCTTCCGCTATCAGGCGGCAGTAGATCGTTTGACGGCGGAGAACCAGTTGGCGAACGACTTTGTGCAGGACTTTTTCGCCGGGTCTGCAATGAGCCTGGTGATGAGTCTGCTGGGATCGAAGCCCGTCACGAAGGCCGATATTCGCAAATTGCAGCGGCTTCTGGATGAAACCGACACGAAGCCCAGTGCGGGAGATCATACATGATCGGGTTCAGTCAGGTGTTTGATTCAGTCACCGTTTCGGTGTTGTTGATCGCGGTGAACGTTGCCATAGCAGTAACGATCATCAGTGCAGTGTCATTTGTTGCCAGCAGAATACGAGGGTTCTCATCGCCTGTAGGACATGCGATTTGCGTTTGCGGCGTCGTAGGAGTAGTCGTGGCTCCGTTGCTTGTCCTTAGCCTGGCTGGCTGGACGTGGGGCCTTGTGGAGATCATCGTCAAAGATCGATCAGCACCAGGCCATAGAAGTCATGGGGTCTTCGCTGATCGGAAATACGCGACAAATGATGTGATGTCGTCTGAGAGTTCGACCATCGCGCAGCCAAAGACTGAATTGTCCGTTATCGATGCGACGACGCCTCGGAGTCCATTCGAATCGGCAGCGGGGAAATCGCGACCTTCGGCGACGTTTGCTTCGCCGCAAGACACAGGTCCGCCAACTGGCCGTGATGAAAGATTCACATTCGATGGCGTAATCTACGGCAAGATACTGCTTCTCACCTGGATCGTTGGTTCACTGATCTTTCTGTCGCGGCGAATGGTCGCGGAATTCCGACTGCGACGCTGGCTGGCTGAATGCGTTCCAATCTCAGACCTGGAAACATTGCAAGCCGTGCAATTGGCTGCAAACGCTGCGGGACTGACCGAACAGCCGATGTTGCGACGACTGGCCGTGGAATTCCGACGGCGTCGCTGGTTGGCTCGACGCAGTCGAACCGCCAACTTCGAAACACTGGAAGCCGTGCAGTCGGCTGGGATCTCGGTCGGGCTGACCGAACCACCGATTCTACTGCGGTCAAGAACGCTGCCCGCTCCTGTTGTGTGCGGTATCATGCAACCAACGCTGATCCTCCCGGAAGCGGTGACGGAAGGAATGTCACGAGATCAATTTGTCGCCGTACTAACGCATGAATTGGCACATTTGGCGCGGCGTGATCTGGCAACCGGCGTGTGGCTGACCATCGCGAGGATCGCATTCTGGTGGAATCCCCTGGTCTGGTTGCTGTGCAGCCGCACAGAGAATCTCAGCGAACAAATCTGCGATGACATCGCAACGGCCGGTCTGCTGGATCCACGCGACTATGCCTCGGCCCTGCTCCGTTTTGCCGAACGCGCGACGAACTTCACGCAGCAGCCTGCGAGTCTCGGATTATCCATGTCCACGGTCAGCCAGCTTGAATTCCGCGTTCAGCGAATTCTCCAGTCGAACCGATCGAGAACTCTTCGAGTCAGCGCAACTGCCTGTGTAATCGTCGTGTTGATGACAACTGCCCTGGCGGCCGCAGCATCGATGATACAGATTCGCGCGGCATCGGACGAAATGCCTGCGGAAGAGAACACCGCCGTTTCGCAAACGGGGCTCAACGCAGGAACAGCAGTCGAGCCAACCACAACTCTCGACAACCCTGCGACCCTGGTTGAATGCAGCAAGCGAATCCTGGTGATTAATGCACAGGGTCAGCCGATCTCCCGTGCGACCGTGACGACCACGATTGAACAGCAGGAGATTGAAACACTGACGACCGGCGCGGACGGCATCGCAACAGCCACGAAATGCGGCACCCAGCCGTTGGTCGTCAGAGCGGAAGCGACCGAGTATCGCCCTGCGTATTCGATAGTCAGCAATGAAGTCACAGGCGGTAGACTGATTCTGCTTCCTGAAACACGAGGCGTCACCGTTGACGAACAGGGGAGTTCAATATCACACGTCAATCTCGTTTTCGACGAATCACAAACTCTTGTATTCAACGAAGACGGGAATCCGGAACTGCCACACGGCCCCATTTATCGCTCGAGATTCGATCAAAGCAATGAAGTCGGCGATTTTCGATTGATGTCTCAACTTTCGATCCGTTCATCGCACATCCGAACGGTTCCAATGACGGATTCACTTCGTATCTGGGCAGCAACCGAGAATGGCGATTACCTGTCGTGGATTCAAATTCAGCCAGAGGATCTGGACAAACCGCAGACGGTCGTGCTTCGGCCAACCGCGTTAATCGAAGCCGTCTGCATGGTGAATCCTGCAAAAAGCGGTGTTGAGGATCTGCTGACGATTCATGATGGAAATGGCGTTCAAATCGCAGCCGTCGTACCGTCCATGACAGCAGTCGGAAATGGGTTTGTCTGCCGATTTCGATTCCACCTTTCGTCAGGATCGTTCTCTCTGCGACGTCACGTCTGGACGGATGGGCCGACGGTCACTTCATTTGAATTTGAGGTCCCTCCGGAAGGAACGTTCCTTGATTTGGGCTCGGTTGATAAGCTCTCTGATTCGCTCAAGGTTGAACGCGACTGGGGATCTGTCGTCGGTCGCGTTCAGGTCACAAATGCTTTGCCATCACAATTTCGTCCGAAGACACTGATTGCGGCAGGACGTAATCCGAATTTCCCGGGAGGCATAGTCAGCGACGAACCGCTCGTCGATCAAGTATCCGGAGGTCTCGAAGGAGCGTTTGTGTATCTTGCAAAAACTCCAGCGACGATCCATCCGACTCGAGTAGTACCAACAACGCCTCTGGTTCTTGATCAGGTGGGAGGACGTTTCGTACCGCATCTCATGATCGTTCGCGTGGGACAGCCCGTCGAGTGTATGAATACATCGACGATTGCCACCAGTGTGCATAGCTACCCATTGAAAAATACCCCATTCAATATGAATCTACGCCCATTGACAAAACCCGGCACAGGTTTGTTATGGACACCCAGGAACGGCGAGTCCGTGCCAATGGGCGTTCGCTCTGACTTCCATCAGTGGATGCAGGCATATTGGCTCGTCGTCGATCATCCCTACGCCACGATTACCGACACGCACGGACAATTCGTGATCGAAGATCTGCCACCCGGCAAGCATGTCTTCAAAGTCTGGCATGAACGAGTTGGGTATGTTGAACGCAAGCTGGAAATCACCATCGAACCAGGACAAGTGACCGCGCAGCCGACAATCTCGGTCGATGCGAAGGCACTTTCGGTGCGCTGAGTCAGCCATGAGCTCAGAACCTGTCCAAATTCAACTCTGGAACTTCAGACGCCAGACAGGCCGCAGCGAAAACGATCCCCGTCGGCGGAGCGACGGGCCTACACTAGACCCGTCGCTCCGCCGACGGGACTTCCACAGCTTTCAACCCTGAGTCAAGTGTCGTTCCAATTCACGGATTTGTTTGTGGCTCGGTTCTCGGCATCCGGTTTGCCTCCACGAATGAACACGAATAGGATCGCAGGGAATTCCATTTTTCCGTCCGCACAAACTCGCGCATGCCCGAAACCGATGAAAATTGCCGTCCAACGTCAGCAGAGAGTGATGAAGGATGAGTGAAGAGACTCAAAACGTAAAATCAAATGCGGACTTCCGCCGTCGAAGGCCGCGTTTGAAATCACTGAAATTGCCTGCCTGCACAATTGGTGTCCTGGGAGTCGCCGTCTTCCTGTTCGCATTGCTCACGCATCATGGCGGTCGCCGATACTTTTCACCAGACAGCCTCCGGTTTGAACAGCAGAACGAAGTACTCCTGCCACTTTCGACGATTCCGATCTTCAGGTCGAGCCGAAGCGAAGTACCTAATGAATTGGTCACGTTTCTGACTGAACAGAATTATTGGCAGCCCGTTGAGACTTCCTCACCGAAGTGGATCCTCGTGAACCATTGGAATACAAGCTGGAGGGACGGGCACTCGGGCTTGGAAAGAGAGTTGCAGTGGCATCGCCACGAGTGGATTGAATGGTCAAAGTCGAACCCCGAGACTGCCGGCCAGCTTTGGCCCGCTGTTTTGCATCACCTGCAAAATGACACTGAACATGAGGAACATGCCGCTGAAGAAATGCTCATGAATGCCCGTCTCAACCTGACGAAGGCTCAAACCCAGCCTTGAACTCCGAAGTCGGCAACATGCGAAATGTTCTGGTCGGCAAGCAGGACCTACCGAAATCCGTGACTGCACCCACACAGCACCAGATTGCCGTTTTCGCTTGATTTGTGATCTTCACTTGTCGAATATGCCCATCTCGCCTTCTTTACAACTTCGTGGAAGTTGCCTGCCTCACATCCTTTTCGGATCAAATTGCCATGTTGCGATACCATCAGCAACTGACGTTTGTTCATGATCCGCACTTGATCAAAGGTCGAAGATTCTGGTCCTGTCCTTGTCGGATTCTGTGCTGCATTTTGGGCTTGATTTTTGCTTCGGCGGGATATTGCCAACCCGCGTTGGCTCAGTTCCCGGATCCGCTAAAGGTCGAACGCTTTGAAAAGCACATCCGACCGCTCATTGTGCGTCATTGTTATGAATGCCATTCTGCCGCCAGCAGTGAGGTGAAGGGCGGGCTGCGGCTGGATTACAGAGACGCCCTGCTCAAGGGCGGTGAATCCGGGCCTGCAATCGTGCCGGGCAACGCCAGCGAAAGTCTGCTGCTCGCGGCGGTGAAGCACGAAGGTCTGGAAATGCCGCCGGGAAAGAAGCTGAGTGAATCCGAAATCGGGGAACTGTCCGATTGGATCACACAGGGAGCCTTTGATCCGCGTGATCACGCACCAGCCCCCAAAGATGTTGCCGATGAGACCTTTGAATCGATCTACCAGGTGCGGCGGCAGTGGTGGAGCCTGCAGCCGATCCTGAAGACTGAGCCTCCTGAGTTCATCAATTCTGATGGTCTCAGCGACATCGATCGCTACATCATCGATAAGCTGCATGACCATCGGCTTGATCTGGCCCCCACTGCGGATCGACGAACGCTGGCTCGGCGCGCCTTTTTTGCAATCATCGGGCTGCCACCGTCGGAAGTGCAGTTGACCGAATTCCTGAACGATGAAGATCCAGTCGCGTGGCATCGACTGATCGACCGACTGCTGTCGTCGCCCCATTTCGGCGAACGGTGGGCTCGACACTGGATGGATGTCGTCCGGTACACCGACACCTATGGCTATGAATGGGACATGCCCGCGAAAGGAGCATGGCGTTATCGAGACTATCTGATTCGTGCGTTCAATGCAGATGTCTCGTTTGATCAACTTACGCGCGAGCAGATTGCCGGGGATCTGCTTGAGTCGCCTCGCATCAACCAGACTCTGGGATTCAACGAATCTCTGATCGGTCCGATGTTTTACCAGATGGGCGAGAAACGACACGGCGACAGCGCTGAGTTCAATGGTATTCATCAGGAAATGCTCGACAACAAAATCGATGCGTTTGGGAAGGCTTTCATGGCGACGACCGTGGCCTGTGCTCGGTGCCACGATCATAAGCTCGATGCGATTTCACAGAAGGACTATTACGCGCTCGGCGGACTCTTCATGAGTGCTCGCTGGGTGACAAATACCATCGATCGTCCGGAGCGCAACGCTGCAGTGCGGGTCCAGCTTGAACAGATCAAGCATCAGATCCGTTCGTTGCTGGCCGAGGAATGGCTGTCGAATCTGTCGGACGTTTCCGTCGAAGCGCTTAAGACCCTGAGCAGCTCGGCCGCGAACCGGCCAATCGAAGATCCGCTCTTTGCCTGGACTCAGATTCAGGCAGATCAGGCTGCTGGAAAGGACTTCGCGACGTCATGGACTGAACTTCGAAAGCGGTATACCGACGAAAGTGCTCGTCGAACGTCTGAAAACGCTGGGAATTTTGGTGTTGTCGCCGATTTCCGCGATGGCGTTCCCGATGGCTGGTCGGCGGACGGTGAGGGTCTGCGAACCGTAGTCCAGCGCGGCGACTTTGTCGTTTCTCTGAGTGGCGAAAAGGTGATTGACTCCGTTCTGCTGGGTGGCCTTTGCACGAATTCTCTATCACCTCGAATGAATGGAGCACTGCGAACTCCCTGGACAAAACTCATTGGCCCCGGACAACTCAGTTTCGAAGTTGCCGGTGGCGATTTTGCGGCTCGACGAATTGTCGTCGATAATGCATTTCTGACCGAGCGGCAGCAGTACCTGAATGATTCGTTCCCGAAATGGCAAATGGCCGATGGCTTGTCTTCGCAGCAGGACCGTAACGTCTACATTGAATTTGCGACGAAGACCAGCAATCCGAATTTCCCACCGCGAGTTGGTCTTGGCGGAGCATGTTCTGAAGAACAGACTGCCGATCCTCGAAGTTGGTTTCAGATCAGTCGAGTGGTGAAGCACGTGGCCCCATTCTCGCCCCACGACGAACTGACAAGGATGCTTCCGCTGTTTGATGATGGCGTTCCCCAATCCCTTGACGATATCGCCGACCGCTATCGCACATTGTTCCTTAAAGTTGTCACCGCATGGAAAGACGACAAGCCAAGCGATCATGATGTCCGTCTGCTGAACTGGATGCTGACAAACGGTCTGCTGAAGAACGATGCAGGCTCCCAAACCGTACCTGCGATCAGAGCTCTCTTACTGCAGTATCGAGACGTCGAAGCTCGCCTGCTAGAGCCAGCGACGGTTAACGGAATGGCCGATATTAATGCGCCGGTCGATTACCGTCTCAATATTCGAGGTGATTATGACCAACTGGGCGACCCGGTGCCGCATGGTCCGCTAAGATTGCTGGTCGATATCTGTCAAAATGTAAGTCCTCGTTCCGGGGCTCCAGCCCTGGAACGCAATGCCTTGGAGGCTCCTGCCTCCCGGGACACCCACGCGAGGCAGGAGCTTCCGGAGCTGCGTGTTCCGAGGCCGGAGCCTCGGAACAAGAATATCAAACGAGATCCCGTACATAATCGGCTGGAAGTGGCAGAACTCGTGGCAAATCCACGCAATCCTTTGACCGCGCGAGTGTATGTCAATCGCGTCTGGCACTGGCTGTTTGGTGCCGGGCTGGTAACCACGACGGATGACTTTGGGCATGTCGGTGAACGACCGTCGCATCCGGAATTGCTCGATGCTCTCGCCCAACGATTCATGGACGAAGGCTGGTCGACGAAGCGTTTGATTCGAAGCATTGTGTTGAGTAAGACGTGGCAACAGTCGCAGGATGCCGCGGCCGGGGCTCTCCACATCGATCCGACGAATCGACTGCTGCATCATTTTCCTGTCCAGCGACTCGATGCAGAATCGCTCCGAGACGCGATGCTGGCGGTTTCAGGGCGACTGGATGCCACGTTGTACGGTCCCACAACAAATCCCAGCCGACTCAGCGAAGATCCTCAAAAGCGTTTGTTCTCCGGCCCGCTGGACGGACTCGGTAGGCGATCGATTTACACGAAGATCACGATCATGGAGTCACCTCGGTTCCTTGCGATCTTCAATCAGCCAGCTCCGAAGATTCCTACAGGCCGTCGCGATATCGCCAATACGCCGACTCAGTCGCTGGCCATGCTGAATGATCCATTCGTTACGAATCAGGCCGAGTTCTGGGCCGCTCAATTGATCTCCCGGCAGGATGCATCGATCGAGTTGCGACTGCAGCACATGTTCCTGAAAGCAGTCGGACGCGAAGCGACATCCGAGGAATTATCTCGCTGGGCGAATGCGGTACGAGATTTCGCGGAGACCGAGCACATTCCCGAAGCAGATTGGCTCGCCAGCGCATCACTCTGGCAGACGATGGCTCACGCGATGTTCAATACGAAGGAGTTTCTGTATGTCCGCTGATCATTATCAGAAACTCTGGTCCCGGCGAGAATTGCTCGCCCGCACATCGAACGGATTCGGCCTGATGGCGCTGGCAGGATTGATGTCGGAATCTCAATCCGCAGACAAAGCGTCATCCGCGTCATCCGCGATTCCTGCCAGGGCGAAGCATGTCATTCTCTGCTTCATGGATGGTGGACCCAGTCACGTCGATACATTTGATTACAAGCCGGAACTTGCCCGACAGCAGGGCAAGCCAATCGGCGATTCACAGGTTTCAAAATTGTCCCAAAGCAGTGCGGGGCGAGTCTGGTTTGGCAGTCCGTGGAAGTTTGCTCAGCGCGGCCAGAGCGGCTTGTGGGTCAGTGATTTGTTCCCTCATCTCGCGGGAATTTCGGACGACATCTGCGTTGTCAGATCGCTCGTCGGCCGACAGCCGCTGCATGGTCAGCAGAACCTGCTGCTGCATACCGGACGAGTGACAGGCCTGGCACCAAGTTTTGGGTCGTGGGTAACGTATGGTCTGGGCAC
The DNA here is from genome assembly GCA_945861465.1 of Candidatus Kuenenia stuttgartensis. Taxonomy (GTDB): domain Bacteria; phylum Planctomycetota; class Planctomycetia; order Planctomycetales; family Planctomycetaceae; genus SXXK01. Next base: position 11,823 of record CAMAVB010000104.1, read on the forward strand.
CGACAATCAGAATCTGCCCGGCTACGTCCTGTTGAACAACGACTGGATCCCAAACGGTGGCTTCGAAAATTTCTCCAGCGCGTTTCTTCCGGCTACGAACACCGCGACCCTGCTGCGTGCCAAAGGAGCAACAATTGACAACATCCAGCCAACTGACTCCATCGAAAAGCAGCGACGGAAGCTCGCCCTGTTGAGGGCACAGGATCAGACCTTTGCGCAATCGACGCCCGAACATCACTTGATTGAATCGGCGATCCGCAACTACGAGACCGCGTTTCGCATGCAGGTGGCTGTTCCGGAAATCGCCAATGTCGATCAGGAATCCGAATCCACTCGAAAACTCTACGGGCTCGACAGCACCAACGACTATCAGAAGTACTACGCCCTGCAATGCCTGCGAGCCCGTCGGCTGGTCGAAGCAGGCGTTCGATTCGTGGAGATCACGTGCCCGCTGACTCACGCCAATAACTCGCCATGGGACCAGCATGGAACGCTGAAACAGCATCACGCGGAAAACGCGATGATCACGGATCAGTCCGTGGCTGCACTGATCTTTGACCTGAAGCAGCGTGGGCTTCTCGACGACACGATTGTCATCTGGGCCGGTGAAATGGGAAGAACGCCTCACACGCCGGCAATTTCAGAAACCTGCGGACGAGACCATCACGTCAACGGATACAGCATCTTCCTCGCTGGTGGAGGATTCAAAGGCGGATCGGCATTCGGCCAGACCGATGAATTCGGAAACTCGGTCGCTGAAAATCCTCTGGAGATTCACGACATCCATGCCACCGTGCTGCATCAGCTTGGGATTCATCACAAACAACTGACATTCCGTTTTGGCGGCCGTGATGTCAGTCTGACAGACGTTCATGGACGTATTGTTCATGAGTTACTTGGCTGATTCGCCCCCTTGTCGTCTCCGGCTTTCATCGAGAGGGGTTCCAATTGCGCTACCTCCACCTCGTAGCCCTTAAGTTTCTCGGAGACAATGAGCCGCCAGAGCTTCGGCGATATAAGGATCTCTCGTTCCGGACGCAGTAAACCTCGTCGCATTCCCAAAAACTGCCGTGTCAAAAAAATGTCAGCTTCAGGGATAGTTGCAAAGTCGATTGTGACTTCAGAAAGCAAGTTGAGGCCAAGTAGATCCCCATAAGGGCAACGAAACTCTCCCTTTGAGTCACTATCAAATGGATCAACTCCAACGATCGTTGGGGCAACAATTTCTGCGCCAATTTCTGGCACCACAAGTTGGAAGTAATCTTGAGACGCCGCGTTCAATGAACGCTTCGGGTAGATTGGCCGAAAAATCGCGCCTGTGATGCCATGCTTTGCAAACAGATCTGCTACTTTCCGCGAAACCAAGTTTTCGTCGGCGATTGTCCTGCAAAAATCCTTGTGTTTGGGGATCTTTTTTATGTTGAGGATAAGCGATGATGATTGGCTCGCTCCAGCATGGTAATGTGGACACTCGGTTGATGTGTCGTATGTCGTTCCGCACTCTTCACCTGACGGCTCGAATGTTGATACCACGGTGAAATGAAACAGCTTTGCGCTTTGCAATTCCGATTGTGCGTAGCGGCGGCGTATGTTCCATCCGTAGAAAAAACTTCGATCTGATTTCGCTTGTATCTCAGCCTGTAGTTTACCAATCGCATCGAACCTCGGATCACTGGCTTCAATCTCGACCTTTCGAACGGTCTCGCCGAGTCGCTTCCCTTCGCTTGGTTCAAACAGCAACGGCGCAAACTCCTCCAGAACCCGGAATTCATACGTTGCTTTCATGTTTACCTCGAATTCGCGGTGCGAAAGGTGGTCAAGTCTCAAATCAATGAGACCCGACCCTTTTAGTCCCGACCCTGACGACGAAAGCGTTTTTGAAACCGTATCTGAAACGCATCACACCCCAGTCGAACCGATCCGCCGCCACGATGGGGCTCGCCCCCGTCGAGCGATGATCAGCACCAGACAAGAATGCAGGAAAGCGTTTTCGCCACTGCGGAGCTTGACTCCGTAGGGCGATGATCAATGGAATCGTGGCTCCATGCGGGCAAGGGGAATATCGTCTCAATCGTTTAACAGTAAGCCGCAGGGGTCATTGCCGTTTCGCCTGCGCCTGCGGCTCGCCGTTAAACAAATCTACCGCGTCTAATCGCTGAGGCCAACCTTGGGCTCTTCGCAGTTCTTTAACGCCAGCACGGCCATCGCTGTGCCGGCGTGGCTGATGAAGTGGTGGTTGTCCTTGAACAGTGATCGTGTGTACCAGCGACCGCTTTCGCGCTGATTGGATTTCAGCCATTTCACACCGTTGCGAAGGACGTCGTCTGAAGGCGAGACATCGGCACGTCGCAGTGCGTAGAGCACAAAGCCAGTGCCGTAGCCGTCGCTGTGATCTGTGTCCTGCTGCAGATCGTCGCCGCGTTTCCAGTCGCCGAGTGTTGCCAGAGCCCAGCCTCCGTCAGGTTTTTGCAATGCCGTGAGCTGCTGAATGGTCGTCGCCTTTTCTTCTGCGGTGAGCAAATCCGGAACATAGCTGTTGGCCCACAGCAGCATTGCCTGATGATGCAGTGTCGGTGGCGCGTTCGCTTTCAGCCATCGACGAATTCCTTCCATGCCTTTTTGTGCGGCTGGTGTTGCTGCATAGTCATCCGGTGCAACTCCGACGGCGATCGCGGCCAGCGTCACGCCGTAGTGATCGTCCGATTCCATCGGGGGCCAGTCGCACTTAAGCCAGCTGAATCCGCCGTCTTCTGTTTGCACCGTCCACATGCGATCCAGCGCGGCTGGGATGTCGCGTGAAGCGTTCCGGTGGTCGCCGCATCATTGAACGCCAGAGCCGCAGCGGCTGCGACAACTTCCGCGTCCCAGCGAGGTCCTTCGTTGGCCCATCGCGTCTGTACAAGTTCTTCAGCAAAGGCACGGACCTGAGTGTGTGCCGTCGTGTCGGCTGAAATCGCCGGACGGGCGTAGAGATATGCAAAGTTCGTGTGGCAGGTGAAACACTTGCGATCCTTCTGCCATGTGAGGGCTGCGGAATCCAGAAAATGAGCCGCCTTTTCCAGCGACACTTCTTTGGCCACCGGCTCATCCGCTTGATGTGGCCCCGGAGCGATGACACTTTCCAGTGTGACTCCATCGTCCGCAAACACGGCTGCCGGATTGCAAACACACCAGCATGGAATCAGAAAACTGACAGTCAACAACATTACAGTCCGCATTGTGTTCGTTCCTGTGTGAGACATTATTATTCGCGGTCAGCACAGATGACCAGCATGCACGCCACTGCCGACTCTATCGAGTCAACCGCCATCTGACAATTCAGAGCCATGGTTGACGGTTTGATTTGTATCTATGGCGTGTCATTGTATACCGCACGCGGTTAAACGAGCCAATGCCAATCGCGTGGAGTAAAGCTGAGATCTCATGCGGCTGCGAGTGGCAATTTACAGGTTTTCCGCAGCGTTGGAGGTGTCTGGCGTCGGGTTGCGCGGCGAGAGAGCGCCCGCGTAGTCAGGCGTCCTGGGGATTTTCAGTTGTCCATCGGCCATCGGTCGCATGAATTCCGGATTTGTGGCTTCTGTTGAGACGAACGAGAGTGTTTTCACAGTGGCTGCCTGCCGCGGCTCCACAGCAAGCAGATCGGATTTGTTGAATGCAAATGCGTTTCCGCCGTCATCGGGGGAAATTCCCGTCGCAAACATATCACACTGGATGGCCAGATTGCCCTCGATCTGAACAGACTGTGACTTCGCACGCTGATCAGATCCGAAACATTCAATGACATCAAAGAACGTGTTGTTTGACACATCAATCTGGTCCCAGGTGCCAACGACACTGACACCTCGACGGACGCTGGTGAATCGGTTGTGCTGCACATCCACGTGGCGGACCGAGTTTTCAAAATTCACGGCGATGCCCCATTCCGGCTGCAGGCCCCGAATGACATTCTCTTTCAGTTGAATCCACTCCACTGCTGAGTTCGCTGAACCTATACAGGTAATACCACCTTCGAAAAATACAATTTCACATTGGTGCAATTGAATTGGTGCGGCAATTGAGCCCTTTGCTGTATCCCAAAAGACAACGGCCGCCTGATGCGATTCCGGAGCCTGCTCCAATCGGCAGTCTTCCACAATCAATCCCGTGCAGTCGCCTCTGACAGACAACAAATGAGCGTTCAACGCCCGAATCGCTGCGCCTTTGATTCGAATGCCCTGTACAGAATCAACCGTGATCACCGCAGCGGCACTTCCAGAGTAATCGCAGAGAACGTCGGACTGCCATTCAATCGTCAAACTGGAATGCCGAGTCGGATCGTTCAGGACGAGAGTGTCATCCGGTGGAAGTTTTCCCACGACAGCAAGCGTGTCACCCGGCCGAACCTTGAGAAGGGCTGCCTGCAGCGAGGGAAAGTCTGATTGAGGCCCACCGACCGTCATCGTGATCGGACCGCGATCTGCCTGTTCACCCGGAATACCTGTCACAACCTCCTTGTCCTGCGGATTTTCCTGTTGTGCCGGATCCAAAGATAGCTTTTCCAGCGCAGGTTCCGATCCCCAGATCGCCCATGCCAGCATCGCGGAAGCAGCAACAAGGGCTGCTGCCGCGCCGATTCCAGGAAGACTCCGGCGCGGATTTGCCGGTAACGTTGTTTCTACCGGCTGCTGCACGCGCAGGTATTCATCAGACGGCGTGCCCCCTCGGGCAATGTTGGTGATTGCTTCCTCAACGAGCGCCGCCGTCTGGATACGTCGTTCGCGCGTTTTGCAGAGCAGTGAGTCCACCAGATCGCTGAGGGACTGTGGAATCTGAGGCATCATCTGGCGAACCGGAACATGCGAATCTCGCAGGATTGCGTGCAGAACTGTAATCGAGTTACCCGCAAACGGCGGCTGGCCGACACACATCATGTAGATCACGCAGCCGAACGAAAATAGGTCCGCTCGCTCATCGACCCGGCTACCTTCAATCTGTTCCGGCGACATATATCGCGGCGTACCGAGAGTCTGTCCCATTGAGGTGATGTCGGAGAGTTCAAAGATGACCTGAGCTAGCCCGAAGTCCACAATTTTGACTCGCTGAACACCATTTTCCAGCAGGATGTTTCCCGGCTTGATGTCGCGATGCACGATCCCCTTCTCGTGGGCAGCTCGAAGTCCCGTGGCGATCTGGCGACTGATGCGGAGGATGTCACCGAGGGGCAGCGGTCCGATCTTCCGCATATGATCGTGAAGCGTTGCCCCCGACACAAACTCCATCACCAGATACGGACGCCCGTCGTATTCATCGACCGCATGAATCGTCACCACGTTGGGGTGATTGATGCTGGCGGCAACTCGAGCTTCCCGCAGAAATCGACTTCTGGCCTTTTCGCTGGCTGCCAGACTGCTGGCCATGAATTTGATGGCGACAGGACGAAACAACTTTGTGTCAAACGCTTCAAATACGGTCCCCATGCCTCCGCGGCCGAGACAGCGGATGATGTCATAATGCGCCATTCGGCCAATCACATTGTGGTCAGGTGCGGGCTGAAGTCTCAGCCCCAGATCCTGGATGGCTGAGAATGTGTCTGCACTGGGTGAAAACCGGTGCTCTTCGCCTTCCACGGGTTCAATCTCTGTCACGGACAGAGGATCTCGACCTTCCTGCGCAGATAACGATGAGGCCAACTCCGACAGGTCGGGATCCGTGCAGGGACTCAGGATTGTCGCCTGGTCTTCCGGCGGCAAAGACTTTGGATCGGGTTGAGACATGCACTCGTTCCTGAGAGACTGCGATCTTCAGGACCGAGGCGTCAGTCCCGAATACCTGAGTCCATGCAGCCAAGGAGCTGTATGGTCTCTACCACTATATCGGTGTGCCCTGCCCTTCGCAATCACTCCAGCTGCGTCCCGCGCCTTGAAGCGCAGGACAGACCTTACGTCGATGCACCCGCAAGGATTTCTGTGCCGTTCATTTTCGGCTCGGCGAACTTCGCGTCGCAATGCTCACACAATTCCCGGGTCACGACTCGCCGCCGATGGCAATGGGAGCAGCGAACGCGGCTCGGGCAGTAATGCGCCGTCACCATCGCCAGAATTCCGGCCGGACCAAGCAGCAGGCCGATCAATTGCCAGCGGCGATGCTTGTCCGCATCGATTCCAAATCGAATGGCGTATCGTTTTCCAACGTAACTCCACAACACGGCGGAGAAAATCAGAACTGCTGCGGCAATCAAGAACCATGCCGGACAAGCATGTGCGAGGACAGCAAAAAGGCTGACTCCTGTCGCAAAGTATCGAGTCTCTTCGAATCCCAGGAATGCCGCGACCGGCGCAAGGGGTGCGATGGCCGCGAAGCTGGCGACTTTGCCGACTTCCCAGGATCCGAGTTCTGTGTTGACGCCCTCTTTAAAGGTACGCGTCTTCTGTGAATTCAGATCAAGCTCAACAATGCGTCTCGTGCCGGTCCACGGACCGGCTCCACGATCAAACCACGCTTTGTTTCTGTCGGCGTCGTATCCGAAGCTCCCAAAGGCAAATGAATCGATTTCATCGGGGACAGGAATTGTTGCGACGACTTCGCCGGGTATCAGCAATTCAATGTCTTCCAGTTTCCACTCGTAAGTCGTATGATCGTCGGCAGGTGGAGTTCCGAATGGCATCGGCTGAGCAGTAGCGACATCTTCACCTGTTGGTGCGTCCCCGGCATCTTTCGATTCAGAAGCAACAGCGACTGATCCTCCGGACCAGCGTCGTCCGATTGAATGCGGCACTGCCCTGCAAACAAAGACCTCCCCATCGACAAACACGGCTAGTTGATCCTTTCGGTCACCGAACATATCCACATTCCGAATCGCTTTTCCTGCAGGTGGAGTAAACAGCGCACTCACCGTTCTTGCTTCCAGGTCGATTCCGAACAACCCGTTTTCGAACAGGTAAGCAGGACGAAATTCAGGCGCTAAATGGGGATTTAGCCGGTAATCCTCCGACATTTGTCGATCGAATTCAGTGGCAAACGCAAGGCACTTGCCGAATCGCTGAGTCGGCCATTTCGGATATTCGAAGATCCCGTCCGGACCGATCACGTACTTCAATTCCTGTGGCGATCGGACGACACGATTCCCGGTTCGCTCGAGGCGCTCCTGCGCATAGCCCAGAATCACGCCATTCGTCGCGGAAAGTTGCCATGTGAGTTGCCGCAGCGGACTGATCTGAACTTCACCTGCAGGTCCCAGGTACTTCGGAGGTGGTGTGAGGATCGGACCAAGTTGACGCAACTCCTGAAAGAAGGGTGTCACGTCTGCCGTTGGGTAGACATAGCCTCCGTATCGCAAGTGAGCGCTGGCCCAACTCATGATCGGCAATTTGTTTTCCCAATCAGACCAGAAATACTCCTGGCCCACGAACTCCGAGTACTTGCTCGATTCCGGGTGACTCAGATTTCGGATGGCACTCAGTTTCCACCTGCCTCCATCGGTGGAATCCGCCTGCAATGACCGTGTGATCGCAGACTCCATCACTTCGCCATCGATATCCACCCACGGCGCGATGCGGGTTCGACTCCTCTCGCTGGGTTCACTGCGGACGACACCGAGAGCGTCGAAAACAACCCAATCTACAACAAACCACGCACATCCAAGCCCGCATCCCAGCAGCACACCGAGCGTCACAAAATTTGTGCCGACCAGAAACCGTCCCGGCGTCGCCCCAAAATCCTGCATGGCACCATGACTCACCATTGTCCGATACGCTACCATTCCGCCGAGTGCAGTCAACGGCAATACAATCGCGGCAGACGACCAGAAGGCATAGTGATTGTTCGAGAACAATGCCAGGTTCGCTCCCACAGCCGCCAGCGGCATCGCGATCGGAAGGACTCGCCACAGTGGAAATCCACGCTCGCGAAGCACGATATGATACACCACAAAGTAGCAGCCAAACGACGCGACGCAGGACAGGACTGATGGCAATACCATCCGCCATTCGAACGGATAATGCCGGTATCCGACGCTCATGGCCCACAGAGTCGCGATCAGCAGCGGAACACCAATCACGATCGCATAAATCACGATCGCTGCCGTTGTCTTGGCGCGGAAGATCGCACCGCTGGATATGCCTCGGTGAATCAAGAACGCCCAACGATCGCGCCACAGTTCCGGAACGGTCTGCAGGCAGGCCAACACAACCGCCGCAATGCTCCCCATCACGCTGAACGTCAACGGCAGTTCGTCCGCGAAAAAATGCAGGTTCAATCGGTTCGTGAACTCTGAGTTCATGAGCCCGACGATGGCCGCGACGGAAGCGATCAGGAGCAACAGCCCCCACAATGCGTTCTCTCTGAGTTCTTTCCAGATCATGGATTTCATCGGAAACCTCGTTCAAGAAAATTTCTAACCCTACCGGATATTGTGTGCGTGCTTTTTGGGAAGATCATTCGTTTAACGGCGAGCCGCAGGCGTAGGCGGCTGAGAATTTCGCCTACGCCTGCGGCTCGCCGTTAAACGATCTTTCTCCCCACTGTCGTTAGGCCGTCGTTACGCCCGTGGAAAAGCGGTTTGACAATTAACCACCCACGACGGCAACCGTTTCTCTTTCCGCCGCAGGAACACCAACGGCTTTCAACAGCGATCCTGTTCCTCCGCGAACCGTCAGGTAGTCGATCACGGCCTGCTGAAAACCTGCCTCCGTTTGTTCAATACGATTCGCACCGATCGACGCAATCAATGCCGCAGTACCATCGTCAGAATTCGCCACCGTCAATTGAATCTGGTTGTCGATAAAACGCGTGTGAATCAATCCGGGGATTTCCGGCAGACGATCCGGAAACCGGTCGAACGTCAGTCGCCACACCGAAACACGACTGCAGAATTCATCCACCGACGCCTCGACTCGCAGCACCCCCTGATCAATGATCGCCACATGATCTGCCACGCGTTCCACATCATCCAACAGATGTGAACTGAACAGAATGGTGCGATCTCGATGTTGAGTCACCGCCAGCATGGCTTCCACTAACGCTCGACGAGCCACCGGATCAAGTCCCAGAGCCGGATCATCCAACACCAGCACTTCGGGTTCCGGTGCCAATGTGAGCGCCAGACACAATCCGGCTCGTTCACCGCGTGACAGGCTCCCGACTTTGGTTTCTGTGTTCAGACCAAGGTGATCAACAATGCCGTGGAAGATGTTCTGCTTCCATTTCGGAAACGTGCCCTTCTGAAATGCGGCCGCTTCGCGAACCTTCATCCAGTGGTATGCGAAGTGACTCTCGCTCAGGTAACCAACCCGAGCCCGAATTTCCGGTGTCAACTGCCGGCTGTCGCAGCCAAGGACCGTTGCGTGACCACGAGTTGGCGGAACCAGTCCCAGCAACATTCGAATGGCGGTTGTCTTGCCCGATCCATTTCGACCGATCAGGGCAGTGACGCTTCCCCGCAGAACGGTGAGGTTGATCTGATTCACGGCCACCTTCTGCCCGTAAACTCGCGTCAGGCCATGCGTTTGAATGACTGTGTCTGACATAAATCAAGCCTTTCTTTTCTCTTTGGGAAAACCATTCAGTTTTTTTGCAACGGCCTCCAGCAATTCTTCGTGACTGAAATCCAGCAACAAGGCTTCACTGGTGAGTGTCGTGATCGCGGCATCGAGGCGTCGCCTGCGCTCGGCAGTGGAAAAGACGTTGCGACGCTTCGCCACAAACGCTCCGAGACCGTGTCGCGATTCCAGTACACCGTCCCGCACGAGTTCATTGAACGCCTTGGCAACCGTGTTGTGATTCACCAATAGCCGTTCGGCCAACACCCGCACGCTGGGAAGCTGATCTCCGACCGCCAGATCCCCGGACGCAATGGCATGACGAACCTGATCAACGATCTGCCGATAGATCGGCACGTTGCTACCGGTTGATATGACCACGTCGAATACCATGCGAATCATCCTGCACTGCGTGTGTACTATTACACATAGTACACATGATTCACTTGTCGTCAAGTGAGTTTGCGCGATATTCGAAAAACCGCCAAAGACGCGCCGCAGAGCCTTTGCGAAAAGGAGTCGCAGGAGTCCCTCATCGGCAGCAGGCGTGCGATCTGTCCAGTCCGTCGAAAGACGGCGGGATTCTGAATTTTGTATTGATGCTGTGTCTGGAGTTGAAGATTTGAATTCCTGAGCGAATTGTTTGCTGAACCGAATCCAGTGTTCCCCATCCGGCTTCATGCCGGTGGAAACCCGGTTTGCCGACTACCAAACGAACCGCCCCACTATTGTTCTGGCCCCCAACTGGCTTCATGCCAGTGGATGCCAGGTTTGAAAACTACGCGGATCTGTTGTCAGTGTCTCGGACGCTGGACCGGCCATAGTTTTCAAACCTGGCTTCCACCGACGCAAGGTCGAGTGGGGAGCGGCCTGCTGGGTTCGTTTCGTTTTAGTTGCCAAACCTTTGTCCACTGGCACGAGCCCAGTGGGGCCAATAGAACTGTGGTTCTTCCCGCATGAACTGCGACACCTTTGAATCACGCCATCTACAAAAATGCCATTGAAAACTCAGGACTGGGGAGATCGCACCCATCAGCAGTGACTCTGCAGGCCCAGGAGATCCTGGATGCTCAGGAACTTAGCCGACGATCACTCTGTCTCCAGCAGTTGGCCCGCTTTGACGTCATTGGAAATCTGCTGAAACTTGTCCAGCCACGACGCTGTAATGGCTTCCGCCAGCGTTTGTGGTTTCGCGGCACGTAACTGTTCGACCGGCGGGCCCCAGTAAAAACTGATCCAACCGTCGGTGATGTCGGACGATTTGCGGACAAATTCGATCAACTCGTCTTCGCCGCACGATAATGGAAACATTTCTTCGATCACGATTGGCTTGCCTACGTCATACGCCTTCAATGCTGTCAGCGCTTTATCGACTTCGCCCTTTTTCGGATAGAAGTGCACGGCAACGAAATCCAGACGCTGGCCGACACTCGGTCCGTAGAAGTCCGGCTTTCCACCACCAAACACAAACACCCATGGGATAATACCGACCGTGACCATGTGACGTTCGTCATGTTTACGAATGGCATCCACCATTGTGTTTACCCACGCCTCGGCAACCTGCTCGCGCGTGCGATCCTTCAACTCCAGGGCCAGGCGTTGCACAAAGAATTTTCCGCCGAGTTCGCCAGCCAGCCAGTCGGACTCCGGTTCCTTACCGGGCAGTATCGGCTCATTCATCAGGTCGTAGCAGAAAATCGCCGGGCTGTCCTTGCATGTTCGGGCGATCGCTTCCCAGAAAACAGCCTGCGCTTTCCAGCGATCCTGTTCGTTCAATTTGTCATACCACGCCGGGATGTTCTTCTTGTGGTAACAGGCCAGGCCGGTCACGTCGAGATACAGACCCAAATCCTCTGCAAGCTGAATCAACTTTTCCAGCTGTGCCAGCGCCGCAACGTTCGGCGTGTCAGGGGCGTCCAGAAACATGCCAAGTTGCAGGTGGATGCGCACACAATTGGCACCGAGTGCCTTGATCTCGCCAAAGTCCTCAACCACAGTGGGCCACTCGTCGATCCAATACTCGTCGAGCAATCGCCCCGCATGATCATGGTCGTAGTTAACGCCCCACACGATAAATCGTTCAGCGGACTCACTGTGGACGAAATGCGTTTTGTCATCGCTCACCCGGATGTGATCGAGCGGCTCAGCCGAAGCGATTGGCAGTAGCACAAATGAGATGATCCACGCGAGCATTCGCAGGATTGATTCGACACGCATGTGTTGTTGCAGGACTACTATGTATCGCATAGGAATTGCTCCTTACACCGCTCGGTCGCCAATGATTAGTTTAACCGCGTGCCCATCGGGCCGCGCTTCGCTGCAAATCGTGGGGCGTTGCCCATGCGGCTAAACGATATTATGCCAAACTACTTCTGCCGTGGTGCTCATAAGGCCAGTCGGCTTGAGAACGCTTTTGAACGTCCCGGGCTGAATTCGCGAAGTCTATCGAGCGATCCTGCAATTTTCACTCGCTTTTTTTAGTGCGCACAGGAATGCCGCTTCTCGCGTGTTCTGAGACGACGCCTACGTTACAATCTCAGGAACCCGAGACAAATCCTTCCCAGACCTGATTCCCGCCCTGAAATATTTTCGCTGGATGTAGCTCATGCGATTCGCATTAACCGCCCTGCTCTCACTGGCATATTTCGCTGCCGCAGCGACGTCTGCCAGTGCTCAGAAAGTCGATTTCAATCGGGACGTACGACCGATCATTTCCAACCATTGTCTGGCCTGCCACGGTCCGGATGACGCCAAGCGGCAGGCAGGACTGCGGCTGGATGACCCGGACGTTGCGACAAAGATTCTGGAATCGGGACACGCCGCGATCGTTGCCGGCAATGCCAGTGCGAGTGAACTCGTCGCACGCATCACAAGCGACGATGAATCCGTTCGCATGCCCCCTACCGAATTCAGCAAGCCACTCACGGCAACCGAAATCGCAACCTTGCAGCGCTGGGTTGAACAGGGAGGCCAGTACGCAAGGCACTGGGCCTACGTAGAACCCATCCGCGCCGAACCTCCAGTCGCCGGTGTTCCGTTTGCAAGCTGGCCCAGGAACGCCATCGACAACTTCGCGCTGCACAGGATGCTGGAGTTGGGACTGAAACCGACGGAACAGGCCGACGCGCGATCCCTCGTACGCCGGGTGTTTCTGGATCTCATTGGAATTCCGCCAACCGTTGACGAATGTGATTCGTGGGTGCAACGCCTGGAAGCAGGTGCCGCCGCTGACAAGTCCGCCGCCATCGACGAAGCTACCTGGTCACAACTTGTCGATCACCTGTTCCAGCGACCGGAATTCGGAGAACACTGGGCGCGTAAGTGGCTGGACCTTGCTCGCTATGCGGATTCGGCTGGCTACGCGGATGACCCTTCGCGCACGATCTGGCCGTGGCGCGACTGGGTCATTCGATCGATCAACAGCAACATGCCGTTTGATCAGTTTACGATCGAGCAACTGGCAGGGGACATGTTGCCGAATGCGAGCGACGAACAGGTGATGGCGACAGCATTTCACCGCAATACGATGACAAATAATGAAGGCGGGACTCAGGACGAAGAGTTTCGAAATGTCGCGGTGGTTGATCGAGTCAATACGACGATGGAAGTCTGGATGGGAACGACGATTGCCTGTGCTCAGTGTCACAGTCACAAGTATGACCCGCTCACGCAGGACGAATTCTTTCAACTCTTCGCAATTCTGAACAATACGCAGGATGCCGATCGCCGCGATGAATCTCCACTGCTCGAATTCTTCACTCCCGAACAGAAGGAACGACGGTCGAT
>CAMAVB010000105.1 GCA_945861465.1 Candidatus Kuenenia stuttgartensis
ACGGACGCGGCTCTCGATCGGCATATCAGCCTTCGGCCTTTGGCAGTGATGTCGCGAATCATCAATCAGTTGATCCTCAACGATGAGCTCGATAATGTCTTTAGGCGAGCGGCAGGATAGAACTTACCATCCGCAATTTGTACGACGGACTTCCAGTCCGTCGAGTAGCACCATGCGACGGACTGGAAGTCCGTCGTACCGGTAAATTCATTTCTGCCGCTCGCCTTAAAGAGAATCGGACACGGGAATACCAGCGTTAGATGCTGTTTTCCCAGTTGGCAATCACCATGGCTGACGTGGTGATGGGCCGGGAGAAAAGTCCCCACCAGGCTTACAAAACACACCGGGAAGATCTCAGGGTTTCGGAGGCCATGGTCCGCTATTCGTGTTTTGTACGGCCATGCTGGCGTACAACGGGAAGCGGTTGTCAGGGAACTTTCGCCTTACTCGCAGTCTCTGGAAATCATCAAAGGTGGGGACGGTCTGAGTGTTCTGTTTACTGAAGCGGAGTGGAAATCTCTGTTGCCGAAGACGGCACAAGGACTGGCGAAGTTTCTGATCAAAGTGGCCGAACGCGTTGACGTGGACCGGCACCGCAAGAGCAAACGTGGCGTTAAGAAAAAACCACCGAAACAAACCGGATATCGAAACGGCGGTCACGTTGCCACCGCAAGAATCATCGGATTAGTATCTGTGGAAACACCCTGAAAGCCCTGGCCCTTTGGGCCGACAGTTCGATTCCGAATGATGATCACGGGCGGTAAAGTACCGGACTCCGTGATCACAACGTAGCCTCGGATCGACTCGCCGCGTTGCCCTTCAGGCCATCGGCTCTTTTCGACCATGGTCACGTCGAAACCGAGATCATGGAGTGTGTTGGCGATCATTGAATCCGGAAATTCCCGCAGCATTCACGGCGAAACGCGGAATCGGCTCGTGCAAGTCAGGTACAATGCCGGGTAGCTGCGTGGTACAATCCAGCCGTTTGGTCCTGTCCGCACTGTTGAGATGTACGGATGGCGAAAAGCAAAGCCCTAAATCCACAGGGCGGGAATCCGAGGATTATATGACCTTTTATCTCAAGTTGTACTTCTTCACGCTTCTGGCCTTTTTCGCCATCGACATGGTCTGGTTGGTTCTGGTTGCTCGCGGATTCTATCAGAAGCATCTCGGCTTTTTGATGCGGAGCCCCCCTAACTGGTCAGCGGCAATCGTATTCTACCTGCTGTTCGTGCTTGGTCTTCTTGTCTTTGTCATCTTGCCCAGCCTGGAAACTGGCTCGACGAGGAAGTTGCTAGTCCTCGGAGTCTTGTTCGGCCTCATCACGTACGCCACGTATGACTTGACCAATCTGGCGACGATCAAGGGCTGGCCGTGGGCTGTGACGGTGGTGGATCTATTGTGGGGCTGTATTCTTGCCACTTCGGTCAGCTATATCGGATTTCTGGCTGGCAATTGGTTGCGGTGAACCGTCTCAGCCCCAAAAACGAGACAGGCAACGAGACGTACCCATGAGCTGATGCAAAGGGGGATGCAGCGGAGCAGTTAGGCCAGAAATTCGACGAACTGCAGGAACGATTTCTCGATGTGACGTTTGACAAAGAACGGCTTTGCGACCGTTCCGGACCTCTGTTAAACAACATTGTCGTGCTTTCTCAGCATTCGAATCCACCCGAAGACCGTCGCGTGTCGCTGAGCAATTCTTCTGCCGAGTCGGAGGAGAAGTTGCTCGCGGCAGTCGGCCCTGTCCACGATGTCTTTGTCAGCTGGCAGGATGACGCTGTCGATCACATGGATCACGCCATTGGAGCACGCAATGTCAGTTTTCACGACATTTGCTCGATCGACCATCACTTTGCCCGGAACCACATCATAGGTCAAGATGGCCTGATGCTTTGCCTTATTTTCCGGCTTCAGCAGTGATTCCACTGTCCCCTCCAATGTTCCGGCCACGAGCCACTGAATCACGGGATCTTTTCAACAGACTTCGCAATCGGCGTTTCGCGGTGATCAAGTTCTGAAGTCGGTCCTGACGCTCAAAAGCAGTGA
This sequence comes from Candidatus Kuenenia stuttgartensis, assembly GCA_945861465.1. GTDB lineage: Bacteria > Planctomycetota > Planctomycetia > Planctomycetales > Planctomycetaceae > SXXK01. Next base: position 2,050 of record CAMAVB010000105.1, read on the forward strand.
ACGGCGAAAGCACCAGCGGCTGGCAATCATCCTGTAAACAGCGGATTGTCCCTTGCCGTTGCTCAAATCCGCGGTCGATAGACAGACCGCCAGAATGACTCCTTACAAAATGCAACACGAGGTTGTTGGAGAACTTCAGTTAACATCCTGCCTTCGTCACGGAATGTCACATGTGAATGTTGTGAACGTTTACGGTTGGCATCGGGCTAGTTTTCTGCGTGATAGGAGACAGATAATGAATAAGAAAAGACTGGCGAAAATCGGCTATGTCGCGGCGGCTGGCGCATCATTCCTTTTTTCAATCTCACTTTGGTTTACCGGGAGCAAACAGGAGGGGATGTTCGTCGGATTGTGGGTGCCATCGATCCTGAGTTTCGGGACCCTCGTGCTCGGGAGTTCTACTCGTGGCAAATAGCGATTTCGTGATCTTCAGTGTGGGCTGTGTCGTCTTTGCGGTGGCCCTGACATCGACATTCATCTCTTTGCTCGTCAGTGATAAATCTGACGAGTAAGCTCGATGGTGCTAGAATCCTGGCAGACCTCGCGTAAACGGATCGTGGTCTCTCGCTGTTCCGTTGGATCAATTATTACGCAGATGACAAGGGTTCAAATGAAAAGTCGATTGGTTCCTGGGACGTCTGAACTGATATTGTTGACAGGCGCGACGGGTTATGTTGGCGGCAGATTATTGTCTCTGCTGGAACGACAGAAGATCCATGTGCGTTGCCTGACCCGTCGCCCCGAGGCACTGGAAGACCGCCGCTCACCGACCACAGACATCGTTGCCGGTGACGTGCTGGACCGTGATTCGCTTTCGTCAGCGTTTGAGAATGTTGATACGGCATATTACCTCGTCCACTCGATGGGCGCTCAAGGAAATTTTCAGGAGCAGGATCGTACCGCAGCCTCGAATTTCGCCGAGGCTGCGGCTACGGCTGGTGTCCGACGGATCATTTATCTCGGTGGTCTCGGAAATCCCGACCATGAACTTTCGAAGCACCTCCGCAGTCGACAGGAGACAGGTGATGCTCTGCGAGCACATCATTCTCAGGTGATTGAGTTTCGAGCTTCGATCGTGATCGGTTCGGGCAGCCTGTCCTTCGAGATGATTCGGGCGCTTGTTGAACGCTTGCCAATCATGATCTGCCCTAAATGGATTCACGTGAAGGCGCAACCGATCGCGATCGAGGATCTGCTGGCATACCTGATGGCGGCAATGGAATTGCCAACGCTGGGGTCTCAGGTTCTTGAGATCGGCGGCCCTGATCAGGTGTCTTATCGAGAGATCATGCAGGAGTATGCCCGGCAGCGGGGGCTGACTCGGTGGATGATTCCCGTGCCGTTCCTGACGCCGTATCTTTCCAGTCTCTGGCTTGGTCTGGTGACACCTCTTTACGCTCGAGTAGGAAAAAAACTGGTTGAAAGTCTGCGTAACCCGACGTTGATTTCCAACAACCTCGCGCTGACTTCATTTTCCGTTCGTCCTCGCACCTACCGCGAGGCAATCGCGCGAGCGTTGGTCAACGAGGACTGTGAATTTGCGGCAACGCGTTGGTCTGATGCACTTTCTTCATCCGGCGAACGTCGATCGTGGGGCGGAAGTCGCTTCGGTTCACGACTTGTCGATTCTCGAACAGTCGTCGTCTCTGTGCCTCCCGAAGAGGCCTTTGCACCGATCCGGCGCATCGGAGGTCGCACGGGCTGGTACTACGGAAACTGGCTGTGGACGACTCGGGGTTTCATCGACCTTTTGCTCGGAGGCGTGGGTGTTCGGCGCGGGCGGCGCGATGACGAATCTGTTAGCGTCGGTGATGCTCTTGACTTTTGGCGCGTGGAGTCTTATCAGCCGGGGCATCAGCTTCGACTGTTCGCCGAGATGAAAGTTCCGGGCCGTGCGTGGCTCGAATTCGAAGTCACTCCCTGCGAAGAAGGCAGCAAAATTCGGCAGACAGCCATCTTCGATCCACTGGGGCTAATGGGGATTCTCTACTGGTACGGTATTTACCCACTCCATCAATGTGTGTTTGCCGGAATGCTTCGCAACATCGCTCGTGCCGCCGAAACCTTGAACACATCGCGCTGAACGGTTTGAGTTCTGTCCTCTGCAATCAAGGACAAGTACCATCTCCTGACTAGTATTGGGACCTGTGAGTTGCTGTCGAAGCCGAAGTTGGATGCGGAGACGTTGAAGACGATTGAAGTCGCTCAACAAATCACTCTCAACAAACTAAAAGTTCTGTTGGACGCAGAAGTCCGCCATTCGTGCCGGTCAGGTGCAGTCTGGCGGAGTTTCGATGGCAGCGACAGCATCCTGCGGCTATAGACTCCCGCCCAGGCATTTGGTAGAACCCATAAATGGTGACGTCCACAGATCAACAGGGGAGACTCTCCAGTCTGCAAGAACGACGGTGGTTCAACGTTTGGGTTGCCAGCCTCGCGTTGTTCTTTGTCGTCACGGGAGCGGGCTCGCTGACATTTCTCTGGCGGACCAAGCACGCAGAAAGCAAGCGGCACCAACAGCTCCTCGACCCTGCAGCTCCCGATCCGGGTGTGACCTTTGCCGATGGCAGTTCGACCGAGCAGGCAGTTCCCGTGGAGGTGGGTTTCTATGTGGAGCGCGTGCCGGAGCTGTCGACCCGCGATGCCAACTGGACGGCGGTGTTCGACATTTGGTTTCGCTGGCGCGGCGATGGTGTGCGGCCTGCCGAAGGGCTGGTGGTGATGGAGGGGACGGTGGAATCGCAGGAGAAGCTCGCGGAATTCCACGATGAAGCAATCCACTACGAACGCTATCGCATCGTGGCCAAAATCACTAAGGCCTTTCCCGCCGCCCAGATTCCGCTTGACTCACATCTCCTGATTCTGGCAATCGAAAATGGAGAATCAGTGCGACAAAAACTGGTGTTCGTGCCTGACCGGGAAAGCACCAGCGTCAGTTCCCGCGTCACCGTTCCTGGCTACAAAATTACGCGATGGGAAGTGCTGGAGAAGGCACACTCCTACAAAACCACGCGTGGCGACCCTCGATTGCCGCGCGGCACGAAGTCGACGTATTCTCAGATGCGTTTGGGCATTGTCATCGAGCGGGCCGGTTTGGGACTGTACCTGAAACTGTTTCAGGCGCTCCACATCGCCGTCGCTATTGCGTTCCTCGCGTGCTTCATCAAGCCGACCGACGTTGACCCGCGATTTGGGCTAGGCGTGGGGGCATTGTTCGCTGCGGTGGCAAACTCCTACGTCGTCAGCAGTCTTGTGCCAGACACGGGCGAGTTTTCGGTGGCCGACGCGGTAAACGGCTTGGGAATTCTCACAATTCTGGTGACGCTCGTCGAATCTACCATCTCGCTCTACCTCTTTGATCGCTGCGGCGAGGAAAAATTGTCGCACCGGCTCGACAAAATGTCGTTCAAGATCCTCGTCGTCGGATTCACTGCTGTAAATGCCGCATTGCTTTTCGCTTCGCTGATTTGAAATGGGTTGAAAAGCACGGGAATCCGGGCGACCGCAGCGGCGTTATCCTCCAGCACGGGCACGCTCCGGTGCTCCGGCAGTTGCACCAGATCGGTAACCGGTGGCTGATCGAAGGTGGAATACATGTGGAACGCGCAACGGTTGTCAGGGCAACGCCGTTGTCAGGGCAACGCCGTTAAGGATTTATCGTCGAGTTTTCACCGAGTTTCTCGAAGTCCCTTCTCCCCCTGGTAAGGGGGAGAAGGTGGCCGGAGGCCGGATGAGGGGGGGGTTATATCTCGCGCGGTTGAGGCTGGCACTTCCACTGTCGCTTGCACACTGGACACCAAACCATGAACCGCCTCCTGCTCACTCTCGCACTCATGGCATTCCCAGCCTCATCGTTCGCTGGCTCCGCCATGCTTCAATCGAGCCGCGGACGAGTTGTCCCATTTTGGGTGGTGACGCTTCGAAATGGACGGGGAAACCGTTTTCGGTGAGCGTTTCGGTGCATGTCGGTCCAATAGAAGCAACCTGCGTTCGACTTTCAATCGCGGCACGGATTTCAGCGATGCATCCGCACTGCTCAGCGACCGTCAGCACGTTGCTCACCTGATTGGCACTGGTGAACAGCAGAAGATCGACGCGGCCCGCAGCGGTTTCACGCACGGCGGTTTCCAGCAGAGACGTGTCTTCCGGCAGCGCCCAGCGGTAAACTGGCACCGCCGTCCAGATCGCCCCGCGTGCCTGCAGTTCTGCGTAAAGTCGTGCGTTTGGCAGTCCGTATTCCTGCACGGCGACTGCCTGTCCATCAATGGCAACTCCGGATTCATCGATCGCGGCAACAAGTTCACGCCAGGTGTTCGGTTCCGGCGCGCGGACTGCGTACTTCAAACCAACTTTGCTCAACACTGCTGCCGGCTTCGGACCCCGAATGACGAGCGACGTTTGCCGGAATGCCTCAATGAGCTGGTCGTACAGGCCCTGTGATCGAGCGACTTCGAACAGAGCCTCCGTCCCGCCGCCGGTGAGCAGAATTACGACCGGGAATTTTCCAGCAATCGCATCCTGGACAAACTGAATCGCAACAGGATTGTTCTCGATCGGTATTTCCCGCATCGACGGTGCTGACAACGGCTGCCCACCGTGGCGCACGATCAGTGAACACATTTCGTCCGCACGACGGCTTTCGAATGAGCAGACTATCGGGCTGGAAGTATCAGGCATTGTTGGCGCAATCTATGAACATGGACGTTGGTGTCCGTCGTGGGGCACGTTTTTAACGTGCCCAGCACGATGGAATCGTGCCCCACCTATTTCTGTCTCAGTCCTTAGCACCCGGTTTTCGACGTAATTCAGAGTGAACCGGACGCTGACGCCTACCGGCTGACAGGCGAATTCGAGTGCCATTGGGCGGCAGCCCTCCGGTACAACAACGTGCTGCATCTACGAACGTCCCGACCGTTTTTTGGCTGCCTTGGCCGTACCTGTCTTGGCCATACCTGACTTCTTCTTTGCAGATTTTGTTGAGGCTTTTGCGGGACTCTTTTTTGATGCGGCGTGTGCTTTTGTACGGCCAGCTTTCGCCATCGGCAATTTTGCGCCCTTCGTCGGTTTCACAACAGCAGCAGTCGCCGTCGCAGCAGCGGCTTTTTTCGATGTTCGTTTCTTCTTTTCCGGCTTTGAAGGTTTTCCAGCGCTGTTCTCCAGTTCAATCCCGAAGATTGCTCCCAGATCCTGGGAGTCCAGTCCGCCGCTGCCACGGCTGAGTTCACGGTCGAGATTACCGGCCGCGATCGCCTGCGAGACCAGTTCCTGATGATCCACGCCACGGAGCAGAAACAACAGTTCCGGTTGATTGTCGAGTCGTGCACCCACACCGTACATCACAGCCGCCAAGTGCTTGCAGCACGACGAGGAATCCGGGCAACTGCACGACATCCGGATTTCGCGCGGGGACGGGAAAAGTCCCGTCTTCTGATCGGTCAGCTGTTTCATGACTCCGTCGGACAACCTGCCGGACAGCAGATCCAGCAGCGAATCAATCGATTCACTGCATTCCGATCGAATTGCCTTCCAGCGATGTTTGTCGAGTTCCGCGATCTCAATCTTCACAGTATACGGCGTTGACCCGGCGACAATGGCTTCGATCTTTTTGGGCTTGATGATCAGATCCACCACGGAGCCGTTGCGAACATAAGTCGCACCGCGGGGCAGGCGATTGGAATAGTCCTGATACGCGGTCAGGTTATCACACCATGCCTTGCCCCAGAACGTCTTTGCGATCGCACGTCCCTGGATCGAAACCGGTTCTCGTTCACGCTTCTGCTTTTTGGCCAGCTGCGTTGCATGCCGAACGGCTTGGTTAAGTTTATCCCCGACGGACACATAAGGTGCCCATTGCTGTCCCCAACTCATGTGGAATCATTTCTCAAACGTTGCGGTGCTCGCGGTCTGCATCCGCGAGTCATCATCGACGAAACGTTTCGCGTCGTCAATTCAAGTCGGACTCCCTGGGCCTCAGTTTTCAAATGTTGCCACTTGGCATGGTTCAGGCTCGACACATGACGTCGTTGCCGCAAGCGGACGATTTTCCTGGTGAGGCTCAGCAGTAAAGAGTGCATCCGCTCAGTGGTGGGATTCTGCAAACGAAAGACTTTGCGATTGGCTGCGGAGCAGCTGCGGATGGTAGCTCTGGGTGCAAGCCCAGGGAATCTGGCAGATGATCCAGGGGTAGCTGCGGAGCAGCGACGTAAAACCAACATCGAATCTACGTCGCTGCTCCGCAGCTAGGCGTTTTGCTGTCCAATGCCCTGCGGTTTCACCGCAGGCTACCTCACGCCGCTGCTCCGCAGCGAATCCCAGGCCGACCACCATTCTGTTCAGCAAACATTGGGAGTTTGGTTTAACTGAGAAGATTTCCGAAAAGCGACGGACGTCCGCCGACGGAGCGCCGGACCTACGTAGGCGAGCCGCTCCGTCGGCTCGCACCAGACACGGTGGCAAAGCCATTAATGCGGCATAAGAGATTCGGTTGGGTCGAGTATCAGGGACTCACCGATTTCCGACCGTACGTCGATCGACAGACGCAGAAGCTGGTTTTCGATCCGTTGTATCCGCCGTCGTTGTACGTTCCACAGCACGCCGATCTGCAGATCTCGACGTCCCCGGATCGCAAGCGAGTTGAAAACGTTATGGACGCGGCGCTCGACCTGCTCGACACACCGCATCCGCGGTTTGTGCTCGTGCTGGGTGACTTCGGCACGGGCAAAACGTTTCTGCTGCATGAGATAGCCCATCGACTTGCGGAATCACCGGGCCTGCCACTCACACCCATCCCCAGTTCTGTCTGGAGCGTTTCGTTCAGCCTGGACGGACTCCAGATTGCCAGCGGAAGCGATGACGGCACGATCAAACTCTGGGACGTGGTCACTGGCGAGTGTCTGGCGACGCTGCTGTCAACGCCGGAGGGCTGGGTCGCGTTTCGGCCTGACGGTTCGTACAAGTACGACGGCGACATCGGCGGATCGTTCTGGCACCTGCTGAACCTCAGCCGCTGCGAAGTCGGAGAACTCGACGAATTCATCCCCGGCCTCCGCATCCCCATCAACGATCCGCTGTTCTGAAAAATGTGCCACGTCACTCCGTGGCGTGCCGTTCAAACGCCCCAATTCGGCTCGCGGTGGAGGATGGCACATTCGTTTAACCGCGTCGGCAACGCCCCGCGCCTCAAATCTCAAATCTCAAATCTCAAATCTCAAATCTCAAATCTCAAATCGCGGCCCGCTGAGCACGCGGTTAAACGAGCCGATGCCAACTGCGTGCCGTATATCAAGCAACGCTCCGAGTTGCACTCACTTGTGACACCTGTGACTATTCTCGTAAATCCAGCGGGCAGTCATCTTCCCGAACGGTGCTTCGCCAATCAAAGGAATTCCAGAATGCGAATTGGAATGGTGTGTGAGAAGCGGTCGATGATATTCGTCGCCATGCTGGTGTTGGTCGCATTTTCGCGTCAATCCAGCGGGCAGGACGATGCAGTGACGAACGGCACGCAGCGTGTGCTGGCGAATCAGTTGTTTCATCATCAGGCCAGCCAGAAGATGGGTCTCCTGATTCCGCTCTATATCTATCCTGCGGACATACATACGAACGCGGACTACAACCTGTCAGTGCATCTGGAGACGATGTGCCGGACTCTGGATGAGTAGGGGCAAAATCCGAAATCCGAATCTCGAATCTCGAATCTCGAAATTTGAAATTTGAAATTTGAAATTTGAAATTTGAAATTTGAAATTTGAAATTTTGCGAAGCTCAATCCTTCTTCGCACGAAAACTCTCGACATCCAGCTCGCCGTCCGGGGACACATGAACCGTGACACAGCCATCGGTACTGGTGTACAATACCGAAGCAGATCCAAAGACGCTGGCGAGATGATTGCGGCTGCGGTCGTTGCGAGAGCTCACGATGACATGCGCTGGCAGAACCGTCGCAGCCAGCGCCGGGACGTTGGAATTCGGGCTGCCATGATGGGGACTCATCAGGACATCACATTGCGGCAGACTCGGCAGCAGTTGCAGTTGGCCATGTCCTTCAAGGTCGCCCGGAAGACAGATGCGGCGACCGCGATATTCCAGAATGGCCGTGACACTCGCTTCATTGTTCGACAGCCCGGACTCAGGTTCCGTGGCGGCCTTCAGAAACGAAACGTGCAGATCATCGCACGGAACAGAATCACCACTGCCCAGGATCGCGACGGGCACGTTCAGTGTGGAGATCCCATCCAGAACTCTTTGTACGTTCGGTGATTCCGTGCGGACAAACTCATTTGTCAGGAAAACATGTCCGACGGGCAGACGTTCCAGCAGACCGGCGACGGCGTTGTAATGATCCAGGTCCGGATGAGAAATCACGATCGCATCGATCATGCGATAGCCGCGATTCCAGAGAAAGCGACAGACGGTATCTGCTGTCCGTTCACTGCGGTGCATCGCACCCGCGTCAAACAGCAGCACGCGATTGTCAGGCGTCTGCACGACGACTGCGTTTCCATGTCCCACCGACAATACGCTGCACGTCAATCCGTCATGCTCCGGCACCTGGCAAATCGTGCGAAACGTCAGGATCACGTAAATCAGCAGACTGATGCGAAAGCACCGCCTCAAGACCGCATGCCGGGCCATCACGGAGAGCACCAGCAAACCGTAATAGACCGGAATAAACCATACCGGCAAATCAGGAATCATCACAAAACCGAATCGCACATCCGCCGACAGCGACACGCCAAGCTGCAATGCCGACAGCATCCAGTTGAACGGAGCAGTTACGATCGCCGCCAGAGGCGGCACAAGCAGCCCCCCGAAGACTGATACGTAACCGCAGATCAGCGTCACCGTCGTGAGTGGAATGAGCAGGATGTTGACGACCATGCCAACCAGCGACACGACATGGAACTGCGTCGCTACAATCGGTGCAGACAGCACCGTGACCGCGAGCATCCGACGATAGTCCAGCAACAGCCATTCCCACAATTGTCCCCGCATTTCGCGGAACCGGTCCTGCCAGGTAATGGCATCCGGCGGGGCGGCTCGATCTATCGGCAGCGGATCGTGTTCCGCGACCCAGCCCAATGCGCCGACGGCAAGAAACGAGAGCCACGCTCCGACATCAAATGCAATCGACGGATCCAGCACGGTCAACAGCATGGCCGTCGCGCCGATCAGAGATCCCATGCGAATATCGCGATACAGAGTCTGACCGAGAATATAGAGCAGAATAAAGCACGTCGAACGCATCACGGACGGTCGCAGGTCGGTGAGAAACGTGTAGATGACGCAGACCAGTCCGGCCAGTAGCAGCGAACGGGTTCGTGGCACCAGGAGGAGATTCTGCACCCTGACGAGGAACACAAACAGGATGCCGACGTGCATGCCGGAAATCGCGAGCAAATGCATCGTGCCGCTTGAGATAAAATCACGCTCCACGTCCGGCGTCATATGCCCACGATTTCCCAGCAGCAACGCTTCCGCCGTCGCGCGGTTCCGTGGGGTGAGGTTGTCTCGCAGCAGCAGCACGGCTTGCTGACGGAACTCATTGAGCCAGCGCTTCGGATTCCAGACGCTCGCGGGCTGCATGACGCTCGCCGCTGCCGGATGCCGCGCAAACGCCATCGCCGACATGCCCTGCCGCTGCATGTGCCGCGCGAAATCGAACTCACCGGGATTCTTCGTCGGTTCCGGAAGGTCAATTTGTCCTGTCAGCTGAATCCGATCGCCCCAGGACAATTGCTCAGTCGCATCGCCGTCGATCAGCACGCGAAGGAGTCCTCGCGCTCGGATCGATTCTGCACCACGCATCAGAGCGCGGGTCTGGAGCAACAGCAGCGTACGAGGCGAATCCGCCGGTCCGGGCCTGCTGGCTGTATCCGCCGGCAAATCCAGCGCCGGAATGTTCGCGACATCACCCACGATGCGGACTGCGGGATTGTCGCTGAATTCGGCGGTGGCTGCTAATAATGCGATGTCCTGACCTTCATCGACTCGACTGCGGACGGTCCACAACACGATACCCACGGCAATCATCGCCATCAGCAACGCAGTCAACTCCAGCCGCATCCTTCCACTGCGATGCAGAATTGCGGCAGTCAGCAGGGACACAAACGTGATCAGAACCGCCACAGCAGTCGGCACGGGAAACTCGTGGACGGCACAGACATCGGCAAGTCTCACGCCGATCATGAGCATGGCAGCGCAGGTGAGTGAACGCGGCACAGCAGGAAACTTCCAGAATCCAGTCAACACGCGTCCGATTTCATAAGACGGTAAGGGATTCGGCAATGCGGGCCTCACATTTCGCGACGACGACCGTCCAGTATCGGCTGCAGCTCATCGACAAAATCGTGGACATCCTGAAACTCACGATAGACTGAAGCGAAGCGCACGAATGCGACCTTGTCCAGATCCCGCAAGGCACTGAAGACGAGTTCACCGATCCGCCGCGACGGAACCTCGCGCTCACCGTCTTCATACAGAGCTGCTTCAACGTCGCCGACCAGCAGATCGATCTGTTCCGGACTGACGGGGCGTTTGTAGCACGCGACTTCGACGCCGCGCCGGATTTTTTCGCGGTCAAAGGGCACGCGCGTCCCATCTTTCTTGATGACTCGGATCGGCGATTCTTCAATCTTTTCGTACGTCGTGAATCGCCGCTCGCAACTGAGGCACTCACGCCGCCGCCGAATTGAAAAGTCCTGACTGTTGCGGGAGTCAATGACTTTCGTTTCGTCATGCTTACAAAAGGGACACCGCACGCGATTGATCCTGAACAAGACGGGCCTCGGATCTTCTGTGCGGCATGCACAGGGTTCCGAATAGCTTCTGCATTCTATCCAAACAGGACGGGGAATTTGCAACCGACTGGACGTTTGGCCTGTTTTTTGGTCCGGGAAGGGGGGGGTGTCAATGCACTGCTCAATTACTGGTCAAAGGAGGTATTTTCCCGTTTAACCCGACGCCGCAGGCGAGGCGGCTTTTAGGCGAGCGGCAGAAATGAATTTACCGGTACGACGGACTTCCAGTCCGTCGCATGATGCTACTCGACGGACTGGAAGTCCGTCGTACAAATTGCGGATGGTAAGTTCTATCTGCCGCTCGCCTTAGTGGAATCCTCGCCTGCGGCATCGGGTTAAGCAAATTTACGCATGGCAGCGCGAACTTTATGAACTCCGCTGGACCAGCGATGAATCGACCTATTTTTTTTGTTTTTTCGGCCCGGAAGCTGGTCTGGACACAAATCGCATGTTTCGGCAGACTTCGCCGATCTTCAGTATTTGTGCTTGAGTGGTTTATTGGCGATCGAACGGTGCTCAGCCGCTGCCTTCGCCACGATCTGTGAAATCCGGCCTTTGGCCAATTTTTGCAGATTCCCGTCCAAAAGATCTCACCTCGCAGCGTTCTCCATCCCTTCTGCTGCAAATCTCGTCTTCTCCCTTCCCCTTGTCAATTGCTGGTTACCTGTCATGACGCGACTGGCCATTGCCGTCTGCTGTTACGCAGTCATCTTTGCAACGTCACTGTTTTGCGCCTTGCTGCTGCGATTTGACTTTGCGCTGGACGAATACGCCACGAGCGTATTTCGGGAGAGCGTGCTCATTCTGGTGCTGCTGAAAATTGCGGTTGTGCTGTTTTCACGGGACTGGCGGCGGCGGATGCGGTACTCCACGATTTATGACCTCGCCTGGTCGGCCGGCATCTGCCTTGTCTGCGGTATTCTGATATCCGCTCTGCAGATCGCCCATGAAACGATGCCGCAGATTCCACGCAGCGTGATTGCGATGGACACTTTAATCTCCGCCGGAGCCATCGCATCCGCACGCATCATGGCTCAGGCACTCCGCAGGTTGCGGCACACAAAACGCAGTTTCAATGCTGCCCGAACCCTGGTTTATGCGTATGGATCCGGGTCTGAAGCGGCGGCAATGACGACATCAATTCAGTCAAGTTCTTTAAAACTGCGTGTTGTCGGAATTGTCTCGCCACGGAACCTGTTACCGAATTCGGTGATCGCCGGCGTGCCAGTGTATGACGCTGCGCAGGGACTGGAATCGATCATCACGCAAACTCGCGCGGAAGTACTGCTGATGCCATCCCGTCTGCCTGGTCGCGAAGTGCGGGAAGTGAGCGACGTTTGCCAGAAACATGGAGTCAACGCGCATCTGGTCCCGTCCGTGGATGAGATTCCGTCAGGCCGATTTGAACTCAAAATGCGGGAAGTGACCATCGACGACCTGCTCCGCCGCGAACCGAATCAACTCGACATGGCCGGAATCCGCACATGCCTGCGTAATCGAGTGGTCATCGTGACAGGAGCATCGGGAAGTATCGGATCGGAAGTCTGCCGCCAGTTGCTGAATTTCGGACCTCGAAAAATCATTCTGCTCGATCAGTCCGAATTCGGCATCTTCCAGATGGAACAGGAGTTCCTCGCACTCCAGAAAGACGCCGCCAGAATTCTGCCGCAACTGGAATTCATCGTCGAAGACATTACCGACAGAGAAGCCATGACGCGGATCTTTATGCTGCATCGGCCAGCTGTCGTGTTTCATGCGGCGGCATACAAGCATGTGCCGCTGATGGAAAGCAATCCGCAGGCCGCCGTGCGAAACAATGTCTTCGGAACGCAGGTGTTGGTGGATGTCGCCGATCGCTTTTCCGTCGAACGGTTTGTGATGATTTCCACCGACAAAGCCGTGCGCCCGACAAACGTGATGGGCGCGACGAAGCTCATTGCTGAGCAGTATCTGCATTCTGTGGCGACTCATTCCAAAACGCGGTTCATCACCGTGCGCTTCGGCAACGTACTGAATTCGGCTGGCAGTGTCGTCCCGACGTTCCGGCGACAGATCGAAGAAGGCGGTCCCGTCACCGTCACCGATCCCGAAATGCTGCGGTATTTTATGACGATTCCGGAAGCCGTACAGCTGGTGCTGCAGTCCGGTGCTGTGGGCGAAGGCGGAGACGTCCTGATCCTGGACATGGGCGAACCGGTCCGGATCGTCGATCTTGCCAAAGACATGATTCGTCTTTCCGGCCAGCGATATCCTGAGGACATCGACATCGTCTTTACAGGTCTCAGACCGGGTGAAAAACTTTACGAAGAATTGTTCTACGAAACCGAGCAGAACGCCGTGCGCATTCACGAAAAGATCTTCAGGGCTCCACGCGAATCGGAGGCACTTTCAACGACCATGGAAGAGGAACTCCGGCAGCTGAGCATTCATCTGAATTCCAGCCGCGACGAACTGCGCGAAGTCCTGTGGCAGGTCACCTCGCGAATCGTCCAACGCAGCTCAGCGCAGCCAATGGAAGTCGCGGAACCGCGGCGCGCCGCTGCATAGTTGGGCATCGCTTATCAGGCTGGACTGTTGATGCGAATGAGTTTCCCGTAACGACTGGAATGCTCTTCCGATGCGTCACTGATTCGTCCAGCCTGGCTAGTGCATTGTCAACCGTGCTTTGATGTGTGCCACTGGCTCTGCCAGTGTTCTCCATCGCCAGGAAGCACTGGCAGAGCCAGTGGCACACAACCCATCAAACCATCACTGACCGAGCACTAGTTTTGAAAACGTCCGCGTTTGGTTCAACGGCAAATAAAGTGCGCGGCATAGAAACGAGCAACGATACTGCACGCGGCTGAGAACGAGGTATCAGCCGGAGTGCGTTAGCACCCGGTTCTTGCATTGCATGCGGACCTAACCGGACGCTAATGCGTTCCGGCTGATAACGCAGGGCATCATTCCTGACCGCGTGAAGTATAGATGTCGCGGCTGGCATTATTGCGCATGCCGGGCGTTATCGCACGTGACCCTTTGCGCGGAAGGAATTTAACAGGGAGGTAAGCTCTTTTACCCTGGCAGGTTCAGTGGCGTAGAGGTTGCGCTTCTGGGCGAGGTCGGTGCGGAGGTTGTAGAGCTCGCCGGGATGTTCGTCTTCGACGTAACCGTGCTCGGAGTCGAACCAGGCGGGCACTTTCGTATGAGCGCCGGTCTTGTGGGCGATCAGCAGCCAGTCGTCATGACGCATGGCGAAGGCTCCGGCCATCGTGTTGTGGACGATGCTGCGGCGCGGACTGGCAGAGTTCTGCTTCCACACGTTACTCAGATCGTAGCTGTCTTCCGCAATTCCGGCGGGCAACGTGTGGCCGACAATCGCGGCGAGCGTGGCGAAGAGATCCACTTGGCTGATGAGCGCGTCGCTGATGCTGCCGGGCTGCACTGCGCCGGGCCATTTCACGATGAACGGTACACGATGGCCCCCTTCGTAGAGGTCCCGCTTTAATCCACGCAGCGGGCCGGAACTGCGGTGTTGGAAGTTGCGAATCCGATCATAGGCATAATGCTCCGCACCGTTGTCGGCAGTGAAGATGACCAGCGTGTTGTCCCCGAATCCGTTTTCGTCGAGAGCGCGGAGGATACGGCCGACCTCGGCGTCGGTTTGCGTCATGAAATCGCCGAACCCGCCCGCCTGTGATTTCCCGGTGAAGGCCTCGGTGGGGACAATCGGCGCGTGCGGCGAGTTGAACGGCGAGTACAGCAAAAACGGAACGTCCTGTCCGCGCTGTTTGCCAATCCACTCGACCGCCTTGTCGGTAATGCGCGGCCCGACATCATAGAAATTCCAACCGGGCGTCATGGGGCCGGGCCGTGCCTCCCACGCGCCTTCCCTGGTCTGCGGCGTGATGTTCAGTGGCTCAGTTGGCGTGGAGATAACGCGGTCGTTTTCGAACCAGGCATAAGGCGGAAAATTCGGCACGTCGTCGCCGAAGTAGTAGTCAAAACCGTGCGAGAGCGGTCCGCCGGAGATCGGCCTGGACCAGTCGAACGCATCAGGGGCAAAGACCCTGGTCCGGTTCTTCTCGTCTGACTTTGGTTTGGCACCGGGCTTCTGAATGTCGCTCCAGTTCCACCCGAGATGCCACTTGCCCACGCACGCGGTGCAGTAGCCGTGCTGCTTGAGCATTTCAGGCATCGTCAGCTCCGTGGCGTCGATCACGGGCGCATCGAAGGCGTTGACGATGCCGTGGAATTTCCGCCAGTGAAACCGCCCCGTCAGCAATGCGTAGCGACTCGGCGTGCAGACGCCTGACGAACTGTGCGCGTCGGTGAAGCGCATGCCCTGCGCTGCGAGCCGGTCGAGATTCGGTGTCGGAATTTTCGAATCGGGATTGTTCGCGCCAAGATCGCCGTAGCCCATGTCATCAGCGTAGAGGATCACAATGTTGGGCCGGGTTGCGTCGGCGGCACGTAGCGCATCGATCGGAAGCAGAAGTGCGGTGACAAGCAGAATCGTTCGTTTCATTATTTCATTTCGTAGCGAGAGAGATTACTAAATCCCATCGGAGTCTGGCTGAAGCCTCACTGCGGTATCGGGTCATTGCGGTATCGGGTCACTGCGTTTGACGGTCGTGCCTTCCCAGACGGCCTGGTCTGTGACCTTGTCGTAGGTCAGCACACGATTGGCACTGCCAGGAGCAGGCGGCAAGTCGATGCGGGGCAACCATTTTTTATGCTCATCGATAATGGCTGCAAGTTCGGGCCGGTCAGCGAGGTTGTGCCATTCATTTGGATCGGCCTGCATGTCGTAGAGTTCCTCGGTACTGTCGGCGTAGCGGATGTAGCGCCACTTCTCGCTACGGATGCCGTGATTGCCCTGGTTGTGGCTGGTGATGGCCGGACGATCGCGCAGGGCGTCAGCCTCCTTAAGCTGCGGGACCAGACTGAGGCCTTCAAGGTCGTCGCGCTGCGGTGCTCCCGCCAGCTCGATGAGCGTCGGGTAGATATCAAGAAGCTCTGCGGGTTGCAAACAACGCTGACCGCCCTTGACGCCGGGACCAGCGAAGATCAGGGGAACACGCGTGCCATCATCCCAGAGCGTATTCTTGCCGGTGATCGCCTTTTCTCCGAGGTGCCAGCCGTGGTCTCCCCAGACAACCACGATCGTATTGTCGGCTTGACCGGACTCTTCGAGTGCGGTGAGCAGGCGTCCGACCTGCGCATCCACAAAGCTGGTGCTGGCAAGGTAGCTGCGGACAAGATTCCGCCACTGATTGTTGTCCTTGACCCACGTCAGTCGCGGCTCAGGGAGGCTCCAGTGGAGATACCAGGAAAATCGCGGCGTGTCCTCGCGATCGGTGGCGAGGATTTTCGGCAGCACGCTGTCGTCATCAGGATAAAGATCGAACCACTTCTGCGTGGCGTAGCACGGGACATGCGGGAGGAAGAAACCGGCGGCGATGAAGAACGGCTGGTCCTTCGGCGCGGCCTTGATTTGCTCGACGGTCCACGTCGCGACTTGATAGTCCCCCTTTGTTGTGTCGTCATTGTCGAGCGGCCAGACGCCCCAGTCCATCAGCGGGTTGTCACCCATCGGAGTCGGGCCGATCAGTTTTTGCGGCGGCTTTGTACCGACACCACCGTAGGGAGCGGTGATCTCGAACTCTGGCGGCAGGGGAGTACCATTCTCCGCAGTCTTGTTCTTCGCGTTGGCTCTGCCGCCACCACCTCCACCGCTGGTGCCGCCGTGAAAGATTTTGCCAGTTGCAGCGGTTCGATACCCCTCTGCGGCAAAATGCTGCGGCAGCGAGACCCGGTCGCGAAGTTCCGGCAGCGCTCGCGGTGCGGGAGCGAGTCCGTAAATGCCGGTCGTCGTCGGACGCAAGCCGAGCAACAAGCTGGTGCGTGAGGGATTGCACAGCGGTGCCTGACAATGCGCATTGAGGAAGGTCGTCCCGCGCTCGGCCAGCTTGTCCAGGTTCGGCGTCCTGGCGAGAGGGTGTCCGCCGAGATGGCCAATCCAGTCGTTCTGGTCATCAATGCCGATGAAGAGAATGTTCGGCATCTCGGCAGCCAGCGCCGTCAACGGGCCATTCAAAAGCAACACCAGGATAAAACTAAACAGACGAGCGAAACAGTGTCGGTGAATCCGATGAGTAGTCTTCATGGAATCTCTCTGGAGGTCTTTCGCCAGCCAAGTTCTTCGGTTCACCGACAAATTAAGGACCGTTCGAGAAATAATTGACCGCATCCTCCTCTCCCCTGGAAGGGGAGAGGGCAGGGTGAGGGGTGTAAAAAGAGACAGTTATTTCTCGAGCGGTCCTAAGTGCGCGTCGTAAGTTTTAGTGGCGGCAAGGATTTACAGGAAGTGGTCAAGTCGGTCTGATGGGCAAGTGTCAAAAACTGACATATCAGGAAAACCGAAAAGACCACGCGAAAATTGTACAGTACCATAGGCACATCAGGCTACGAGCATGAGGTCTGTTGGCGAAAAGGCGGGATATTTGATATTCGGATGGCGGCACCTTTGTCATGATTTTTGCGTGCGTGGTGTTGCAGGAATTCATTCAACGCCGATTCAACGCAATCAAAGGAATCTCGATCGTGCTTACGGGAGATCGGCTCTTCCTGCCAGTCAGGAGGGAACAGTTAGTCTTCCCCCCGTTAGTCTTCGTCGTCCTCCGTCGTGGCAAGTCGGCTGAGGCGCGTGGACACGGAGGGCTGACGCCCTGCCGCTCGCCGGCTCATTTGCCGTCAATGGTCTGGCACCGTCTACGCCCGATGCCAAGCCCTTTGCTGCGGCAGTCGATTGCTACCGTCTGCTGACCCATTGAATCACGAAAGCGTCATCGAAATGTGTATCGCCGGGCTGGCTGCGGAATTCAAGGCTGCGACTGAAGACGTAGCCGAATTCCCAGGCTGAAAGACTGCCGTCCTTGTCAGTCGATTCAATACCAAGCAGCAGGCGAAAGTCACGGTATGTCATGACAGGATTGGATCCGTCCGGAAACTGGATCTGCCACGTTCCGCCATTCATCACTCCGGCAAGATACATGCGGTGCGTCTCGCTCAGCATGTAGTCGATGCGTGGCCTTGGAAAGACCAGATCCATCCGCAGTCCGCTTAAATAGAAGTCGCGCAATGAAACGCCGATCACCGGCAGGACTTCTGCATCGTCACGATCAAGGTAATCGACTCCAAAGACGAAATCTGTTGAATGATTGACGTGGAACATGCCAACCGCATGACTGGGAAAACGAATGCCCTTCCGTGCGCTGCCTTCAAAGTCGCTGAATGCTCCGACGCTCGTAAAGAGGTCATAGCTGAACTGATCTGAAATCCTGTTTCGAACCTGGTAGCCCAGCATGAAATCGTATAGCCTTGGCGGTAGTGGCGATGAAATTGGACCGCTGAGCCAATGCACGTTGATCGCTCCTGCCAGTCCATGTTTCTTGCCTCTGCGAAGATATGGATCAGAGAACCAGTCCAGCCAGCCAAAGTGCTCGCCACCACCTGGCAGCCACGCCAGAGCGGACTGCTCGCTGCGATACACCGCATAAGGTTCGTGCATCAGACGTGAATACCTGAGTCGCGTGCCATCGTCGTCCGGGACGTCGAAATTGTGGATCGACTCGTCCACCCATTCAGAAGAAACTTCAGGCTGCGGCTCGATCGGCGGCAGCCAGTCCTGCTCCGGGGTCAACGGCAATTCGAGCGGATCTTCGCTCATTGGCGGAATGGAAAGTTCGGGTGGAAATACATTGTTTGGATCCGCGCCAATTGGCTCCTGCGACGGATCGACATAGACGACGTTCTCCGCAAACAGTTTCTGAGGTTCAGTCGTGGCGAAACCTGCGGTCTGGATATCCGTATGATGCAAGCACAGAACATCTTCGTCATTGATCAGCTGTGCGGCAGCATTCGACCCAATCGTGATGAGCGCAAATGCCGACCAGCAGCGCATCAGCCGATTGAAATCGTGTTTCAGTTTTGTTTTTCCTGGGTTCGTCATACTGCTTTGATTTTGGCATGCGGACGTTGATGTCACAAGACAAATCTGTCGAACGATGATCGGCAAAACCTGCTGTTTGTCTGATTGATCCGGATGACGAGTGAATCCGGATACGATCTGCCAGCATTGCCCCTATGGGAATGCCGTCAGATTGTTGGCATTTGAAGCCAAACATCCCAAACGTGCCGAAGTCTCATGAATTCGATGACAATCGAGGCTGCCGGGGACATAGTGCCTTGACGTCAATTTGTTAAAACCGTAACACTTCAGGGGATCGGCTGCAGGCCCGGGCCGCTTGTGTGAGCGGCAAGGCGCTCGAGGGGTGTTGATTTAGTCGTTTAACCCGACGCAAAGGGGAGGAATGCCACCGGAACGCCTCTCCTACGGCATCGGGTTAAACGTAAACACTCCAGATCGTCCCTGAATCAACACCCAGCCAGCGCCGTGCGGCTCACGGTTCTGGGAGACCAGAAGACAGCTGATTGGTCTTACTGCACATGTCAAATTTTCGAACAAATTCACAACCCGAATCCTGCAACCCCGAGCACGCTGAGTGGTGCCATCTTTCCGATGAGGAGTTACTGGATGTTCGCATGAATCAACTCCACGTCCGCATTGAAGGCACTGTCCTGAAATCGCGGATCGAGCGCCTTTACGCCGAGCTGGAAGCGCGCGAATTGCGGTTCAGGCCGCATTTCTGGTTATCGGATGAATGGTTTTCACCGGATGGAGTGCCGGGAATTGCCATCCCTTTCTATCTCGCGCATCCGCGGTTGGCTCGCCTTGAGAACCACATGATGCTGGAAGTGGAAGGTGCGTCTGAGGGTGCGTGCATGAGAATACTGCGGCACGAAACAGGCCACACGATCGAAACGGCGTATCGGCTCTACCGCCGCCGCAAATGGCAGGAAATCTTTGGAAAGCGTTCGCAACCTTATCCCGAGTATTATCAGCCAAAGCCCTACAGCAGAAACTTTGTCCATCACCTGGACATGTGGTATGCACAGAGCCATCCGTGTGAAGACTTCGCGGAGACATTTGCGGTCTGGATGAAGCCGCGCTCCCGCTGGAAAACGCAGTATGAAGGCTGGCCTGCCATGAAGAAACTGCAGTTCGTGGATGAACTCATGCACGAGATTGGCATGACCCGCCCGCAGGTGAGTTCAAAGCAGCACATGTATCCTCTCAAATCACTTCGCAAGACCCTTCGTCAACATTACGCCGATCGGCGATTGCATTATGGGATTGAAACAACGAACTTCAACGATTCGGAACTTCGAAAACTGTTCTCAGATTCCCCGGAGAACTCCCGTCGTGTCCCCGCAGCTTCGTTTCTGAGACAGCATCGTGTAGAATTCAGACGGTATCTGGCCGACTGGACTGGTCAGTACCAATATACGATTGATGAAATTCTGTCGGAAATTATCCGCCGCTGTGAGGAGTTGAATCTGCGGCTCGATCGACCT
This sequence comes from Candidatus Kuenenia stuttgartensis, assembly GCA_945861465.1. Taxonomy (GTDB): domain Bacteria; phylum Planctomycetota; class Planctomycetia; order Planctomycetales; family Planctomycetaceae; genus SXXK01. The sequence goes on from CAMAVB010000105.1 coordinate 22,308, forward strand.
CCTGCTCAGGTTCGTCGGGACGCACTCGTCATGCTCACAGTGCAGGTGATGAACTATCTGCACAACGGCCACCATCAGGTCGCACTATGAAGCCCCTGCGAATTCTTGTCCTGGCCCACGAAGACCTGCTGCCGCCAGACAGCATGGAGGGCTTTACCGAGGAAGAAATCCTGGAATGGAAATGCGAATTTGATGTGCTTACCACGCTGCAGAACATCGGACACGACGCCCAGATCATCGGCGTACGCGACGATCTGGGTGTGATTCGTCAAAAGCTGGACGACTTCAATCCGCACATCACGTTCAATCTGCTTGAGGAATTTCGCAGCGTTCCCACGTTCGACAGCTATGTCGTCAGTTATCTCATTCTGAAACAGCAGAAATTCACCGGCTGCAATCCTCGCGGCCTCATGCTGGCACATGACAAAGCACTGACAAAACAGATTCTGACGTACCACCGTCTTCCGACGCCTAAATTCTTTGTGATTCCTGTCGGGCGGACTTCACGTAAGCCTGCTCGTCTGACATACCCATTGTTCATCAAGTCAACGACGGAAGAAGCGTCACTGGGGTTGTCACAGGATAATATCGTACACAATGATGAAGAACTGAAGGAGCGGGTCTCAGACATTCACAAGGTCACTCAGTCCGATGCGCTGTGCGAAGAATATATCGAAGGCCGGGAACTTTACGTCGGAATCATCGGAAACACGCGGCTGACAACCTTCAAGATCTGGGAGCTGCGATTTGACAGAAACAAGGAAAAGATTCCACTCATTGCGACGCGCGAAGCCAAGTGGGATCCCAAGTTTCAGAAGAAGTACGGGGTGATGACATACCCCGCCGAAGATCTGGCCCCGGAGATCGAACAAAAAATTCTGCAAACCTGCAAGCGTGTCTATCGCGCATTGTTTCTGACGGGCTATGCCCGCATCGATCTGCGGCTCACCGAGGACGGTAGGATTTTTGTGCTTGAAGCGAATCCGAATCCCAACCTGTCCTACGGCGAAGATTTCGCCGAATCCGGCGACGCACGAGGAATCCCATACGAAGATCTGCTGAATCGAATCGTCCAGCTGGGGCTGCGATATTCACCGGTTAAATCGGATTAGCTACCTACGTTTCCTTTTCAAAAGTTGTTATTGTTGAGTCAAGTTTTGTGTGCGATGACGAGACGATCAAATCCAGGATGGACATTCATGTCCGTCGTATGGCCATGAAACACTTTCTAAGCGAAGGATACTGTGCGTTGACAGCCGCTCGACAATGCGACCGTGTTTGGTCATCAAAATACGTTTGGAACTTCGAATGCCTTGCAATGCCATATGGACGCACTCTGGTCGGAGAGGTTTTGATATCTGAGAGCACAAGCCGAACGCACTGGCATAGCCAGTGGCACACACTCACATTCACTGTTCGTCAGTGCCACCCCGCCGGAAAGACTGGATCGTCGATGTCGAACCTGTGCAGGATGGTCGAGCCGTGCTGAAATATCTCGCGCCGTATGTCTTCCGAGTCGCGATCAGTGACAATCGCATTCTGGGATGCACCGAATCGACGGTTACGTACAAGTACACGCCGTCCGGATCAACGCAGGTGCTGACGAAAACCGTTGCAGGCTGGAAGTTTGTGCGGGGCTTTCTGCAGCATGTGCTGCCAAAGGGATTTCGGAAGGTGCGGCATTACGGCTGGATGGCATCGAACTCGCGGACGACGCTCGATCGCGTGAAGTGGCTCGTGTGGCTGTTTCGAGGCTGGACATATTGGCTCGGCAGCGGCGTGGCTCCGCAGCCGGAGCGGCATCAGAATCGCATCCGCTGCAAAGACTGCGGCGGTCAACTGAGCGTGATCATGATGATCGACGGCAGCGGACGCATCCTGATGCAACGCCCACTGCCCGATCACGTCACAAATTATCTGGACAGCGGATGAAGAACATGCACACAAATCCGGCGAGCGGCAGGGCGTCAGCCCTCCGTGTCAACCGCGCTACGCCATCAACGTCCATTTTCAAAACACGCTGTCAGCCGTGTCGGATCGCGGTCCGGGCTGACATCAAAAAGTCGATGCACTCAACGGGAAACCAACCGCGTTTCGGTGCCATCTGGACGTCGCTGAGCAGTAACCGGCGTCGAATTCCGTCACCCGGTGCCGTGACTTTGCGATTCACTGCCGACTGCCGACTGAAAACTGCCGCCTCGCAGCGAAGCTGCAACTTGCTTTTCCCAAGGGCCACCCGCCGCTGCAGCACCACCGGGCTT
>CAMAVB010000106.1 GCA_945861465.1 Candidatus Kuenenia stuttgartensis
GTGCGGTTCCACGATCAGTCGTCACTAAAACGCATCAACAGAAACAGAATGTGACGAAATAATTGTGCGATCGAACCAAAGATCATCATCGCACCAGCGACATGTGCGGTGGTGGGAAGATGGTGCATAATCAATGATGTCTCGTACAGGATAAAGCCGCACATCAATGCCACGACCGCACCTGAGATGAATGTTCCGATTTGGAACCCGCCGAACAAGCCGAACATCGAGAGTATTCCGACACCGAGGATCGCCATGCCACCCGCAAACAGAAAGTTTCTGAGGAACGAAAAATCGGCCTTCGAAAGGACGACAAACAGCGTGAGTCCGCCGGTGATCAGCAGCGTCAGGAACGCAGCCTGACCGATCAGGTTGGGATCAATCTTCGAAGCAAGCCAGATCGCCGGGACGACGAATACCGATTCGGCGACGGTGAACATGCCCAGTCCAAGATATTGCGACGTCTGTGAGGCACCGCTATATGCCAAACGCTGAGCAAACCAGGTGACCGCCATAAACCCGACCAACGCGATCCACCATGTGCGCGGGCCAAACAGCAGCATGATCGAATCGGCCAACGGCGTGGTGAAGTACAGGAACTCCAGACCGATCAAAAACAGAATCGCCCCGAAAACATGCAGATAGACTTTTCGGAGAAACGCGAGACGCTCACTGAGTGCCGCATCAACCGCAAACAGATCGCTGCTGACGGCGTACGGGTTAGTGTCCTGATACATGTTGTCCTCTCCTGAGTCATGCCGGATGGAAGTTCCTTGGCCTCCCATTGTATTCCACACCGAACGAATTTGCAAAACGGTTGACGGTATTCCTCAGATTCGCCCTTACGCTCGATCCTCAGGAAACGGCATCACGTCACGAATGTGGGCACACGCGGTAGCCACCATCACCAGACGATCAAATCCAAGGGCAACTCCGGAACACGGTGGCAGACCGGATTGCATCGCCGCCAGCAATCGCGACGCACCGGGCAGTTCCTGCGATTTTCCGTCGATGCGGCGTTGATTCTGGACTGCGTCCCGTCGGCACAATTCAAGTACATCCGTCAGTTCCTGATAACCGTTGCACAGTTCAAGACCCTGTACATACAGTTCAAAACGACGAGCTACCTGCGGTTCCGTGTCCGAAACAATAGCCAACGCTGCCTGAGCAGGTGGATAGTCACAAAGAAACTCGGGACGTATGCTGCCGTCTTTCGACATCCCGCCCAATTGAGGTTCAATCGCAAACGCCAGCATGACGTTCAATACATCGTCGATCCGATCTTCGCGCAGGCCGTCCGGCAGTGGAACACCGAAGTGTCGAGCGACATCCATAAGTTGGCGTCCGGAACAACCGAACACATCAACTCCAAATGCACGCTGAAACGCCGCCGCGTAGGTGGTGTGCTGAAATTTGTCGGGACTCCACCGAACCGCAACGTCATGTCCCGTCACGCGAGCGGCGGCCGCCGTTGCCATTCGCAGAAGTGATTCGGTCACTTCAAGTTGCTCCCGCCAGGTTGAGCCAACACCGTACCATTCGATCATTGTGAATTCTGAATTGTGCTGATTGCCCCGTTCGTGCTGTCGGAACACTCGGCTGACCTGAAAGATCGAATCCACACCAGCCGCCAGCAGCCGCTTCATATGCGCTTCAGGAGAGGTTTGCAGAAACCATTGGGTACCGCCAATGTCGATGGCAAACGGTTCCAGCCATGCATCGAGGACAATGTCGCGAGAAAGGCACGGTGTCTCAACTTCCAGGTAATCACGGTTCCGGAAAAAATCGCGAATCGAACGCAGCATTTCCGCTCGAACATGCAGCATGTGAGTCGAACACGCTGGCCGCCAATTATCAGGCTCAGACGTCACCGTCCCTACTCCGCCGACGATTGCGAGACGGCCTGCTGGGTCCGAGCTTCGAGAACCCAGCGGACGGCAGAGGCCAGGCGACTTATGCCTTCCGTGATTCCGGCGACATTCTGCACACCGAAACTCAATCGCATTTCGCAGCGTGGCCGATCCGGCCAATTGGCTGGGTAGCTCAACTCACCGGGCACATACATCACCTTGTCCACATGAGTAGCTCGGTGAAACAGCGGACTGGCAAATCCTGTTTCGATATGATCGGGCAGTCGCATCCAGACATACATGCCGCCCTGCGGCTTGAACCAGGTGACTCCGGGCAGCCCGGCAAATTCGTGTTCGACCGTCGCCAGCATCGCGTCACGCTTGCGGCGATAACTTTCACACACGCTGCGGACATGTTCGACATACGCGCCGGTGCTGATTGCGGATGCCACAATATGCTGATTCAAATGGGCTGACCCGAAGTCTTCGTTTCCCTTCAGGTCGGTGACGGCTTTGACAAGGGATTGTGGCAAGACTCCCATGCCGACACGGATGCCAGGTGAAAAACTCTTGGAAAACGTCTGGGCCAGAATGACCGTTTCGCGTGTTCTGTCGAGCGACCAGATGCTGGGAATCGCTTCGCCGTCATAGCGGAGTTCGCGGTACGCACAGTCTTCGAGCAGAAAAATGCGGTGGTCCAATGAATACTGCTGCACAATTCTCAAAATTTTCGGACGCCGCGCTGCCGACACACTCACGCCGGACGGATTGTCAAAATCACTGACGACGTAGACCAGTTTGACCCGGTGAAGTTTGCCTGAAGATTCAATCTGTTGAAAAGCAGCAGCCAGTGAATCCGGTCGCATCCCATCCGCGTCGGCGGTCACGGGGACAATTTCAGCACCGGCGGCCTGAAGCACATCAATGTACACAAAATAAGTCGGTGCCGCGACAAGGCAGATGTCGCCAGGATTGAATAATGCCTGCGTCACGAGTGACAGTAGTTGCTGGGACCCTGTCGTCAGGACAAGGTGCGACAAGGGCAAATCACGCAGTTCATCGGCACAATGCTCAAGTCTGGCCAGATTCGTCCTGAACACCCGGCGGAGTCGTTCCGGGCCGGAGGTGATCCCGTACTGCAGCAGTTTGCGGCCTGAATCGGCGTCAGACAGCAATTCGGCAACAGCCTCACGCACGATCCTGACTGGCAACGATTCTTCATCGACCAGTCCGGCGGCCAGCGAAATGCAGTCGGCATTTTCCACGGCCTGCTGCATCAGGAAACCAATGGCCTGATTTGCCGAGCGCTGTGCCTGATCACTGAGTACATTCTGATCGCCGGAATGTACCTGAACCGTTTGCTGAAATCGCGAATCCATTGGACATCTATTCTCTGGGACGCGACAACAATTCCTGGAATTCAAGAGCGAACTGCTCGTCGTTCGAAAGACAACGGTTGTTCATTGCAAGGATCTTGCGAATACGACCGACTGTCAGTTTTGCGGGGCCCGTCAATCGCAGCACCAGGTCGTCGGGATTGAACTGTTCCAGGTCTCGAATTGAGTGAATCCCGAGGAACATAAACGCTTCCCGCGCCTGAATGTCGTTTTGAAACACCACATCCAGCGGTGCGTCGATTGGAATGCGGGATCGTCCAAGTTTTCGAGTTGGCTTTTCATCGTGAATACCCGAAGAAATCGTGGCTTTTCGTACGCCTTTCTTCCGTTGCGTCAGCTCGGGTTCGGATTCCGGAACGGGTTTTCGGGCAACCATCACCGGCTTTGGAGCAACGGGAATGTTCTTCGGGGCAAGTTTCTTTGCAACGGGCTTCTTTTTTGCCACGATCTTCGGGGCTTTTTTTGCTGTTTTCGCCACGCGGGACGCTGCTTTCGTTGGCTTGACAGGCTTTGCCGCTTTTTTGACTACCTTTTTCTTTGCCATTGATCTCAGTTCCTTTTGCGCTTTGACACGCTCAACAATCACCGAATCCCGACGAAGTCTAACACCCCGCAAGCGGTATTCCTCAACGCAGGCTTCGCCCGCAACCCATAGTTGCCCGTCACTCCGTGGCGGGAAGACTCGCGTCGGAGATACGAACAACTTACGATGCGCGCACGGTGCGCACACAATAGCGTAAAACTCTAACTCAAACCGCAATCATAGCGGCTGCATGCCTTCACTTACCTCAACAGACCCGATTGTTCCTCAAAAAAGACGCGAAGGAGATCCTGTTCCTCCTCCGTCAGAAGGCCATTTGAGCCCAGAACGACGTCGCCAGAGGCTCTCCAGCGTCCGACGACGGTCAAAAACTCTTCGGAGGGACTCGGAGCTTCAATCCCCGAAATAATTCCCCCTACTGGGTTGTGATCATCCAATTTCCTTTCCAACCGAACCGATTCGCTCGACGTTGTTTGATCAAATGCCAGCTGCAACGCCCGCACTTTTGACGTCACCCAGTGGTCACAGGCTGTGGCCAACAATTTGGGTCCTTTCCAGACACTGGACAGGGTCGGGGTTGTCGTCAGCTCGCCCATTTTAGCCAAAGTCTCAAATGCGGCATTTATCACAGCGTCGTCGAACTGCGTGAGTGGCGTCTCGCTTGCCAGCAGCTGATCCCATGTTCGCAGCAGACATTCCAGTTGAATTTGAGGGGCTGTCCCCAGAAACAGCGGATAGACGTCAAGAAATCCACCGGGCCTGGCGACCGCATTCGGAAGATCCAGAGATTCACGCAACATGCAATCCAGCGTCAATACAAACGCGGCTCGAAACGCGGCGTAGTGAATTTCATGATTGAACGACATCGAGGTTTCCGGCGTGTTGGACGTTCGTTTACATAAGAAGCGCCCATCCTGACGCAGAGTCGAGCAGACTCAAGACGCATTGCAAGCCAGTCTGCCAAATGGATGTGGTCGAAATGCAACGAATCGGTTGAATACGTTCTCGCGCGAATCTGGGACAGTCGGGCGAGTGCTGGGGTATTAAAAATCAACGACCCGCTGCAAGGCTAAACACAGGAATCGGCGTGGGCGCAGCGTCGGTCGTTTTTTGCAGAAGCAACGAGTTGGGCAAAAAATGCTGGGCAAAAAAATCATCGGTCCGCTGCAAAGCTAAGCTGAGGAATTCACGCATACGCCACCCTCACTACGACGTTTTAGAAGCGAGGACGTTCGGGGCAAAAAAATGTATGGGCAGAAAAATAGCAGCCATCTTTTTGCCCAACATCTTTTTGCCCATGATGTTGAGGCCCGACGATAAATCTTAGCCCGGCGGCGGGCCGTTGTTAAAAATCTGGTTCAACGACAAATGAAGTGCAGTAAGGAAGGCTGATGTTTAAACCGCGGTTCAGATCGGTTTTCCATCGACGCTTCCCATGGTGTTGATGGGCCGATCTGTACTGAGTTCGCCGTCACACAATAACTCCCCGGTTTCTGCGATCTGGTTGCCAAATTTGGCTTCCACCTGGAAGAGCCAGGGTGGAAAGCCGGCAATACGAAAAGCTCGATGCATCATAGAATCCTCGCTGACAACGCTGGCCGTTCAAATCCTGCATCATGATAACCGGGCAACAACCCCGGATTTTTGACAGCCAACGTTAGCCCACGGTTAGAACCGGACGCTAATGCGTTCCGGCTGATAATCTGAATTCGAAAATCAAATCCTGGCAGAGCACTAGTCTGGCACGACAATCACATGCCACGCGGTCTGCTTCTGAACGATCACACGCGACTCTTCGGAATCAACAAACACAACAACCGCCGACTCTGGTAACTTGTGCAACTGCACATGGTTCGCGATTCGCCATTCACGCTCGTCCTTCGTCCAGCCATCGCCCAACCCGACGTTCTGAAAAAATGGTCGTGCTGCTTCATGTGTTGACTGCCATGTTTCTTCGTCGCCGTACTCGACCCGACGGGCACCGGCAGATATCAGAATATCACGGCGAATCGCGATTCCCCATGGTTCAAAGTCGTAACGTCTTCGATGCTTCCGATATGCCCTGCGATGACGGAACTCGTGCAACGGTACTTCGGTGAATGATACGACCTGAAAGCCACCCCGGATCGTCGCTGACGACGACCATAGACATCCTGCAGTAACAATTCGCAACAGTGTTGCCAGTGCGGATCGATCGGACGAGCGGCACCCCAGAATGAGCTCGTCATTGAATTCCTGTTCAGCCTGATGAGGCCATGGACCGACTGTGGATCGAGTCCAGTGAAGCAGCCAGGCATCCGGATGCGACAGCGGCGTTGAAATTGCCCGCGATCCCTGCGCCGTCGGTGTTCGATCCGTTCGTGTGTTGTCCTTGATTCGGCGAGGCTGGTGCTGCTCAGCAGAATCGACACCGTCCGATGGTTTCAGCAACCACGGCACCATGCAGCCGTGCGCTTCGAGGCCAATCGCAGGAATCTGTCCGGCAACGTCCGACGCCAGCATCACAAGCGACTTACAACGTTCAGGATCCCGCACATGCTGCATCAGCAATGCTTGAATCGCGCCACCGGATCGGGCGCGGAGCACCTGCAATCGATCGCCAGCCGCGAACAGAATTCGATCGGCAATCGGCTGCGCGGCTGACTCGACAACTTCGACTGTCGGTGCATCCGACTTCACCGAATTGTCTGACATCGTCATCGCTGGAGAAGCAAATACGGACCAGTGCGTTCCCGATGCATAGCTTTCTGCGATCACGGGTTCCGATACAAGATCCGCGTCGGTGACGGCGACCGCTGAATCCCATCGCACGCAACCTGCGGTCCCAGCCAGCCACGCTGCGATATCGCCGGGACCGACGGTCTGTTCCGTCGCGTCCAACTGGAATTCCAGCAGCGATCGTCCGAATATCGCAGCCGCGCGACAGACAAATCGGTACGCTGCACTCCCGGCGACAGCACACAGCACATCGTGCGTCGGATCACTTCGCAGCGTGGCCGTTCGCAGCAGGTCGAACCACCACGATTCTCCGTCCAGACGCTCCTTCAATCGTGAAGAAACAATGGAGACTCTGTGCCGCCGGGGCATTCCCTGAGGCCAGAAGAAGATGCGTGATCCCAGCCATCGCAGTGAACATTCTGCCGATAACCATGGCAATCCCAGTGACACGATTGGTCCGACCGAACCGTTACCATATCTGTCGCCCGACGTCAGGTCTTTGTCGAACACAAACCATCGCCAGTGATCTGATTCCGGAATGCCTGAACTCAGGCGCTTGACTTCCAGCATGACGTCTGTGAATGCTGGTGAATTCTCAGTGTTCGGCACGTTGAGCATCGCGCTCACTCCACGGAATCAGGCGTCGATTCCCGGCTCTCCGATCCGGCTTTCATCTGCTGCTCGTCGCCTTGCCACATCCGCCTGATGTTGGATCGATGTTTCCACACAATCAATGCGGGAATTATCGTCGAAAACAGAGTCAACGGAAGTTGGCCAAACATAAAAACATCCTGCCCCATGAATGTCAACTGCGCAATCGCGAAGGAGGTCACCGACACAATCGAAGCCAGCCCGACGATTCTTGACACGCCAAACACGATCAGAAACGTCGCCAACGCGACTCCGGATGCCTGCGGTGCGATGACTAATATCACACCCAGCGCCGTGGCGACACCCTTTCCGCCCCGCATTTTTAACCAGATCGGATACATGTGGCCAAGGATGCAGCAGATTCCCGCCAGGATCGCTCCCAGATTTGCCAGTTCGTCACTGCCGCGATCCTGCAGAAACAGTTTCGTGGCAAGTGTCGGCAGGAGCCCCTTGAGTGCGTCCAGGAACAGGACGACGAACCCCCATTTCCAGCCCAGCAGTCTGGTCACATTCGTGGCACCGATGTTGCCGCTGCCGTGCTTTCGGATATCGTCTTTCAGCAAACCGCGTCCAACGAGATACCCGAACGGAATTCCGCCCACCAGAAACGCAATCACACAAATTGCACCAATCACGAAAACCATCTGCCGCCTGCCTGACACTCAAACACTTCATCATCACAACATGGCGGAGTATATCGTTCCGGGGTGTTTGCACTACCAATCACCACCATTGCATCGCATAGTCGTGAAAACTCTGCAAGGCCGACGACGCATCGGTGTCGGTCCCGATTTGCTCCAGCGAGGCTTCTGCGGCCTGCAATTTCTGCAGCGCGTATGACTTTCCAAACTGGTTTGTGGTCCAGTGCTGAGAATTCTGACCATTTGTCCATTGCAGAAGATTCAGACGATTTCTGAGCATCGCCCTGACACCTTCACGAATGGTTTGATTGTCGCTCGCCAACAATGGCAGCAATTGTGGCAGCGCATCGTCAGCGATTGGATGCTCGCTGATCTGTACGCAGGGTGCCTCCGAGCCCGTCAGAATGCGTTGCACGTTGTAGCGATGGATGAGGATGTCTACGGGCACGGCCAGGTTCAGATAAATGGCGAAGGCAAGGATCCACAACTGGCGACGGATGAGCCAGATAAATCTCTGCTGCTGTACAATCTTGAACAGTACAAGGACAAAGCCTCCCATGACGGCCGAAATCCCCAGAAGTCCGACAACCCGCATCCGTGTCATGCCGTTGAAATCCACGTAGATAAGCAATCGATTGTAGACGGATGCGGCAAGCAGAAAATTGAGTGCCGACCAGACCCACGCCAGCTTCTTCAATGATGGAATGCGGGGATCATTCATCATTGACCCGCGAAAAATCAGCGACAGCGTCAGCGTGGCAAGTCCCAGTGCCACAGTCAGCCATGCAGCCCCTTCATGGGCATAACCGGAATAGTGAAATCCTTCAGGGAACTTGCGAAACCACAGCGTGAAAAACTCGAATATCAGGTAGACCACAAACAGGCTGATCAGAGTGGCCAGCGTATTGCGAAACGGCGCGAACATCGGATGATCGTAACTCGGATTCGCTTCGTTGCTGAATACGCCAACCGTGTCCACGGCTTTGCGAACCGCCGGACAAAGCAGACCAGCTGTCACCCAGAACGTCACACACCAGACAACGATCTCAAATGCCGAAAAACGTGACATCCAGATTCGAATATGCTCATAGAATCCAGACAGGATCGTAGACAGTTCTTTAATCACATCGGGGTTGGCAAACACGAAAACCGTACCAAACACGATCACGCTGATGATCGGGAGCAGGAAATTCATGGCACGAGACGGTCGTCCATGATCGACCGGATCCAGCACCACTCGCCTCCAGTTGAGCTGAAAGCTGTGCAGAAACTCGTACCCGCCGGGCACTGTCGCCGCGAGCGCAACGGTCGATTCCAGTAAATACGGTACTACACCCTGCGCCGCCAGATTGGTTGCGATCAGCAGCCACACAGCTGCGATGATTTGCCCGAATCCGCCAGCCCAGATCATACTGGCCGACAGCAGAATCAGCAGACTCGACATTACGATCACGGATGTATTCCAGTCAATCCGTCCCCGTCCCCACAGCAGCAATGCGACTGCGGTCGGAAAGAACACAGCCGGTCCCGCAAAGCCCAGAGATCGATACAGCGTCACATCCACAAGGGGGATCATCGCGATGAGCACCATCCATCCACTGAGTCCGTGTGGCGCGCACAACGGGAGCGCAGAATCCTTCTGTTCCATGACGATGTCCGCCTTTTCTGAGCCGTAATTCTGCTGTCGGCGACTCGCCATTGAGTCGATCGTGACAAGGTCACCATACGACCGGTCAGCAATAAGGTGTTGGAACAAACTTGCAGACTCGACGCCTTCCTGAAATCTGTCCGCCGGCCCATCTTCCGGTTTAGATGATCCGGCAGAAGTAGTCGGCCCAATATCGTTTAACCGCGTAGGCAACGCCCCGCGATTGGCAGCGAAGCGCGGCCCGATGGGCACGCGGTTAAACGAAGGAACTTCTGCACAGGTGCTTGTGATCCGGCGGAACCGGCGTTTTGTCTGAAGATTTCGAAGGCTGTCTGCAGCACCGGTGAACGACAGCTATTCCGGCAGGACTTCGGAAAAGAATCGTCGCCAGTTTCCGTGCATGATGCCCGCAATATCTGCCTCAGCATAGCCGCGCTTGCGAAGCAGATCCGGAATGCGCTGCAGGTCGGAAATGCGATCCAGATCTGACGGCGTTTGCTCCACGCCAAAGCCGCCATCCAGATCGCTGCCGATGCCGACATGCCGCGTGTTGCCAGCCAACTGACACACGATGTCGATGTTCTCTACCACGCGGTCCATCGTCACGGTCACTTCGCTCACATGCCGCACGTAGCCCGGCTGCAGCATGATCACATCCAGAGCCATTCCGATCACACCGTTCCGTTCAATCACAGCTTTGTACTGTTCATCCGAAAACTGCCGCTGCCATGGTGCCAGGCGGCGAGAATTCTGATGACTTGCATGGATCCGACCGTCAAATCGATCCAGTACCTGCCAGAACGCCACATCGGACAGGTGGGTCACATCGACGGTCATTCCGAGTTCACCGATGCGCATCAGCAGCGGGATCGCATCGACGGCAAGTCCCACTTCAGACAGGGTCCCGCCTCCGTAACGGTTCGGGCCATAATGGGTCAAACCGATCGCCCGCAGTCCATGTTCGTGGAATTCATCCACCGTATCCGGCACCAGCAACGGGTCGGCACCCTCCATCGTCTGAATGAAGCCCAGCGGCGTGATGCCCGGATTCTTTTCGCAGCCCTGAAAATGCGATTCCAGGTCGGAGCGGGTGCGGATCGCACGTAGATAACCGGCACGCTCCATCGCTCTGTGCCATGCCAGGTGCGCATGAGCCATCGCGTAGCAGGTGGCCGGCGAAGTCCAGCCAAAACTGTGATTAATCTCTTTTTCCTGCCTTGCCAAAAGCGTCGACAGGCAGACGCCAATTTCGCCACGTCGCAGCTCCGGAAAGCTGAGCGTACAACCGCCACGACCGGGATCTTTCATCCCTAACGCCCGTTCCTGCGCTCGCAGTTCGGAGACATCACAGCGCAGGTCACGATTCCAGTCCACACCATTCAGGGCAAGGTCGAGGTGCGCGTCAAAGATCAGCATTCAATTCTCCGAAAATCAGGTGACTGGTGAAAATCGCGTTACGGGAAGCCTGCACACGGTCGTGGAAAATCCCTCGTCCGTCAATTCAATCACACGATAGCCGGGCGGTGCGGCCACAAATGTGGGCTGATTGCCCGCTGGACTGAACTGGAGTCCAGTTGCCGGCGTCGTGAAGATTTTCGCGTTGCTCACCTCGCTGCTGAATTCATGATGCACATGACCACAGCAGACCAGCTCAATGCGACGCTCGGCATCGAACAATTTGTGGAGCAGTTCCTTCCCGGACAATCCAATCGGATCCATCCACAGACTGCCAACATCGACAGGCGGATGATGCATGAACAACGCAACGCGATCGGGATTTGTCCACCGAATCTGCTGCCGGATCCATTCAATCTGGTCGGATTCAATTCTTCCCGGCACCGCACCTGGGACGTGCGTGTCAACCCCAAGGCACAACCATCGTCCGGCGCTGAATGAGAACGTAATTCGATCCTGCCCCACACCGCTGACGCGATCCCCGAAGACCGATCTCAACACCGACCGATCATCATGATTCCCCGGCACCTGCCACAGCCGATCGAGCCAGGGATGCAGAATCCGGCGCACCATCTGGTAACTTTCCGGCAACTCATCATGCGTATGGTCTCCGGTCACAACCACATGATCAAACGTCTGGCCGGACTCGCCGATATGCCGCACCACATCTTCGAGAAGCTCCCGAGTCGGGATTCCTTTCAGACGCACCTCCGCATCCTTGAACACATGCAGATCCGTGAGTTGTAGAATTCGAACAGTGGTCATCAACTAGAGATCTTCTTGCAGGACCAAGTGGACTTTACTTCGAAACGCCTGATTCGCCGAATACAGCCGTCATTTGTTTGTGGGGCTCGCAATTTTCAGGAGTTGTGTTTTCTTCCACCAGAAGCAGCAAAAGCCGCTGAATTCACGAAAAATCGTGACACTACCGGATGTTATCTGTGGTCAGGAAAACCCAGTTTACAGTGTGAATTCAGGCCCAACGGGTCGGTCATATGCCAGCCTGGGGCAACGCCCCAGGGCGGAAACACAAGCTAGTGATTGAGCCCCAAAGGGGCGGCACTAAAAAGAATATCAGGTTAGGATCGCCCCGTTGGGGCTATGTGAAGATGGTTTTGCATGAAACCTGGGGCGTTGCCCCAAGCTGACATAGAACCAGCCCGTTGGGCCTGAGGACAGATTCTGGAACTCGATTCAAGACCAACGATGGTTTGGGAAATCACGACACATTGAATTCGATAGACTCAGCGAAAAATCAACCTCCTGCAAAGTCGCTATTTCCTCGCCTGCAGCGTGATTTCAGCTGGCTCATTTTACGGCGGCACTACCAGTCACAGCAGTCGAGCTGACTTTGGCTACCTCAAAGAAATCCAAACGATGTTCGCGCTGACAGAAGTTTTGAAACGTCACCAGCCACCGCTTGAGATCGCGGACAACTTCCACACCAACGACATCCAGAAGTGACAATCGCCACGCGACGCGATTTCGCAGCCGTTGAAGTTGGACGATCATCGCGTCGTGCTCGAACTCAAGCTGTGTGAGGGACTGCAACATCCCTGGTGAATCAGGATACGCCGCGCGCAGCCTTCGGAATCGCTCGCCTCTTTTCTCCGCTGCAATGGCATCCAACAAACCTTCCAGCACAACCTGGATCCACTTTCGATTTTCTTCGTCGTATTCTTCGCTGAGGAGATCTGCCAGATCCCCCAGCAGAAGATATTCGAGCGTCCATTCGGCGGCGTCCCGCACAAATGGCATCGGAACGGAACCCGCAGCGGAGCTTCGACTCCTGGCTGTCGGAGTGACACGATCCTCAGTGTCGATCGTCACGGTGCTCATGGCATCGCTGCCATTGAACTGTGACTTCCCGGGTTTGGGGTGAACGAGTGTCTGACGAGAATTGTGATTATTCATCGAACTGCCACCTTACTGAAGCTGGACGTGCAATTCTACCACTTGAATTGTACATCCAGCCACTTTCTTTGCAAGCGTTGCAGCTCGCCGCTGATTGTGTTTCGGCTCTGCATGGCTGGTTCGATGTGTGGCTCTGCCAGCCCCGTCTGACCGTGAAAAGTGTCAGATGTCTCTCCAACGCTAGATGTCGCACTTTCCTGCTTCCGGCGAAGTCGCGATCTTCGACCGCAGCCGGTATGACCGGGCCGGTGTGGAACATGCACCTGAGTACTCCGTCAAGATTTGATTTTTGGGTTCAGATTATCAGCCGGAACGCGTTAGCGTCCGGTTCTCACCTAAGGCTAATGCCCAGCGCATGATGAGGACAACCCGAAGTTGATGGTTTGACAGAGCACCGGGTGATCCTGCGATCGGATCGCAAGCGCCACGCTCGCCTGAACAGCATTTCCCATCTGTTAAGCCTGATCCCGTACGAGAAAATTAAGACGGAAAAAATCAAGCTGCCGAAGAGATCGGAAAAAGATGTGTATGACGATGCGGTGACTCTGGATGGCCGAAAGTTTGTGCCCGATGTCTACTAAGGACTAAGACAGAAATAAGTGGGGCACGATTCCATCGTGCCGGGCACGTTGAAAACGTACCATCGTGCCGGGCACGTTGAAAACGTACCCCACGACCGCGCAGAAAACTGCTGGCACACTGTAATGATGCAAGTTATACTCCGCGCGGCCAGGACTGAGGGACGTGTTGTGAAGTGAGCCGCAAGGCGCTAGCGGGGTGTGCATTCGGTCAGCACCGGCGGCTAGCGCCTTGCCGCTCACAAAACCTCAAATCTGACCGCCCGGAGTAAAAAATGTCGGTCGCCCATGCCTTGGGTGGCAGCCACAGTCGCAACGTGGTGCCCGACGGAGTCAGTTCTTCCATTATGTTTTCACGGGATTGGATTCCATGATGCTGCTGTTTACGAGACAAAGTCGCCTCCTCCGATCCGTCTGCCGCTCGCTGACAGCTTTGTCTGCGGCTGGTTTGGTCGGATTTGCGTCAGTATCGACTGCATTGGATGAGCCTGAGGCACAGACCACGATTGCCGGCGATCTGTTTCAGTTTCCACCCGAAACGCCGGATAAAATTCTGGAAGCGGCGATCATCACGCAGGAACTTGATCGTCAGGACGACGCGCGAAAGTTTCTTCGCAAACTGCTTGATCAGCAGCTCGGGGCTGACGAACTACGGGCACTGCGGCAGCGCGTGGGAGCCAGTCCGTTTCTGGCATTGAGTGGTGACAGAAAACTGCAGCCCGAGGCGCGCGAGTTGTTGTTGGCTGTCAACGCAGCTTCAAAACCGCAGCCTCTTTCGTCCACGCAATTGCAGGAATTGATTCAAGCTCTGGCGACACCGGGCGATGCCGCAACACAAGCGGCCGTGACCCTGGTAGCCAGCGGTGATGGTTCTGCTGCCGCACTGCTCGCCGCAGATCTGAACACGCCCGCGGGCAAAGTGGCGGATCAGCTCCTGAAAACTCACGCGCGCGATATGAGACAAGGACTGCTGACCGAACTGAGTGTCGCAAATCCGACCGGTCGATTTCGCATCGTGCAATTACTTTCCGGCACTGCGGATCCGAACATCGCACCTGGACTCCTGCGCTGGCAGTTTGATCAGGAGAGTGACGCCGCGACTCAGCAAGCTGCAGCGAAAGCCGTTGAGAGATTATCGAAGGGAAGCCTGGCGGCAGCATCCGCAGCCGATGCGAGTGAACTGCTGACACAGCGCGGTACGGATCTGCTGAAATCAGCCGCCGGACGGTTCACGCTCGTTCGCGAACCGGCAGTCATCCAGGAACAGACAGGCCGCGATCGCTGGGCAGAGTTCCTGCGCGATGCGACGCACTGTCTGACCGATGCCGTCGCCCTGGATGCGTCAAACAGTCGTGCATCCAGCCTGCTGTTGATGGCGAGGTGCGCCGTGACTGATCCTTCATTGGCTGCACCGGCGTCAGTGGCCGTCGGTCAGGCGTTGCCTCATCTGGCAGCAGCTCTCGGCGTGGCACTTGAGTTCGATGAAGCCCACGCAGGGATTGAATTATTGCGTGGAATGAAAGCCAGCGATTATTCAGCGATCACCGCTGAATCTCGAGAACCTGTCGAAAGTGTCTTAAAGATCGCAGTGAATTCTCCTGATCCTCGAATTCGGATGCTGGCCTGCGACGTGGCGATCAACGTCGCGCATATCGACATCAGCTCTCCGACCGTAAATCGGACGCTTAGCTCTGTTCGTGAAGGAAGTCTGAAACCGGAAGCGGTGGTTGTGGATTCGAATGATCGGTCATTGCGCGATCTCGACGAGGCACTTGAGACTGCGGGCTTTTCTGTCGCTGTGAGTCAGACAGGCCAGGATGGATTTGACGCTGCAGTTCGCCAGATGAATTGTGAACTGATTCTGGTCGATGCAGAATCCGCTGGCTGGCCACTGCCAACGACGCTGGCCAATCTGCGATCCGATGTGCGAACGCGCAACGTCCCGATTGTAGTGATCGGCCCCGATCGATTTGCCGCCCGAGTTTCCCGCCTCAGTGAGATCCATCCTGGAATCTGGTTTCTGTCTGAGCCTGTCGGAATCGAGACATTGGAGACGAAGCTCGATTCGCTGCTGTTGCCACCGTACCTCTTATCACCCGAAGATCGAGCCGCCATGAAGCAACTGGCCGGGAACAAGTAAGCTGCCACCTGCCAATTTCACGCATCTCTGGTTTCGCTGGCGTGTCTGGTGCGAGCCGACGGAGCGGCTCGCCTACGTAGGTCCGCCGCTCCGTCGGCGGACATTTGTCGTCGTGCCAGAATCTCCTTAAGAAAACAAAACTCTTAACGTTTGCTGAACAGAGTGAAAGGTGACAATCGCCGTAAATTCTCGATTCTTCACCCGATTTTGATCTAACTTGCAGCATTTCCAGGACACGAGCGCCGTAGCCTGAATCAGCGATTGGCGCTACCGGCGTGGGTCGCTAAATTGAAGGCTCGTTCCTTTCGGTCACATGTCTCAAACAGTATGGCATTTCCATGATTAAGCTCGGTATTAACGGATTTGGACGCATCGGACGGATGGTATTCCGTGCAGCGATCCAGAACTTTTCAAACGACATCGAAGTTGTAGGCATCAACGACCTGCTTGAACCAGAGTATCTGGCCTACATGCTCAAGTTCGACTCCGTGCATGGTCGCTTCAAAGGCGACGTGTCCGTCGAAGGCACGAACCTGATCGTCAACGGTAAGAAGATCCGTCTGACCGCCGTGAAAGACCCATCCACGCTGAAGTGGAACGAAGTCGGTGCGGAGATTGTTGTCGAATCCACCGGACTGTTCCTCGACGAACCCACCGCCAAGGCACACCTTGCCGCCGGTGCAAAGAAAGTCATTCTGTCAGCACCGTCTAAAGACGACACACCGATGTTTGTCTATGGCGTGAACCATGCAAGCTATGCTGGCCAGGCGATTATTTCCAATGCCAGCTGCACGACAAATTGCCTGGCCCCTTTGGCCAAGGTGATCAACGATTCGTTCGGCATCAAGCGAGGTCTGATGACCACCGTGCATGCCGCTACGGCGACTCAGAAGACCGTCGATGGCCCGAGCACCAAAGACTGGCGCGGCGGACGCGGGATTCTGGAGAACATCATTCCTTCATCGACCGGTGCTGCCAAAGCGGTCGGCAAGGTGATTCCGGAACTGAACAAGAAGTTGACCGGCATGGCCTTCCGCGTGCCAACGTCAGACGTGTCTGTTGTGGACCTGACTGTTGAACTCAACAAGTCAGCGACCTACGAAGAAATCTGTGCGGCAGTCAAAGCCGCTGCCGATGGACCAATGAAGGGCGTCATGGGCTACACCACGGACAAAGTGGTCTCGACCGACTTCATCGGCGAAGTCTGCACCAGCGTCTTCGACGCCGAAGCCGGCATCGCTCTCGACGGCACGTTCGTGAAACTCGTGGCATGGTACGACAACGAGTGGGGTTACTCGAACAAGGTTCTGGAAATGGCACGCGTGATCGCGAAGTAGTTCGATTTACTGAGTTCAGATGCAAATGAACAGCCCTGTGGTGATTTCCAAAGGGCTGTTTCTGTTGGTGGAAAAATCGACTTGAGGGCGACTGACGCCTCTGGTGACTGCAGAATCTACTTGATCTGAACCGCGAGTATTGATTTCACGCGCAGAACAACCACAATGTCGCAAACATGAAACCATTGACGTATTGTCAATACAATCATGTGACGCACATAAACGCAGACAGACACTGCTTGAGGTGACGTATGGGAGTCAGGTATGAAGGTTTGGATATTGGGCATTTCAGAGCGATTCAGCGCCTTCGGATTGACGGGCTGGGATGCGTCAATTTGATTACGGGAAAGAACAACACAGCGAAGACGACCATTCTCGAAGCGATCCGGATTCTTGCGTCAGGTGCATCTTTGACGATGCTTGCGCAAGTTCTGCGATTGCGAGAAGAAGACTTCAATGAAGGTGATGAATCCATCCGAGGATCGGATACAGACACCGTGTTTCCATTTTCAAGTCTGTTTCCCGGATATCCGGAGTTTTCGGACTCCGTGCTGCCCATCCTTATTCAGGGCATAGGTGGCGAACATCCGAGCTGTCTCACAATAGCGCCGACATGGATGGCTGAGACTCGAGGTGAAGATGGCGTGCGACGGATACAACCCATCGCGCCAAGTGTTTCTGATGACGATGAGGGGATTCCTGGGCTTCGAATTCAGATGGATAACGCGGAACGCCTGTTGTCGCTGGACGCATTGCGACGGGCTCCCAACCGGGGAAGTTTCCGACGCCCGGATGTGCCTGATGATCGAAGGCTGCCATGCCAGTATGTTGCGCCAGGTGCCGCAGATCGCACGGCTGCTCTGGGACCGCTCTGGGACCGCATAGCATTGTCCGACCTTGAGAACGATGTCATTGAAGCCTTGAAGTTGATCGACGACGGGATTTCGGCAGTGTCGATGGTCGGCGGCGAAGGAACACGTTCCAGCCGGACTGCGATCGTCCGATCGAGTCGCTTAACAAGACCAGTTCCTCTTAAATCATTTGGCGACGGGTTGAACAGAATTTTCGGAATTGTGCTGTCGCTTGTTAATGCAAAAGATGGACTGCTGCTGATCGACGAGTTTGAGAATGGGCTTCACCACTCGGTGCAGGAAGATACATGGAAAATGATTTTCCGGCTTGCATCAAAGCTCAACGTTCAGGTATTTGCCACCACGCACAGCATGGACGCTGTCGAGGCATTCCAGAAAGCAGCGGACGACACCCCAGAAGAAGGCGTTTTGATACGACTTGCCAGAAAAGGTGATTTGATATTGCCTACTGTGTTCTGCGAGTCTGAGCTTTCTGTGGTGACACGAAATCAAATCGAGGTGCGATAGCATGGGTCGTCGCAATGTTGTACTCGTCGAAGGAAAAGATGACGAACACGTCATTAAACATCTTTGCGGGAATCGTGCTGCTGCCGTGATTTTGGAATTTCAAGGACATCAGAGTGTCGAGGATCTCTTAGCCTCGATCCCAGTTCGTCTGAAGGCGTCCTACGATGGCGATATCGTTGGAATTGTTCTCGATGCGGACGTGAGTCTCGCGAATCGGTGGGTGGCTGTCAGAAACCAACTCGTGGCACTGAAGTATCCAAACGTTCCGGAACTTGCCGTTCCGACAGGAATGATTGTCGATCCGCCTGAAGGTGTATTGTTGCCGCGCGTGGGAGTTTGGCTGATGCCCGACAATCTGCTCAATGGGATGCTTGAAGACTTCCTCGCCTTGCTTGTGCCGAGTGATTCGACATTGTTTGCTCGCGTCAAACGAACAATTGATGAAATTCCTGCAGATGAACAACTTTTTTCGACAGCGATACATTCGAAAGCCGTAATCCATACTTGGCTCGCATGGCAGAAAGATCCAGGCCTTCCGTTCGGGACGGCTATCACAGCCCGTTTTTTGGATCCGATGAAGCCGGAAGCTGATGCGTTTCTGGCATGGATCCGAACACTCTACGGCATATGAAGTAACGGTTGTGGATCTGTGCGATGCGTCATCAATTCTGATTCAAAGGCAGCAGCTCTTTCAACTGAGCTCGCAGCAGACTCATCGGGATGTCGTTGTGTTCGCCGTTGGAGATTTCCACAAAGGTTGCTTCGTCTCCCGCAGCACTCGCGAGTGCCCGGGCTTCTGAGATCGGTACGATTTCATCAGCGGTTCCATGATAAATTGTGACTGGGACATCCACTCGTGGGATTCGGTCGATCGATGGCCAGCGGTCAAGTACGAGATACTGAAACGGAAACCAGCGATAACTGCAGGCCACGGTTCGTGACATGGACGCGAATGTGGAACTAAGGATCAAGGCTCTCGGCTCAGGAACCTCCGAACTCGAATCTGACCACAGTGAAAGTGCGACCGCTACTCCGAGCGATTCGCCGAACAGCACGATCTGGTTGTCTGCGAAGCCCAGATCATCGTGAGCGAAGTTCCAGATCCGACGGGCGTCGCCACAGATCGCAGACTCCGTCGGACTCCCCGAACTGTCACCGTAGCCGCGGTAATCAAATATCAGGACCTGAAAGCCGCATGACGCAACTTCCTTCAGATCAGAGAGTCGGTGAAATCGATTTTCTGCATTCCCCGGAAAGTAGATGACCAGCCAAGGCGCGTCTTTCAAGTCAGCGGCGACGGGTGGCTTCAATAACCAGCCATTCAATGTCACACCGTCCGGTGTCCGGAGCTGCACGTTTGAAACATTGTCGGCATTCAGCTGCAAAGCATCGACTTTCAGAGTCGATGCAACCGTGGGCCGATACATGAGTCTCCGCTGAAGCACAGTGAATATGATGATGACCGACAAATACGGCACCAGTGCGTACAGGATAAAGCACCGAGCCACTCGACGCCGCCACGTGCGATGCGGAATTTCAAGTGTTGCCGTAGATGGCATCGAACATCCTTAAACGGTTCATTTACCCGGGCGAATCACTCCGCGAACTTGTACTGCGTTTCATCGGTCCTCAAATACATCGCACCGTCCGAGTACGCAGGCGTCGCGAAGGTGCGACCGGGGATGGTGTTCTTGCCGAGGATTGCGAATTCCTTGCCAGCCTGGAAGTAACAGTGGGCGGAATTATGGCAGTTCGCGTTCCATTGGCCAAGGATCGTTCGTTTCCCGGTGCCCGACAGCGATTGCTGGTGCCTGGTCCGGCCTACGGGTTACTCGACTCGGAGAGTCAAGCTACAGCAACAATGGTCTTTTGGGCATCAGTCCGCCACTTCTGAATCATGGGCAGCGTCCTTCACGGCCTGGCGGAGCTTCCATTGCTGAAGTCGAGTTTCGACGATCCGACCAATGTCGCTGTCGGGAAGTGAGAGTACATGTTGTCGCAGGACATCTAAGCCGAATTGTTCCAGTTCGGAGAAGCTTGTCGCACTCAGCCTCGCAGCAATCTTTGGGGGAGCGATCCCCCAACTAAATCCCCGACTGGTTCCGAACCGAGTGAGCCATTCGACTGTTTGCGCTTTGGTTGGAGGCGTCAATTCCAACCGCACCTGAAACCGCCGCCAAGCTGCTCGATCGAGCAATTCAGCGTGGTTTGTCGCCGCAATCAGTACGACATACGACGGCAACGAATCCATCTGAAGCAGCAGCGAACTGACAACTCTCTTAATCTCTCCAGTCTCATGCCGGTCCCCTCGTTCTTTTCCAAGCGTGTCAAACTCGTCAAAAAAAAGGACGCAGGGACGAGATCGAGCGTATTCAACGACGCGAGCCAGTCGTGCCGCCGTCTCACCGAGGTCACTGCCAATGAGCATTTCATAGCGTGGTACGATCAATGGAACTGCCAGTGATTCAGCAATGGCTTCAGCGAGAGTCGTCTTCCCATTCCCGGGAGGTCCGACAAGCAAAATCCTGTTCCGCGGTTCGAGTGCATGCGATCGGAGTAAGTCGCACCGATTCTGTTCCTCGATTACTTCACGACAGGCAGTTGTCACAGGCCCCGCGAGGATGAGATCATCCAATCGACGCTTTGGCACCAGTTCGTGAAAGAGCATATCTGAACGAGCCGCTCCGTTGGCATACGGAACTGTTCCATTCGTAGAATGCCCGTTGCCCGCAATCAATGCCGTTAGCTGGTCGGCCAATACGGTATGCCGCTTCTGTCGTTCTTCAGCAACGATCGCTTCTACGGTCTTTCGAAAGACCGACTTATCGCCGTGAGTCCCAGCACGAACCAATGCTAAAAGTAGATCTGACCTGGCCATTGTTATCGACCTGTGGAACTCTGCAGTGCACAACTCACCAGTCCCCATTCTAACGAACGGCACTTCGGAATACCGCGCTCACCGCCGGATGATGAGCCGGGACGTTGATACTGTCTTGCAGAAGGGAATGACGGGACGGTCAAATAGTGCAAATTTCGTCCGAGCATCGTATTTACCATCTCACGACTGCCCGTCGGTGAATCACTCCGAGAATTTATACAGCGTTTCATCTGTCCTCACATACATCGCACCGTCGGAGAACGCGGGCGTCGCGAAGGTGCGACCGGGAACGGTGTTTCTGCCAAGGACGGTAAATTCCTTGCCAGTCGTCACCCACGTCGCCTCACCGGTTTCGTTCAGGAACAACACGTGACCGTTGGCAAGGACCGGGGAGGCAGAGAAATTGCCGTCGAGTCGTTCCATCCAATGGCGCTCGCCGGTTTTGGCATCGACGCAGGATGCAATCCCGGTGTCAGAAACGAAGTACAGTTCATCACCAACCAGCAGCGGCGACGGAGTGCTCGGTGCTCCGCGATTGATTCGCCACACCACGTGAGTATCTGTCACATCGCCGACTCCGCCGAGTTTCACGGCCATGAGTTCCGGATTGTCGTAGTCGTGATTGTAGAACACCATGCCATGTCCAACTGCCGGCTGCGGAACCACCGACCAGCCTGGTGCCAGTACTTTGCAGATCTCGGCGCCTGTTTCCAGGTCGTAGACTGCCAGATGGTTGGGGCCTGGTGCCAATAGCTGAGCCTTGCCATCCACAACGGTCACGGCTGCAGTGCCGAATGAGTGGCTGATGCGTGCTTCAACCGAACGGGGAGTCTTCCATGCAACTTTGCCAGTCTTCGCATCGATCGCAGCCACGAACGGTTTTGATGTGCCGTCACAGGCAATAAAGAGCCTGCCGTTGTACAGCACAGGGGAACCGCCGCTGCCGTGCAGAGGTGAATACTCGAGTTCAGAGTTCATCCATTGCACAGCACCATTGTCGGCGGATAATCTCGCCATGCCGAGCGCTCCAAAATGCACAAACACAGATCCATCATGGATGATCGGCGTCGGGCTGGCATGGCTGTTTTTTGTGTGGATTGAGGGAGATTTTTCGACAGTGCGGAATTCCCGATCCCAGATGGTCTTGCCGTTTGCTGCATCTACGGCGAGGACTCGCAGCGACAGTCCTTCACCTTGCGGCACAGCCGTGGTCAGGAAGACCTTGCCATTAGCAATCGCGGGCGAAGACCAACCCAGGCCCGGGACTGAAAACTTCCAGGTCACATTCTTCGTATCCGACCATTCCATGGGAGTCTTCGACTCGTCGGAGTGTCCGTCAGAATTCGGCCCGCGGAACTGCGGCCAGTCACCGGGAAGCAAAAGCGTGCAGAGTGCAACGAGAACGAAATGCATGGGCGGGATTCCTCAAAGGCGGAAGATCGTGGATGAGTTTTGAAATTGCAGAGTCGGGAATTATGGCAGTTCGGGTTCCGTGGGCCAAGGAACATTCGTTTCCCGGGGTTCGACAGCGATGGCAGTTGCGCGACGTCGATGCTTGATTTTGGGGTAGGCCGGACCAAGCGGAGCGCAGTTCCGGCAATTGGGAGACACGTGCCGGAACTGCGCTTCGCTTGGTCCGGCGTACGGATGACTCGACTCGGAGAGTCAAGTTACAGGAGTGAGACCTGCACTTCGCCGCGAAATGATTCTTCGGCCGGGCCTTCGAGCGAGACAACGTTTTCGGTTGACAGTCGCACAATCAGGTCGCCGCCGGTCATCCGGATCTCGACGGGGGCGCTTAGCAGGAACAGCCCTGTCGCCCAGCCCATGATGGCCGTCGCACAGGCACCGGAACCGCAGGCTTGAGTTTCGCCGGAACCGCGTTCCCAGACGCGGACGCTGGCGCTGCTGGCTCCGGTCGACTGCACGAACTCGACGTTTGTGCGATCCGGAAATTCAGGATGCCGTTCTACCCGGGGACCGATCGCGTCAAACGGGACGTCCTTCAGATCATCAACCTGTATAATCGCGTGCGAGTTGCCCATCATGATTGCGATTAATTGCAGAGGTTGGCCTCGCAGCAACACGTCCGGCAATGTGATGTGCCGCAGGTATTGCTGCAGACCCGTGGCGGCAGGCGAAACGACCACCGGCGTGCCAATGACGCAGCGAACATGCGCCCGTTTGCGGTCCGGTTCAGGGCACAGGACTTCGGCGTCGATGATGCGATCATGCATCGCGATCCGGCAACGCGATCCACAGCGTCCCGACTGATGGAGCCACATGGCCATACACCGGAGTGCGTTCCCGCACAGAGTTCCTTCCGAACCATCCGCATTGAACATTCTCATCCGGGCATCGGCATCGCTGTGATCCGACGCCAACATCACCACCAGACCATCACCGCCAATCGATCGATGTCGATCGCTGACTTGTCGAGCGACCGCCGCAAATTCGAATGTACCGATTTTGGTCGCGGTCCATGCCATCGCATCGACGAACACGTAGTCGTTGCCGCATCCGTGCATTTTGATAAAGGGTAAAACGCTCATGGTGTCCAGTTACGGATTGATCGTTGTGGTGCAATGACGTGAATGCGACCGCGTGGGCCGGGAAATTTCGGTTTGTTTACGTCGGTGCAGCACGTCAACTGAAAAATGTCCGCCGATTCTGAATCGTCAATCGCCCGGATGCCAGATGTCGGATGGCTTCGGGATACGCGATTTGTTCCTGTTCAAACACAAGGGCTGACAAATCATCGGCCGTGCATCCGTCGGGGACATTCACGGTCTGCTGCAGAATGATGGGGCCGTGATCGTATTCGTTGTCGGCAAAATGGACTGTGCAGCCGCTGATCTTCACGCCTCGCCGGATCGCGGCCTCATGCACGTGATGGCCATAAAATCCATGGCCGCAAAACGCGGGAATCAGAGACGGATGAATGTTGATCACCCGCCACAGGAAATCATCCGGAATGTGCAGCAAACTTAAGAAACCGGCGAGCGTCACCAGATCGATGCGAGCTTTTCGCAATTCGCTGAACACGGCCTCACTGAAATCCTGCACGTTCGCATAATCGC